>NZ_JBEYTK010000001.1:0-317192 GCF_040643015.1 Micromonospora sp. NPDC047527 | reverse complement strand
CCGGTCGAACGTTTCGGGCAGCGCGGGCTCGCTGCCGGTGTCGGCGGGCCCGGCTGCCGTTCTGTTCCGGTCCACGCCAGCGAAAACCGCACCGGCCCCGTACGCGACCGCAGCGGCGCCGCCCAGATAACCCGCCGCTCGGACATGACTTCTGTCGATGACGAGGTGATCGTCCGTTGACAATGCCTTGTTCACACCAGAGATCACGGTGTAGCCGGCCGCGATACCGGTGGTGAGGCCGACGACGTCGGCGGTGTCCCGGGCCAGACGCGGCATGTCGACCTGCGGCGCGGTGATGTTGTTGTAGATGCTTTGACCTCTGTTGATGATGTCGGCACCGAGGATCACAGCGTTGCCGGTCGCGATGGCGTAAGAAAATCCGGCGGATCGCCCGAACGCCTCGAGCGTGCTGCCGAGCGCGTACAGGACCCGGGTCCGGACCTCCTCGTCCATGACAACTTGCCAGCCATTTTTGACACGTTGCATGAGCGTCTGCCCGTCTTCGTGCAGCGCGAACGTGTCCGCCCGCCCCGCCTCCACGTCAGGCCCGCCCGCAGGGCCGCCAACCGGCGGAAGAGGCGGAGATCCACTCGGGGTGTGGCTGGGACTGGCCAGCGGGGAGCGGTCGGGGACGACCACTTCCTCCTGCTGCGTGGGGCGCGTCCCGAGCTGGAACGGCTCCCCCGTCACGAGGTTGGTGAGTCCGTCGGCGACCTGCTGATCAGCCCACTGCTCCCACGCCCTCGTGCTCGCCTCCAGTTCGGCGAAGTCCAAAGGCGGCGGAGGCGTCACCGGGGCAGGTTCAGGCATCCGGTCATCAGCGGGTGACGTGGCGAAGGCGCGCTGCGCCTCCCACACATCGTGGTCAACCGAGGCGAGGTTGCCGGCGAGCTGATAACGCTCAAACTGGTTGGCGAGTTCGTCGACCGAGACAGACTGCTCGAAGCCGGTCGAATAGTCGTACGGCCCCTGCGGCGAGGGCGAGGCGGCGGCCGGGTACGGGTACGGGTACGGTGCGGAGCTGGTGCCGCTGCTCGAGAACGGCTGCATGGTCGCGTACGGAGCGACACTCACGTTCATGTGCGACGGGTACCCGTTCTCGTCGAGCGCCGGGCCGAAGTCGTAGGCGTTGTCGTCGCCCTGGTCGCTGGCGCTGCGGCTGGAACCCTGGTAGCCGCTTCCGTGGTCGTAGGGTTGTCTGGAGTTCTGACTACGTTCCATTTCATCGTCTCCTGACGACGGCGGACGTGGATTCCCGCTCTACGCGGCACTCGGCGCGCCGGTTCAGTCCGGAACGGAGATCTTTTTGAATGGCCCGCCCGCCGTGATCGGCCGTACCCAGGACGGACCCCGGCCGGTCACGGCGGCAATGCCGGCTACCGACCGCGCCCGCCCCGGCGGGCGGGCTGCTGCGTGTTACTCCCGGCGGGATACCCCTGCCCGGGGTACTCCTGCGCGGGGTACCCCTGCTCGGCGTAGTCCTGGCCCGCGCGTGCCGCGTTGACCTGCGCGAGATACGCGAGCGTCTGGCTGGGAGTCCAGCTGTGCGAGGATCCGGCCTGCTGGGTGACACTCGGCCCCGGGTCCGTCTGCCCCGGTGGCGACGGAGAGTCCGAGACCGACAGATCACTGAACTGTCCCTCGACCGAGGCGCTCCAGACGGGGTGTCCGTAGCCGAACTGGTCGTAGCCGAACTGGTCATAGGCGAAGTGGCCAGGTGCCGCGGGCTCCGCCGACGACGACTCCCCTTCCGAGCCCGAACCGTGAGCCATGGGCAGCATCCGGTCGCCGAACGACAGCGATGCCGCGCCTGCGGGCAGGTAGGGGCCCAGCGCCTCGGCCTGGTCCGACGCCGGAGTCAAGGGCGCGGGAGACCAGTCTTCGGGGTACACCGCGAAGCCCTGAGCGCCCGTCGCCAAGAGGGTGTCCTGATTCAGTGGCTGGCCGAGCGCAGGGTCCGCGACACCGTGGTAGGGGTGCCCGATCTGGTACACGGCGTGCGCGTCGGCATGGTCCTCGATCGCCTCGAGGGTCGCGGTCGCGGTGTTCGGACTGGCGGTGATGTCCACCCGCGGATGATTCGCGATCCACTCGTGATCGAGGTACTGGGCTCTGGCTGTGGCCAGGTAGTCCCTGCCGTGCGCCCACTTCTGATAGTTGTTGTCGTACGCATGGGCCTCACGAACCGAATACTCAAGGGCGCCGAGGGCTCTCGGCTGGCGCGTCCACGCCTCGCAGACAACGCCCTCGGGTGCGGCAGGAGGACCGAAGTAGACAACCACGTGGTCACGAGCGGCAGCCGGCGCGCCGGGTGCCGACGTCACATCGGAGAAGTCCTTCCGCGTGATCATGTCGCCGGTCCGGGTGGCCGGGTCGTAGAGATCCCGGTGCCCGGCGCAGGCCATCAGGGACGCGAACTCCTCGCAGGCGGCCTCCCCGTAATGCTCTGCCAGCGCTCCCTCCTGGCCCAACTCGATCTCCTGGGTCGGCGGATCGATTTTGGCCTCCGGAGCCCGCACCTGGGCGTGGAGGACCTCCAGGCTCTGGCCGCCGGTCGCGGCGAAGCGGCCGTGCTGATTGGCGACGTTGATCCGGCTGCGCAGATCGTCGATCACCTGCTGGGCATAGTGCTGCCGGGACTCCCTCAGGTCGCGTTCCAGTTCGAACTTCTGCCCGAACAGGCTCCTCGCCCGGTTCAGGTCCTCGCGGTCGGCCGGGTTCACCAGCCTGCCGCGCCGGTCGAGCTCCGCGCAGCGCTGCCGTGCGGTCTCGATCAGCTCGCGGACCGGCTCGTCGACAAGCGTCCGGGCATTGCGCTGGTAGCGCTCGAAGCGCCGTGACTCGGAGGAACCGAGGTCCGGCGGGTTGTTGAGCGACGACGTGCGCATCGCCTCGACGAACCGGTAGCGCGCGACCGCCACGCCGAACTCTTTCTCGTGGCGGCTGCCGCTCCACAGTCGACGTCTGATTTCCGGCAGACGGTCGATGATCCCGGCGAGTTCCTGACGCCTGTCGTCGAGTGCCTCCTGCTGGAGTCCGATCTGCCACGGTGCGTACCTGACCACTGTTGCCGCCTTTCTGTAGCACGGTGCCGCGTGCGGCGGCACCGTGCTGTCGCACGCCTTCTGTCGCCAGCACTACGGAGGAGGACAGGACGCGGTTCACCTCATAACGGGAGATTTGATCGCGTCCCGATGAGGCTGCCGAAGCCCTACGACCACCCCGTGCCGAGCTTGGCGGTGGCCCGTTCGGTGATCGCCGCGACCTCCTGCTTGGCCAGCGCCGAGATTCGTCCCGCGTCCGGCTCCTTGTACCAGGGACGCAGCTTGATCACCGCAGGTCGGACGCCCGTGGCCAGCAGCAGAGCGGTCCCCTTCGGCAGCGCCCGGATCCGGTCGGCTGGCAGCACGTTCTCCTGACGGTACGAGACGGACCGCGACGAGCCGTCCCGGCTACGCGAGATGCTGACGGTGCTCACGTCGTGCAGGCCGACCAACTTGGAGATCTTCTCCACGAAGTCGGCGTCGTCGAGGCCCGCGCCGAGCAGTTTGATGGTGGCGGCACCCCACATCGCGTCCATG
The DNA here is from genome assembly GCF_040643015.1 of Micromonospora sp. NPDC047527. Lineage (NCBI taxonomy): Bacteria > Bacillati > Actinomycetota > Actinomycetes > Micromonosporales > Micromonosporaceae > Micromonospora > Micromonospora sp. NPDC047527. The sequence continues at coordinate 313,611 of NZ_JBEYTK010000001.1, read as the reverse complement.
CCGGCCTCGCCCCAGACTCGGGAGCCCTGCCGATAGCTCTGCAACAGGGTCACCACGTTGATCCCGCGCGAGCCGAGGTGCGAGTACAGGTCGGGCAGGTCGGAGATCCGGCACACGTTCGCCGCCTCGTCGAGCACCGCGGTCATCGGCGGGTCCAGCCGGCCGCCCATCCGCTCGGCGGCGACCACCCCGGCCCGCAGCGTCGCGTCGGCGAGCCCGGCGATCACTCCGGCGGCGGAGCCGCCGCCGTCCTTGGAGAGCAGGTAGAGGGTGTCCCGGCCGAGGACGTGCCGATCCGGACGGAACTGCGGCAGGTACGGGTCCGGGCTGACCCAGGAGAGGATCTCCGGGTCGAGCAGGCACGCCACACACTGCCGGGCGGTCTCATAGATGCCGTCGCGGGTCTCCACGGCCCCGCGTACGGTGCCCTGCAACTGCTCGGCCATCGCCTGCATGCCCGCGTCGCGCAGCAGGTCGATCGGGGTGCGGTCGGCCGGGTCGGCGAGCCAGCCGAGCAGGTCGGTGACCGGGGCCCGCCCCCGGGCGGCGGCCAGGAAGAGCGCGGTCAGGGTGTTCTGCGCCGCCGAGATCCAGAAGTCCTTCTTCGAGCTGTCGTCGTTGACCGAGGCGACGAAGTGCCCGGCCAGCCGCCGCGCGCCCTCGATGGTGACGCAGTCGGCGAGGATGTCCCACCACATCTCCCGGGGTGCGTGCGCGATGCCCTGCGGGTCGAAGGTCCAGACGGTGCCGATACGTTCCCGTTCGGCGCGGGTCACCGCGTACACGTCGGACTTGTTGGACGTGAGCAGGACCGCGCCCCGGGCACGCAGCACCCGGGGAATGGCGATGCCGGTGGACTTTCCGGCCCGGGGTGCCATCAGGTCCAACTCCACGTCCTCGTAGGAGGAGCGCAACTCCGGGCCGTTCGGAGACAGGTCGCCGAGCAGGTTGCCGGTCTCGTCCGGCGGTAGGTGCTTCATCCCGGCCAGCGAGGGACGCAACTCCCGGGCGCGGGCGGCGATGCCGGCCGGGGCCAACGACGCGAGATCGCTTCTGCGGGCCAGCCCGACGCCCTGGTTGCGGCGGTCGAGCAGCCAACGCCCGACGAGCACGACCGGCACGACGAGGAGAGCGGCCACCACGACCATCCCCCCGTAGACCGCGTACGGGGACGCGCCGGGCCAGAGCGTGTCGAGGTCGCCGGAGACCAGGGCGAAGTACGAGCCGATGGTGAACGGCGGCGGGCGCCAGCCGTGCCCGGTCAGCCCGGCGCCGAGCGTGCCGCCCGTCCAGGCGACGATGAAGAGCCCGAGGTTGGCGAGGACGACCAGAGAGAAGGCCCAGAAGAACAGGTCGGACCCGCGTGGCGGGCCGGAGGACATCCTCCCGCTCACGCCTCCCACCCCCGGCTGGGTCCCTCGGTCACCTGGGCGTACTCCGGCTGGGTGCTCAGGTTGCCCAGTTCGGCCTCGGCCTCGAAGGCCGCCTGCCGGGCCGCGGCCCGCTCAGCGGCCTGCTGTTCGGCGAAACCGTTCTGCACCCAGCGCAGGTTGGTGTCGTGCAGGCGACGCTCGGTGTCGGTGATGGAGACCCGGATCGGGATGCCAGGTCGACCACCGACCTTGATCAGGAACCGGCCCCGGCCGGGCGGCTCCTCGTTGCTGCCACTGCTCGCCCAGCCCGGCGGGGACGACCAGGAGGACACCAGCTCGATCTCCCGGCGGGACAGGCCGATCACCCGGCCCAGGTCGGTCATCTCGGCGGCCGGCAGTCCGGCGCAGGCGACGATCCCGGCCCGCTCGACAAAGCCGCGCGCCTTGGCCCGGTCGGCGTCGGTGCCGAGCGCCTCGGCGTCCTTGAGGGTGTGGGTGATCTTCGCGTCGCCGAGGCCGAGTGAGCGATTGAGCCGGGTCAGCGCGTCGATCCGGTCGACGATGCCGGAGGCCGCCCGCAGTGGACGCCACAGCTCGTCCAGGATGGTGAAGAACCAGCGGCGCGGTGCCATTCCGGCGTCGGCCATCGCATGCGCGGCGGCAACCGTACCCAGGCCATCAGACCAGGCGGCGAGCATCGCCGCCGCGGTGAGTTGGGTGTCCGACTCGCCGATCCGGGAGATGTCGATGCAGACGGCGGGGGCGTCCAGGTTGATCCGGGTCGAGGTGGACGAACCGAAGGTGTCGCCGAGCGCGCCGTCGAGGATGCCGAGTAGGGAGCGGTGCAGCGGGTCCACCGCGTCCCGGTACCGGGTCTCCTGCCCCCGGTCCAGGGTCACCGCCCGGACCCGGTCCGGCCCCTCCTCCAACACCCGCAGCAGGTCAGGCAGGATCGGGGCACGCCCATTCGGGGTACGTTCCCGCAGGTGCCGCAGGCAGGCGGAGAGCACCGCCTGCTCGTGGTCGTCCAGGGCGCGGCCCCGCACGATGGTCAGCAGCGCCGCCACCATGTTGAGCACCCGGCCGTGGGTCTCGGCCGCCAGCGCCTGACCGGCCTTGCCGCCGATCCGTTCGGCGGCCAGCCCCATCGCCCCCGGGTCCAGCACGTTGATGCCGCCGACCCCACGGCCGATCGAGATGACCTGCCCACCGAGGGCGCGGACCGTGTCCGCGTAGTCCGGCTTCAGGTCGCCGAGGACCAGCGGCACCACACCGGTGGCGGCCAGTCCCACGGCCATCCGGTTGATCAGGGTCGATTTGCCCAGGCCGGGCATACCGAGCATGAACAGCGACGGGTTGGAGATGTACTTCGCCCGGGTGAACCAGGAGATCGGGTCGCCGCAGACCGTCGCGCCGGTGAAGAGGTGCTGGCCGAGCGGCACCCCGGACATCGGCGCGCCGGAGCCGGCCGAGAACGGCCAGAGCCCGCACGCCTGCACGGTGGTGGCCCGCCACATCGTCGGCGCGTCGAGGTAGCCGACCTTGCCGCCGCCCGGTCCGTCCCAGCCCCGCGCCGAGACCGGGAAGTCCCGGCGGGGCTTCGGTGGGGCGGCCTTCGCCGGCTTGGGGGCCTCGTCGTCCGGGTCGCCGACCAGGCCCGTGAGCGCGGTGGACGCCCCGGCGTGCCCGGCCGGCCAACCGGCACCGAGTGGGGTGCTCACATCGCCTCCTGGAGTTCGTGCGGCAGCATGGTCTGTTCCCAGGGCAGAATTCCGGCCGGCAGGCTGCAGCTGAACGCCGCCGCCTGCATCCGGTTGGCCGGACGCATGGAGATCCGGGCGGCCCCGGTCAGGTTGCGTACCACCACCGACGCGTCGTCGAGCTGGTCGGGGCGGTCGACGGTGATGGTGAGCATCAGGGAGAACTCGACCAGCCCGGCGCCGGTGGCCTCCTCGGAGGCGGCCTGTTCGGCGGCGCGTACCTCGGCGGCGGCCCGCGCCTGCACCATGCCGCGACCGGAGGTCGCCATGAACTGGGCGGTCCGCCGGTCCGCCTCGACGATCCGGGCCGAGGTGGCCGGATCGATCGGGCGGTAGAGCAGCGCCACGCGCTTGCGGCGGGTGCCGGCGGAGGCGTCCAGCATGGTCCGCAGCACACTGGACCGGACCGTGCCCCGGGGTGCGAGGGTGAGCAGCCAGGTCCGCGACACCCCGGAGTCGTGTTGGTACGCGTCGACCGTCTCCATCGCCGCCACCGGCCCGGCGTCGATCCACTCCAGCCCGGTGTGCCCGTGCTCGGCGCGGACGCTGAGCACGTCGGCGGCACACGCGGGGTCGTACGCGACCCGGACCACCTCGGCGATCTGCTCGGCGGTGAGCGGCTCGGCCACCCCTCCGCCCGCGCTGACCAGCCCGGTCAGCAGGCTCGGCACCCGGATGGCCAGGTCGGTGATGACGTCCTCCGGGTCGCGGCGGGGCCCGCCCACCGGCGCGTACGTCAGGGTGATGTACGAGTTCATCTCCGACGACGCGGACGGGTAGTCCTCGACCACCTCCTGCATCACCGCGCGGGCGGCGAGCGGGGCGTCAGCGTCGAGCCGGGGCAGCACCTCGGTCGCCAGCCGGGTGCCCGGGTCGGGCGCGGTCTCCACCACCACCGACGCGCCGCGCAGCCCCGGCTCGTGGGCGAGTCGGGACAGCCACTCGCCCCAGAGCGCCACCCAGGTGTCGACCTGGTCCGGGTCGACCAGCGATCCGCCGTCGGGTTCGCAGCGCAGCACGATGGTGTAGAGGTTGCGGCGGCGGTGGTGCAGCACCCCGAACGACCGGTCGTAGGCGTCCCGCCCCTCCAGGGCCGCCACCCCGCTGAGCATGCCGGGCGGCGCGAACCGACCCTCGGGACGGGCCGACAGCGGCCCCGAGACGTACAGGTGCTCGCCCCGGGCCCGGCGCCGGGACCAGCCGATGCGCAGCGTCACGAGCTGGTACAGGTTGCGGCCGTCCGGGGTGCGCACCGCCATGGGAACAAGGCCCAGCACGAACGGCGTACCGATCACCATCGCCGCCTGCAGCGATGCCAGAGACGCCAGCAGCACCACCACCAGCCCGCCGAAGACCCCGACAGTGCCGAGCAGACCGAACGGCCCCAGCCCGGCGCGGCGTGGCCGGCGCCAGTTCCCGTACGTCGGTTCGATAGCGGCTTCCGTCGACATAGACCTCTCCCTCGCCTCTTCTGGTCGGCGGTCGGCCGCCGACGCACCGTCAGTTGTGGCCCGCGTCGCCGTCGGCTCGCTCCACCGCGCCGGACACCATGCGCCGGCCGACCTGGGCCGCCTGGTACGTCGCGCCGATCACGGCGGCGGCGGGTCCGGCGGCGCTCGCTGCGGCGCCAGCGCCGCTCGTCGCGGCACCGGCACTGCTCGGGGCGGGTCGCCCGCCGGCACCGTTGCGGCCCGACGCTCCGTCGCGACCCCCGCTCGCGGAGCCACCGTCGCGGCCGGCGGGGCCGGAGGCACCGCTGGGCGCGCGTGACCCGGACGGGCCGACACTGCCGCCGGACGACGACGCGGCACCGCTGGCGATCTTCTTCGCACCGGAGGCGATAGCGCCACCGGCCGCGGAGATGGCGGTGCCGGCGGGGTCACCGGTGCCCAGCGCCGCCGTTGCCGGGACCACGAGCTTGAGCAGGGCGGGGAGCGCGATCGCCGACAGCAGCAGAACGCCGACCCCGGCTATTCGGCTGTGGATGCCGTCCTCGGATTTGTTCCCCTGGGCGATCATCTGCGAGCCGGCATACATGATCAGGCCGACCGCCGGTTTGTAGAGCAGCCAGGCGACCGTCCAGCCGATGTGCTTGCGCCACCAGCCGGCACCCCAGTTCGTCATGGAGGCGGCGGCGGCCAGCGGCAGGGTGCCGAGCAGGAGGATCATCACGCCGAGCCGGACGTAGAGCAGCAGGACGTGCACGATGGCCGAGATCAGCAACAGGAAGGCCAGGACCAGGAGGAGGAACGCCTCCATCCCGGAGCCGTCGTCGATGCACGGCACGCTCTTGATGATGTTCAGGGAGGCCGTGGAGAAGAGGTGCCGGGTGTAGTCGTCCGAGATGGCGGCGGCCTTGATCGCTATCCACGAGCCGGCCCCGGCCACCAGGATCACCCGGAGGAAGCCGCGCAGCGCCACCTTGCCGGCCTCGGCGCGCCGATCCATCGCCATCTTGGCGGCGGCGAAGAGGATCGAGCCGACCGCCAGGTAGACGATGAGCCACTCGATCTGGTCGCTGATCATCCCGGGGACGGCCATGGAGGGCTCGCCGTCCGCCTCCGCAGAGAGGGTGGGCACCTCGTCGGTCAACTCACCGAAGATCGAGATCGCCCCGGCGAGGATCAGGTTGGCGATGATCCGGACGAACATCCCGACCGGGTTGATGATGAGCTCGAAGATGTCCTTCAGGCTGTTCAGCGGACTTGTGTCACACACGTGTCACTGCCTCCACACACTGAAGCCACGGCTGCTGGCGACCGTGCCGATGGACTCGAACACCACGCCGACCCGCGACGGCGCGAGCTTCCAGTCGCCGTCGTCCCAGCGCAGCTCGATCCGGCTCGCCATGTACGACCCGGCGCCGTGCACGAGTAGCTGCACGGTGGCCGCCTCCGGCGTGTACGCGTCGACCGCGTAGCCGGCGTAGTTGCCCCCACCCCGACGGTTGTTGTTGACCACCCGGTCGAGCCGGGCGGTCAGCACCTCCCGGCCCTGGCCGGGCAGAACCTGAAGGTCGGCAACCGTCTGCCAGTCGGGGCCGTCCAACTTGACCGGAATGATGTGCGCCGCGAGCACCGCACCGATAGGAGTGTGGGCGAAGCAGCGGAGCACCCCGCCCTCGATGCGCAGCGGCCCTTGGCTGGCCGAGACCGGCACCTGGTAGCCGACGTCGACGGCCCGCCAGGACACGTCGGCGGGTGGTTTCGTCGGGGCAGGTGGTTGCGCCGGAGCGGACGCCACTGTGGAGGTCGGGGGACAGGGTGGGGCCGGCTGCTTCGCGGGCCCCGCGGCGGCCTGACCCCCCAGGTCGGCCGAGTCGTCTCCGCCCAGCCCGCCGATCCAGACCATCCCGGAGAGCAGGACCGCCCCGGCGAGGAAGACCGCGGAGACGATCCACCCCCGTTCCGTCCAGAAGGGCGGTTTCCCGTCCTCCGACCATCGTCGGCCGCCGTCGGTCACTGGGCCCCGCCCTGGGTGGTGTCCCCACCGCCGCCGAGGAACCAGTTCGCCACCGGGCCGGCGACGGCGACCAGGATGCACCCACCGAGGACGAGGCCGAGCCTTGACATGTGCTCGGAGCTCTCGCCCCGCTTCACCGAGATCGCCATCATCGTGCCGGTGATCAGCACCCCGGCCACCCCCGCGGCGGTGCCGCCCCAGGCGATCAACCCCAGCAGTTTGTTGACCAGATCGCTGAGCGCAGTGGGGGCACTCGGCGTCGGGTTGACCACGCCACCGCCGCCGGGAGCCGGCTCCATCGGCAGCCGGGCGAGGACGTGGGCGGCGGCGGACTGGCTGAGGCTGGTGAGCGACATCGGAAAACTCCTTGTGGAGGAAGCGGATCAGGACGATCGGCGATCCGGGGGCTCCCGGTCGACCGGTGACGACGTGGTCAGAGACCGAGGTCGCCGAAGAACGCGACGAGAGGGCCGGCCGAGGCGCCCAGGACACAGGCGAGCGCGACGACAACCAGGCCACGGAAGTGTTCGGCACCCTCGCCCGGCGTACCACGGTTGAGCTGCAAGGCCATCTGGATGCCGACGACGATGAGACCGGCGATCGCAGCCGCCGTCACACACCAGGCGAGCAGGCCGAGCAGGTCGTTCGCCTCGGAGACCGGGGTGTACCCGGGCGGCGGCACGAACGGGCTCGGATCTGCCGCGCGGATAGATTCGAAATCGAGGTTCACGACGGTCTCCCCCGCGTGTCGGAACGGAGACCGGCCGCCGTGGCCAGCCGCAGCATCGCCTTCGGCGTCGTACGCGCCTGGCGGCCCAGACGCCATTCCGGGACCCACGGCACCCGGTGCACCGGGGCCACCGAGCGCAGCACCCGGATCCGCCGGGACAGCGCCATCGGCAGCCGGCCCGGGGCGTCGGCGAGCAGCACCAGGCCGGTCAGCCGCATGCCGGGTGGGTGCCGACCCTCCCGCAACGCGTTGAGGGCCCGCGACAGTGCCCGGATCCCCTCCGCGTTGGTCCTGCCCACCAGCATGACCGTGGCGGGTTCGGCCAACGCGGCGTCCGGCCATCGGCAGCCGAGGTCGGTGCCGCCGAGGAGCCGGGCCAGTGTCGTCGTGCCGGCGCCCCCGTGCGCCGCGATCCAGCCAATCCCCTCCTCGGAGAGGTACCGGCGGGGCTGCGTGGCGGGGCTGTGGCCCGGTGTCCGCGCGGACACCGATCCCGGTGGCACGCGCGATGCCGGCCCGACCGTCGTCGCGGGCATCATGCCATCCACCTCCTCCTCGTGAATCCCGATCTGATCTGTCCCGACCGGGTTTGAACCGACAGGCCCTCGGCCCCGTTGTGCGGCCGTCCGGCTCGTTGACGGACGCCTCTACGGGGCGTCCGACGCCCCGGTTCAAGACGAGTTCCAGATTTTTCAAGCGACCCGAGGACGGGAGGCGACGTGAGTGGTTCCGGTGCGGGTGGGGAGGGCAGCGGCACCCGGATCGCCGTGATCGGCGCGGCGATCGGTGGCGGCATGGCGTTGATGTCCAGCCCGATCGCGCTGGCCGTCGGCGGCGCCCTGGTCGTCGTGGTCGGCGCGCTCTACATCCTGCTACTCCCGCTGATCCTGCTCATCTGGCTCTTCGGTGGGTTCAGCGGAAGCGGCGGCGGGCCGGACATCGACGTCCAGGACGCCGCCCGGCAGTCCATCGAGGCGGGACGGGGAGACGGCAAGGGCGAACTGGACACCGAGCAGGTGCCGGCCTCGCTGTTGGAGACCATCGAGGACGCCGGCAAGGAGTGCACCGAGATCGGTCCGGTGGTCATCGCCGCCCAGATCCAGGTGGGCTCCGGGTGGTACACCGCGAAGGTCGGCGAGGACGGGAAGGTGGGCATCTCCCAGCTCGACCCCGAGATCTTCGAGAAGTACGGCGAGGACACCGACGACAACGACAAGACCCGCCCGGAGGACCCGGAAGACTCGATCATGGCGCAGGCGAAGTACATGTGCGCGCTCGCCAAGGAGGTGCAGACCCTGCTGGACGAGGGGAAGGTGATCGGCAACGTCCTCGACCTGACCCTGTCCGCGTACCAGGACGGGATCGACGCGGTACGCGAGGCCGGCGGGGTCAGCCCGAGCACGAACACCCGGGCCTACACCGCGAAGGTACGCGCCTACTTCGGCCAGTACATGGGGATTCTCGGCGAGCCGTACGCCACCCCGACGACCACCGGCCCGACCTCGGAGGCGACCACCGAGGACGACAACGAAAACGAAAACGACGACGGTGCGGATGGTGGCGACAGCGCCACCACCGGCGGCGGGGTCCTCGAACTGGTCAACGCCAGACGGAGCGAGGCCGGCTGCGCTCCGGTCCAGAGCGATCCGGAACTGACCACGGCAGCGATGCGGCACAGCCAGGACCAGGCCGACCACCGGAACATGTCGCACACCGGCAGCGACGGCAGCGACGTGGGCCAACGGCTGGACCGGGCCGGCTACGTGTGGCGCACCTACGGGGAGAACGTCGCGTACAACCAACCGACGCCGGAGGCGGTGATGGACGCCTGGATGAACAGCCCCGGACACCGGGCCAACATCCTCAACTGCGCGTTCACCGAGATCGGGATCGGCCGCGCCGACAACGGGGACGGCCCGTACTGGACGCAGAACTTCGCCGCCCCGGGCTGACCACGAGCTCATCGACCAACCGAGAAGGAGAGGACATGCTGTCAGCACAGGAGCAGCAGCGGGCCGCCGAGCCCGCACAGTCGGCCGGGGAACCGGCTCCGCCGGCCACGGACGCGTCAGCCCCACCCGCGCCGAGGAAGCCGCCGTTCATCCTCTATCTCGAGGGCGACGAGCACGCCGAGGCGCTGCGGATGCTGACGATGTGGGTACGGCACCTGCTCGTGCCCGTCTACGCCCGGGAGGTCTCCTCGACCGCGCCCTGGTGTTCCCGGTGGTGGCAGCATCCCGAGGCCGTCGCCCAGTTCTACGGGCTGTGGTTGGCGTGGCAGGAGCTCACCGGCCCGAACGCCGGGCTGAGTGGACCGGCGAACTGGCACCGCGACCACCTCGGCCCGGTGATGAATACGCTGCGCGACCCGTCCGGTCCGTTCGCCGGCTGTAAGCCCGGCGCGCACCGGGCCAAGGAGGTCCCGCAGGTCGACCCGTACTGAGTCCGGCGGGCGGCCTCCCGACCGAGGGGGACGGGAGGCCGCAGGTCAGCGAGGCGACCGCCGCGTTGGGCTCCGGCTCGGCAAGGGGGGTCAGGGCTATTGCGAGGTCGGGCAGCAGCCCGCCGTGTTCACCGTCGGTGACTGGCACTGCCTCGGTGATGGATCGCCCTGGGCGACACCGCGTTCGGCACCCGCCGAGTCACGTCCACCGTGGCGCCGACCATCCGCCGCAGGGTAATGAGAACGCTGCCGTCGGCTGGTTGCCGGACCTGATGACCTGTCGCCGGCTGCTGCCCTGCTCACAACTACTTGCTCGTCATCGTCGGCCGTTCCGCGTAGGTGGCGAGTCCCCACGCCATCCGACGCATGAAGCGCAGCAGGTAGAGGCGCATGATCGGACCCATCAGACGGATGTTCGTCTCGAACTCGGCCTGCCAGTTGATCTTAGTCCCGGAGCCGTCAGGTATCAGTTCTATCTGACCGCGGTAGCTGCGAAACGGTCCGGAGGGATTGCTGTAGACGAAGCGCCGATCGGGATCGAGATCTTCGATTGATTCGCGGCTCAGAGCCCGTCCTGTGCGGAAGAGTCGGACGTCGCCTACACGGCCGCGATCCCACGGGTCGCGGCCGTCTGCCAGGGTCACCGAGTCGATAGGTGACCACATTGGCCAGGAGCCGGCACGCAGCAGCGCATCATAGACGGCCGTGGGAGCGGCGTTCGAGCGCGCGTTGATGGAGTAGCGGTGAGGCATTCCCCGACGGTAGAAGCGTGGGCGTGATCGGTTGTTACGTGAGATTGCGGACAGCCGCATCGATCTTGCGGTGTTAGCGTCGATCGGTGAATCGCGAGGCCCAGTTCGACTTCGCCGCCTACGCGGGATACGACACGTCACGACTCCACACGAATCTGTACAGCTGGGACGCCGCAGGCTGACGTGCATTGCTTGTCCAGAGCTTCGATCATCTGGACAAGGTCGGCGAGGTCGACCTGCCCGCCACATCCAGCTACCACGTGTGGCTGGTCGTGGCCGGGCAGGGCACGATGCGGATCGAGCAGGGCAACGAACGCAAGACTGTTCCGGTCGCTCCGGGGTTGATCGGCGGGTCCGTGGGCGGCGATGAGAGCCGCCTGCGGTTCGAGCTCTCGGAACCGATGTCCACTGTCCACCTACATCTGCCCGGCCACACGGTCCGCAGGGTGGCAGCTGAGATGAGTCTCCCGACTGCAACACACGTCCCCAGCGATGACGAACTACTCCCGTCGCTACTGCCATCACTCGCGAGCGCGGCACGCCGGGGCGCCGGCGACCTTCATGCTCAGACGGCTGCTGAGTTCCTCGCGGTTCACCTGCTGGGCCGGCCCGGAGAGGCCGAACGGGTGGGTCGTGAGGACAAGCGGGTCCACGCCGCTATCGAGCTCATGAACGAGCGTATGGCTGAACCACTGCGACTGGCCGATCTGGCACGGGAGGTGCACCTCAGCACCTTTCACTTCCTGCGGGTGTTCAGGCAGACCACCGGGCTGACCCCGGCCCGGTACCTGACCCGTTTGCGCATTGATCAGGCCCGCCGCTACCTGGAACGTGGGATGGGGGTAGGACAGACTGCGATCCGCTGCGGGTTCGGCGGCACCGCGCAGTTTTCGGCGGCCTTCCTGCGAGAGACCGGTATTCGACCGTCGGCGTACCGGACGGGTAACTAATCAGGGCTTAAGCCAGGGACAGCCGGCGGCGAGGTCGGTGAGGGCGTTCATGGTGTTGTGGCCGTCGGCGAGCAGGTCGGGGTCGATCCCGGCCCGGCCACGCCGGTCAACACCTCACGAACCTGATCCACGAACTCCGAACCGGCGCGGGCGTGCGCGGCGGCGACCGCGGCCACCCGGCCGAGGGAAGACGGGAGGCCGCTGGTCCGCGAGGCTACCGCCGCATCGCGGTCCGGCTCGGCACGACGGTGCTCGGCCGTCGACTGACCGGCGAGACCGGCGTGGTGTTCGGCGACACCGCGGGCGTCGACCGGAGGGCGGCCACATTCGCGATCGATGTCTCCGACCCGCGCCGGGAGGACGGTGGTCGGTCGCCGCCCGGGCTGGTGAGCGCGGCCACGTCGGCGGCGGTCGGCTCCCGGTCGAGCCGGGTCTCGGCCCCGTCCAACCTCGCCTCGGCCCCGTCCGGCGTTGGCTCGGGCCCGTCCGCGCGGCCCTTGAGGAAGTGCGACACCGTGGGCAGGCCGACCTGGTCGTACAGTTCCTTCAGCGCGGGGCTGTCCTTCAGCATCGAGTCGACCGCATCGGTGAGGTGGCTGCGCAGCACCGCTTCGTCTATTTCGGACATCGGTCGGACGTCCATCGGCAGGTCGTGGAGAGGCAGCCTGTACGGCGTGACGGGCGGGGGCGGAGCCGGCCACGGCCCCGGCGTCGCGTGCGGTGGCCCCTGCGAGGCCGGATACGTCGCGGTCGGCTGCGTCGACGACCCGTCCAGCATCTGCAACAGCTCCCGCACCAGGCGCCCGAAGGTGCTCTCCGAGCTCTGGTGGACAACGGTCTCCGGCTGCCACTGCGCTTCCGCCGGGTCCAGATCCTGACCCGGGTCCCGGTCGCGTCGGCGCGTCTCGCCGGGCGGGGGCGGTCCTTTGCGGTCGAGGTCGCGCTGCTTGCCGTCGACGAATTTTCTCGCGTCGTTCCACTTGTTCGCCAGATCGGGCGAGCGGTTGTGAGCCGCTTGCGCGATCCGGCGCAGGTCATTCTCGACAATCTTCAGCGCCAGCCGCTCGACGTGTGGGTTGGGCGCTCGCGTCTGCTCGGGCATGGACACCTCCGGTGGGCCTCGGTCATCGCCGTCGCAGGCCCTACGGCTGCCGCCGACGTTCGGTTCAGCCCAATCCGTGGGGAGCCCGCCCACCCGCCGGTCGGCGGGCGGGTCAGCGGGAGATCGGAGCGGTGACGATCGCCGTGCCGTCGACAAGCCCCACCGTGACGAACGCGAGGTCGTTGACGGGCAGCGACAGCTCGGCGGCCACGTCCTGCGGCCCGGACGACGCCGTCCAGTCGCGGATCACATGGGTGGCGCCGTCCCGGGTCACCCCGAAGAGGCGGTAGCGCAGGCCCGGACGCAGACCGATGGCGGTGACCTTGATGCTCGACCTGTCCTGGTCGGTGGTGATCGTGACGGCGAGACTCACGCCCTGGGCGGGCGCCTCCCCGTTCGCGGTGAGCACCACGTCGCTGTTCGTGGGGCCGAGGCCGGCCACGACACCACCGCCGGCGATGACGACGGCCAGCACCGCGGCGGCCGCCCCGGCCCAGAGCTTGAGCCGGCGACGTCGTGGGTCGCTCGACGGGCGACCCGGGCGGCTCTCGGGTGCGGCTGGCGTTCCCGGTCGGCTTCCGGCCGGCCGGGCCGACCCGACGGTACGTGGACCGGCGCCGCCACGGCGGTTCCGGCGGCGGGTCACGTCAGCTCCAGGGCCGGCCGGGGCGCAAGCCGTCGCCCCGGGCGGGTCGTCCGAGGGCTCAGGCGGGCCGGCCTCGCGTTCGACCGCGAGGCCGCCCGGCGGGAGAGTCGGACCGGAAGCCGGTGGCGCGACCGCCGACGTGTCGGGCTCGGTCGGTCGCACGACCGCCGACGTGTCGGGCTCGGTCGGCGGCACGAACTCCGGCAGCGCGAAGTCCGGCGGAAGGGACGCGATCGCCTCCCAGTCGGCGGCGTCCAACTCGGGGAGGGCACTGGTCACGCTGCCCATCTGCCCCGCCGCCGACAGACACTCCCAGCAGCCGGCGAGGTGCGCCTCGAACGCGACGCGCTCGGCCTCGTCCAGAGCACCGAGCAGATAGCGGGCCAGCGTGGCGTGCTCGGCAGTCGGATTCTCTTCGCCGGTTCGCATCACGCCCCCCATCTCGGACCCAGAGCACCGCGAACGGCGTGTCGCCGCCCGCAACGACCGCCGTGCTGGAGACCTGGCGAGGCCCCGGGGCGACGAGGCATCAGGAGAGGTGCCATCAGGACGACTCGATCGGACCAATTGCCGCGTGCAGCGCGCGCACCGCATAGTACGTCCTGGACTTTACCGTACCCTCCGGTATTCCTAGTCTCTCCGCGGCCTCGGCGACCGACGAGCCCTTGTAGTACATCTCGATCAGCACCGCGCGGTGCTCCGCCGAGATCCGCTGCAGCGCCAGCCGGACCGTGTGCGCGGACGCCACCCGGTCCATGTCGTCCGTCGGGACGGAGAGCCGGTTCAGGTCGGGGATGGCGACCTCGGGCGGCCGGGCCTGCCGGGCGCGCATCGCGTCGATCGCCACGTGTCGGGCGACGGTGTAGAGCCAGGGGGCGATCCGCCGTGGATCGGCGGCCAGCGTCTCCAGGTTTCGCCAGGTCCGCAGGAACGTCTCCTGCACCAGATCCTCGGCCAACTCATGCTGACCGAGGACGAGCCGGGTGAGAAACCGCAGCAAGGGGCCCCGGTACTGCTCGTGGATCGACCGCATCAGGGCATCCGGAGAGGTTTGCCCGGTCACGGTGTCGCCGACGACCTCAGATCCCAGCGCTTCGTTGGGCACCGCCGACACAGAACGCCTCCCCCTCACGCACGGGTCGTGCCCGTGCGGTCGCGCCGACGTGTCAACGTCGATCACACCCTGAGGGGAAGGATAGCCGGATCCGACAGACGACCATCGTGGCCGCCGCCCAACGGGTTCACGCAGGCGTGAGTCGGCGGTGCCGGCGGCTGACCGGGGCCCGGCGGCGCCGGGTCGTCGGCGGCGTCCGTCCTGACCCGACGGAGGGGCCGTTGTGTCTGGTGTGGACCGGTCGGCGCGGGGATTCACGGTGGTGAGCTCGCTCCGCCGGTCGGCATCGACGAGTACGGCCGCGCTCACGTGCTGAACCGCAGCCAGCGGACATTGATGAACTCCTGCGGCTGCCCACTGGTGAACGTCAGGTAGACGTCGCGCGTGCCGGTGACCGGGGCAAGGTTGCCCGACACCGTCGTCCAGCTCTGCCAGCCGCCGGTGCTGGCCACCACGATCTCGCCCACCGGCGGGCCGTCCGCAGCGTCGAGGCGCACCTCGACCAGGCCGGAGACCCCGTCCGGCGCTCCGGAGGCGACCCGCACCTGGAACTGGGTGACCGGTGTGCCGCCGAAGTCGACCCCCTGGTAACCGGCCCAGTCACCGTTGGCGAGGAAGCCGATGTGCTCTCCACCCTCGCTGGATGCCTCGGTCTGGACCCCGTGCTGCCGGTCAAAACTCGCGGCGGCGATCTCCTCGCCCACCCCCCGGGAGCCCGGTGCGGCTTGTCCGGCCGACACGACCGGCGGCACGACGACCGCCTCGGTGCCCGACGGCGCCGGCACCTCCACCCGTCCTCCGCCGAACGGCGTGAGTGTGATGGTCATCTCCTGGGGAGCAGTGTCCTGGATGTACGAGGCGTCCTCGATCACGTCGTCGAAGGGAAACCCGTACGCCTTGCCGTCGGCGGAGTATCGGTGCAGCACCCGTGAGTAGTGGTTGGTGACCGGATGCTGGTAGAAAGCGCTGCGGTTGGTGGTCGGGTGATCGTGCTGGTCCAAGGTGGACCGGTTAAAGCCGGCACCGAGGACTCGTGCCACCTGGTTGGCGGCCTCGTCACCCGTCGTGCCGAGGGCACCGGCGCAGTAGAAGACGTCCAACGTCGAGGGCCGGTCGAAGGCTCGCACGCCGTCGAAGACCAGCCGCCCGTCGGCCACCCGGCCCCGGCGGGTCCCGGACGGCGTGTGCACGCGCAGCTCGGTACGGCTGTAGCGGTCCCACACCTCACCGACGTAGCTGTCGTAGTAGTGCGGATCGAACCGGCCCGTCTCGATGCCCTTGCCCGGCGCGATCACCCGCAGCCCGTCTCCGATGACGAGGCGCTCGTAGCCGGGCTGGCGGGCCAACTCCGCGAAGATCGCTTCTCGTCCACCGTCGACCAGTTTGCCGGCGACCTGCTCGGTGTTGCCGCGCAGGCGGATCGCCATCGGGATGCTGAACATGTCCACCGTCGTGGTGTTGCAGGCCAGCACGGAGTCGTTGTAGGTGAACTCGCAGCAGTCGTGCAGCACACCGAACGCCGGGTCGCCCTCGGCCCAGCCCACCGGGTACTGCAACGCCGGCTGGCCGTCACCGCCGCTGACCACGGTGAACCTCAGCCGTTCGTTGATCGCGAAGTAGATCCGACCGGACATCTTGGGCAGCACGAACCGGGTCGTGCCGGAGGCGTCCAGGCGTACCCCGATATTGGCGAAGCCGTCCGGGCCGTTGTCGGCCGGGTTGGCGGGGGTGAACGTGCCGCTCTCGCGGACGTACCCCATCCGGCCGGTCGCCAGGTCGGTGCCGACGACGTACATGGTGATCGCGGCACTGTCGAAACGGCCGGTACTGTTCACGATGTTCAACGGCAGCCCGTCGGCGGCGTAGGCCCGCGAGATCAGGGGTGCGGCCGCCAGGGGTGCCCCGACCACGGCAGCTCCGGCAAGTCCGATCCGGAGCATCCTGCGGCGAGTCAGCATTAATCAACTCCGATCAAAGGGTCTGACGGTCAGCCGTCGGCGTCGTTGCGGCGTGACACGCAACGCGGGCCGGCGGTTGCAGCGTTGACGGCTCGGCGTGCCCCTCGGTTCAATACCTCGCAGGAAAATTTCGTTCGATCCGATCACGAGCCGGTGAACCGAGGGCAGCGCGCGTCCGTCGAGACAGCAATGCCAACACCGGAAGGGATGCTCCCGTGGAACCCGATCAGCCCTCCACCCGTAGCCGGCTGGGTCCGATCTCGCGTCGCGCGGCCGCCGGGGTGGTCGCCGGCCTGGCGGTGCTGTCCGCGGTCGTCGCCACCGTCAGCTGGGGAGTCGCCTCGGCTCAGGACGATGACTTTGTCGGTCGGGCCGTGTCCGACGAGCAACTGACCACGATCCGGTCCGCCGCCCGCTCCTGCCCGGCCCTGACCCCGGCTCGGCTCGCCGGCCAGCTCATGGCCGAGTCGGGGCTCGACGGCCAGGCCAAGCGGACCGCCTCCGGCGGCCGGGGCATCGCCGGCCTGGACGACGCGGCATGGCAGGCCTGGGTGCCGTGGCCAGGTGCGCAACGCTCGGACAGCGCGGCGAACATCCTCGCCCTGGCCCACAAGATGTGCGATCTGAGCGGCCAGGTCCGAGT
Organism: Micromonospora sp. NPDC047527; assembly: GCF_040643015.1. Taxonomy (NCBI): domain Bacteria; kingdom Bacillati; phylum Actinomycetota; class Actinomycetes; order Micromonosporales; family Micromonosporaceae; genus Micromonospora; species Micromonospora sp. NPDC047527. The sequence goes on along the minus strand of NZ_JBEYTK010000001.1, from coordinate 296,678 downwards.
GACCAAGATCGCGGGCGACCCCTGGCGCCTCTCGCTGGCCGCGTTCAACGCCGGTATCGACGAGGTACGCAAGGCCAAGGGAGTGCCGTCCAGCTCCGTCGACTACGTCGACCACGCCAGCGGGTACGCCGCCTTCTACGCAAACCTGGTGCCGTTCGGCGGGGCCGGCGAGCCCCGACCGAACAGCAAGCCGCAGCAGCCGCAGGCAGTTCCGGCGGAGTACGTCCAGCTCGTCGTACGGGCCGGGTCCGCCTGCCCCGAGGTGCCGCCCGCGGCGGTCGCCGGCCAGGTGATGGCGCTGTCCGGCTTCGACCCGAACATGCTCGGCGACGAGGGCCAGCGCGGGATCGCGCAGTTCCTGCCCGAAGTGTGGCAGGAGCACGGCCCGGCCCAGGGTTCGGTCTGGGACCCGCAGGTGGCCATACCTGCGGTCGGTAGCGTGATGTGCGCGCTGCGCAGCGAGCTGGACGGTATCGAGGGTGACCCGTACCTGCTGGCGCTGGCCGCGTTCCGCAACGGGCCCACCACCGTGCGGCAGACCGGCGGGGAGCTCGACGGCCCCACCCAGGTGTTCCTGCGGACCGTCCGGGAGAACACCGAGTTCTACGCCCTCGACGCCCGCCTGAAGCCGACCACGCCGACCACCCCGGCCACACCCCCGTCGCCCAGCGGTTCACCGTCCGGGTCGCCGTCCCCCACCCCCAGCCAGGCCGTCGCCAAGCCTCCGCCCGCGCAGGACGAGCGGCCCGACGAGCCCACCAAGGTGCCGGCGCCACCGGTCCGGCCGGCCGGCGTCAAGCAGATCGTCGGCCAGGAGACCGGGCTCTGCGTCAACGGCGGCGAAGGCGACGGCGTACGGGCAACGCTGCGCAAGTGCCAGGAGGTGCGGAACCAGTGGTGGTCCTTCGCGTCCGACGGCACCGTCCGGGCGAACGGCCTCTGCCTGGACGTCGCCTGGGGTGAGAAGCGCGACGGCGCTCCCGTGCAGTCCGCCAACTGCACCGCCGGGCCCGCTCAGAAATGGGAGTGGATCGAGAGCAACGGGCGCCGCTCGCTCTTCAACCGCGCGACGGACAAGTGCCTGGACGTCGACGGCCACGCGGCGGGCGCGCCGCTGGTGATCTGGATCTGCGTGTTCAACCTGAAGCAGACCTTCACCCAGAAGTAGCCCGGCCCAGCAGGGGTTGTTTCGTAACAGCCGGTGCCCGGCGGCCCGTCCCCGAAAGGGCGGCCGCCGGGCACCGGCGTCTGTAACGAGACGCTCAGCCGGCGTAACGGCGGCGGCGCATCCGAAGGCCGAAGAACACACCACCTGCGCACACCAGCGCCAGGCCCAGCAGGACGATGATCGCCGCGCCGGAGCCTCCGCTGTCCTGCCTCGCGGCCACCGGACCCTGGTTGTCCAGGGCACCCGCCATCGAGGTGGCCAGGTTGATCATCCCAGCGCCGAACTTGGGGTGCGGGTCCTGCCCGCCGATGGGATCGGCGGTACCGAGGATCCGCTCCTTGACCTGGGCTGCGGTGAGGTTCGGCTCGGCCGCCCGGATCAGGGCCGCCTGTCCCGCCACGAAGGCGACGGCGAGGCCGGTGCCGGTCCTGCCGGCCACCCTGCCGCCGGTGCCGAGGCTCGCCACGTCGACACCCGGCGCGACGACCTCGACGGTCCCCTCCGGATACTCCTCGGCGAACTGGTCGGCGGGTCCGACCCCGCCGGTGAGCAGCAGGGCACCGCCGGCGGCCCCGCTGCCCGCCGACGGCAGCGGTGTCGTCTTGGTCGGTGCGCCCGCCACCACCAGCACGTCGTGATTGAGGGCCGTGGTCAGCGAGGCCGCCACCGCCGGAGCGGCCAGGTCGACGTGGGAGCCGAGCGCGACGACGGACGCGCCCGCGCTCACCGCCACCTCGATGGCGGTCGCCGCGTCGGCCGCTCGGGCAGCACCGGACCCCACCATCCGGACCGGCAGGATGGTGGCGTCCGGGGCGATCCCGACCGGGCTGCCGTCGACGCTGCTGTCAGCGGCGATGATGCCCGCCATCGCGGTGCCGGAACCGACGCAGTCGGTGTCGCCGCGGCCATTGCCGACGGTCACGTCCGCGCCGACGGCGACCCGGCCGCTCAACTGCTGGAGGGTCGCGTCGACGCCGGTGTCGACCACCGCGATCTTCACTCCGTTGCCCCGGGTCAGGGTCCAGGCGCTGTCGGCGGCCATCCGCAACTGCGCCCAGTCCGAGCGGCTGCTGGACCCGGCGGCGGCGGCGCACTTCTGGGTGCCGCCACCGCCGGGTCCAGGGCTGCTGCGTGTCGGGCTCGCCGTGGGCGACGGGCTGCCGCTGGGCTTCGCGGTGCCGCTGGGCTTCGCGGTGCCGCCGGGACGGGCCGAGGGGGTCTGCGCCGGTGGCGCCGGAAGCTGGCCGTACTTGACCCCCTCACCGGCGGCGTCCCAGGGCAGCACCAGGTGCCACCCGGCGGTCAAGATTGCCGGGTCGGTCAGCCGGAGCCCGTCCAGCTGCACCCGTCCGGTGTTCAGGTGATAGATCTCATCGGACCGCTCGCCGCTGCCGAGCAGCCGCCACGCGATGTCGGTCAAATTCTCCGGCTGGCCCTGGTACTGGGCCGCGACCACGTAGTACTTCACGTACGGCCGGCTGTCGGGTGTGGGGCTCGCCGCCGACAGCCGGGGTACGGCCAGAAGCACGCAACCGGTCATCACCACCACGAGCAGGCGGGCAAGGATGGGGTGCTTCGCCAGCACTGGGTGTCCTCCTTTAGTCACCACGGCCATGAACGTCACCGCGTTCCACCGTCTATTGCGGATTCGCGCCGCGTTAGTTCAAATCAATTTGAACCAGGCCCCGACGAACCTCGTCATGAGGTCGATGGAGAGTACCGGCGGCGGCTGAGAGACTGTCTCTTTAGGACTCGTGATGACGGCGCGCCTCGTCGCGCGGCCGTACACAGTGGTGGGATGGGGCGGATCACGTCACGATGATCCGGTGGGGACGAAGGCAGGGCGGCGGTGACAGCACTCGGACGGTCCGCCAGAGCGGTGGCCAGCAGGGATATCGACCGGGTCCCAGCGACCCGGCGCTTCGACCCGCGCCGGCACCGGCGGGTCGCCGGGCTTTTCGACCTGTGGCTGGCCCCGGGCCCGAAAGGCCGGCTCATGGTGCCCACCGACCCGAACCGGTTACTCGATGCCCGGTCCATCGCCGACCTCGTACGGCGCACCGGGGACGCCGCCGACGACGTCCGGATCCTCACCGACGACGGCGCCCGGCACGCTGACCTCTTCACCGAGGTGGCCGGGCTGCTCGGTCACGACGTGCTGATCAGCCCGGAGGGCACCGACATCCGGCACACCGCCCCCCGAGTCATCGGCGCCGACGCCGGCAGCGCCGGGACCGCCGGGCCACTGCACGCGGTGCCGCTGCACCGGGTCACCCGACAGCCGATGGACTGGCTCGTACTCCAGCCACCCGACCTCGCCACCCACCTGCCCGGCTGGTTCGCCCTCGACGAGGGCCTGGTCCGCCCGCGCACCGGCGTGGTGCGCCTGCCGCTCGCCGACGGGCTCGCCCTCGCGACCCGGGCCGACTTCGTGGCCCGCCGGGCCACCGCGCACCGGCTCGGCCTGATCTCCGAGGGCATCGTCACCGTTGCCGTCACGGCCCGCGCCGACGGCTTCCTGGTGGGCAACTACAGCGGCACCCAGGGCGTGCACAGCGGCCGTCAGCTCGCCGCCCTCGTGGGCGACCTTCCCCTCTACGGCGCCGACCTGCGGCTCTGGCTGACCTGGCCCTCCGACGCCGACGAGCAGGCCCGACTCGCCGAGCAGACCGTCGAGCTGGCCGAGACGACCGGCGCCACGGTCTGGACGCCGCCGCCGGGAGGCCGCGCAGAGTTGATCGACGACCACCGGGACCTGCGGGCGCTCGACGCCGCGGGCGCCGTCGCGCCGTGGCGGGCGTACCGGCCGAGGTACGCCGACGGTCCGGCGACCCTCGACGCCACTCCCGACGGTCTGCTGGTGTCGCGACTCACCCGGGAACGGATCGCGCTGACCGTCGCGGGTGGCGTGGCGCCTCGTCCGGTTGCCACCACGGAGGCGGACGGACCGGCCGAGCCGGCGTCCGGCGTGGGTGGCCCGACGGCTGGCGCCGACGAGGCGCCGGCGGCGGACCAGGAGGCCGCGGACGGAACGCCGGCAGACGCGAGCGTGACCGACGCCACACCGAAGGATGGCGCGGCCGTCGGTACGCCGCCAAAGAAGTCGACAGACGGGTCGGCGGCAGACCAGCAGACGGCGGAGGGGCCGGCCGATCCGCCCACGGCGGTGCTGACCTCGCCGCTGCCCCGCCCCGCGCTGGTCACCGAGCGGCGCCGCGCCTCGGACTACGGCCCGCCCTGGCTGCGCCGTGGCCAGCAGGTCAACGCGGAGACATTCGAGGCGTTCGTCCGGACGCCGGGCGACCCGGCCGGGGTCGTCGCCGACGGCATGCCCAGCGCCGAGCTGTTCCTGATCGCCTTCCTCGACCCCCGGTCCGCGCCCGAGGGCTGCGATCTCCTGCGGGTACGGATCGAGCCGGGCGGCGCGATCGCGGTTGCCGCGCTGCGATCCCACGTACCGGCCCGATTGCAGTACCTCCTCGGCACGTCGGACACCTACCTGCTGCCGGCGGCCCGGTTGGATCGGGTGCGCCCGGTCGGCGGGTTCCGCACCGAGGGCGTCGGATGGCTCATGCCGGTCGGCGAGGCGCACGGCGCGACGTTGCGGATCCGGTCCGCCCCCACCGCCCGCTCGACCGCCGGGCTGCCGAACGACGTACGCCGCTGGCCCGAGTTCGGCACACGGAAGGCGTACGCCCTCCTGCCGGTGCGGTCGCGCGGTCTTCCCCGGGGCTGGCTGCGGTTGTACCGGCAACCGCCAGCGGCCCGACCCGGCCGGCTGCTGGTGGAGGTGCGGGTGCCCCGGAGCCGTACCGTCGACGTCGGCGCCACCGCCGCCGTGCTCGCACCGCTCGCCTCGGTGCGGACCCGGGTGGACTCGCTGCACCGGGCCGGGGTGGAGTTGATCCTGGGCAGCCGCTCCTACGACCGGATCCAGGTGCGGCGCGTCCACGAGGCCCGCGACGGCGGCTGGCAGCGCAGCCGTGGCGTCACCCCTGGGCCGCTGCCCGCCACGCTGCGTCGGCTTCAGTCCGCCGCCACCGCCCCGGCATCCGGCCCGACCTGAATCGACCACCGGCCGCTGGGAACCGGACCGGTCACCACCGGCACGCACCGTCCGCCCGTCGTGGCGGCGAGGCTCCGCGCGCCGGCCGCGCCACCGGCGGGCAACCCGGCGGTGAACACCACGTACGGCTTCGGCAGTTCCTCCTCCGGCGTGGGCGGCTGTGGCAGGGCGTCCAGGACCCGGCTGCCGCCGGGGGCGTCCGTGCCGAGTGCCGCGCCGACCACGGCCACGCCGATGCCACCGGCATGCAGCCGCCGGGCGAGGAGCACGGCCGCACGCCGGCAGTCGTCGACGGGGCCGACGAGGGTGAGGACGTCCGGGGCCCGACCGAGGTCGACGTGCAGCCGCCAGGGGCCCTGGCTGCCCAGCACCAGCGGGAGGATGGCCGGCGGGGCGGGCTCCCGCTCGCCGAGCCAGGCGTACGCGGGCGCTGATCCACGTCCCGTCGCCACCCCGGCCAGCCGGACCCGCATCGGACCGGCCTCGGTGTCCAGATCGGCGCTCAGGTAGGGGACCTCGTCGCCGCTCGGCACCGTCGGTCGTGGCACCTCCGGCGCAGGCACCGGCGCCTGCTCGGCCGGCGGCCCGACGACCGCGCGCTCCGGCACCGGATCCGGAGGCTCAGCCTTCGGATGCACGACCGGCGGGACCGGAGTGGACGGTGCCACGGGAGGTTCGCCCGGCCGCGTACCGCCCCGGATCGGGATCGTCGGCGGCGCCGGCAGGACGAGGGGTGCCGTCACCTCGGATGGCCCTGGAGCGACCGACGGCGGCGGGGAGTGACCGGCGGCGAGTTCGGCGGGGGTCGGTGTGTGGTGCCGCTGTGGCGGCCACGGTCCGTCGTCGGTGAGGGCAAGCGCGCCCCGGCGTGATCCCACCCGGCGCAGCAGCATCAGCGCCACCACGGCGAAGATCACCGCCAGTACGCCGGCACCACCCCGCACCAGCAGTGGGCTGACGGGATCGGTGGTCACCGTCCGCTCTTCCCGCGGCCGGGCGAGGGCCTCGGTCTCCGTCGTCGCCACGGCCGGGGCCGAGGGGGGCGGCGGGGCGGCCGTGGACGGGGCAGCCGTCGAAGGGGCCGGTGTGGACGGTGCGGGTGGAGACGGGGCGGTCGACCGGGGTGCCGGGCTCGACGGGGCGGCGCTCGGTGCCACGGTGCTCGGCGCCGGTCGCGGCGACCGCGCGGCGACCGTCGGCATCCGGCCGATGCGTACCCCCTGGCCCTTCGCGTCCGCCGGCAGCACCAACATCCAGCCGGGTTCGAGCACCAGGCCGTCGGTGAATGTCGCGCCGTCGGGCTGCTTGCGCCCCACGTTGAGGTCGACGATCTCCCGGTACCGGTTGCCGTTGCCGAGGGTGCGCAGGGCAATGGCGTACAGGTACTCCCTCTGGCCGTCGACCGCCGGCCCCACCACGTAGTACCGGCCCGTCTCGGCGGGGGCCGCACGCGCCTGCCCCGCTGGGGCACCCACGACGAGCCCGACCAGCACCAGTGCCGCCGCCACGGCTCGCCGTATCAGCACCATCGCCTCCGTACCCTCGGTCCATCCACATCCTGCAGTTCCGGTCCTGTAATACGAGCCGGGGTCGCGACGGTTCAACGTGACCGTGATCGGTTGGCGGTCCTGTGTCGGCAGCAGGGCGGTGCCGTTAACGGGAGGTCACTTCGGGAGCAGTTCGGAGGGCAGGGCCGCGGCCTCGCCCGGGCGGACCAGGACTGCGGCGTGGCTGACATCGAGTGACCGGACGTCGAACCGGTTGCCCGGGGTCAGCGCGTCCGCGTCGGCGATGAAGCGGTCCTGGAGCGCGATCGGCATCGACCCGGTCGGCGAAGGTCGGTGCGGTCATGCGCGAATGATGCCTGACCGCCGCCGCGCCACCGACAGGCCCCGCCGGGATGGTGATCCCGGCGGGCCCGTCCGGTCGGCGTCAGGCGCAGGGTGTACGCGCGCAGACGTCGATGATTTTGCCGGTGAGCAGGAAGACCGCCTTCTGTCTCTGGGCCGCGGCCTGGGCGCGCGGGAACTCGTGCGGGTCGTCGCCGTACTCCGGCCCGGCCGGGGCGAGGTTGGTCGGTGGCGGCGCGTGGGCCGCGCCGCTGTTCCAGATCACGATCGCCGAGCCGGTGTACGGGTACCTGCGGATCGGCGCGATGCCCCAGTACGGCCGTACGTCCAGTGACCAGCCGTCGGCGAGTGCGGGGGTGTGTAGGCGGGCGCCGATGGTGCGGGCCTGGACCTCGGCCGCCGCGGGCGAGACCTGCTGGTCGCCGAAGGCAACGTGCATCAGCACCTGGTGCGCCGGGGTGCCCGGCAACGGCCGGTCGGTCATGTGCTGGGCGTACCCGTTGGCCTCGGAGCGGTCCCACAACATCTGTAGCAGCGCGAGGATCAACTGCTGGTCGACCTTGTCCGGGTAGTAGCCGTCCATGATCGACTGGAACGGGGCGAAGTCCACGCTGCGTTGCAGCAGCGTGGAGTAGTTCATCGCGGGCACGCCGAGCACCGACCGGGTCCAGTCCTGGGCGATGGCGGTGAGCGCGCCACCGTTGATGCCGCCCTGGCTGTTGCCGTCGTAGTGCAGCCCGCCGGCCACGTTGATCAGCGGCCGTGCGGCGGCGTCCCGGAACGCCGGGTGGGCGGCGAACCCGCCCGGGTGGATCATCGCGCGGCCCAGGAAGAGGAAGTTCAGGTAGCTCTGCTGCAACCGATCGGCCACCGCCGGGAAGGCGCTGAGGTCGGTGAACGCGCCTGCCACATAGGGGACGTCGGCGGCGGCCATGCCGATCCAGCTGGTCGCGCAGAAGGTGAAGTCGTACGTGTTCGACATCGTCTTGACGTTGCCAGCGTTGATCTCGGTCGGCCTGCCGAGCAGGCCGTGACCGTAGAGCGAGAGGTGCGCCGGCTTCGCGGCGGAGGCGCTGCGCGGGATGTTGCAGACGAAGTCCGCCGCCACCGTCGCGCCCGACGGGGTGGGCAGGGAGTTCGGCGTCGACGGCCTCCCGCTGCCGCCGACCGGCCCGTAGTGCAGCCGGGACCCCGGCCCGCCGTCACCGGTGAGATAGGACGGCACGCTGATGGTGCCGGTCACCTGCCGAGCGATCAGCGGCTCCTGCTCCGGTGGGTAGTCGGTCACCTGGGTGACCGTGAACGTCGGTGCGGCCCGGCGGAGGCCGGCGAACGCGCTGTCCCGGATCGACAGCATCCGCCCGGTCAGACCGTGCCGGCTGGCCACGGTGAAGTCCCAGGCCAGGTAGAGGCTCTGCCGCTTGACACCGGCCCTGGTCAGGTCGGCGAGGATCCGCTTCATCTGCGGTGCGCGACTGTCCCGATGGCCGAGGCCGGAGCCTTTCACGTACGCCGTGAACGCCTTCGGCGCCGGGATCGGCGCTCCCCTGCCGTCACGCATGCCACGCAGCCCGACGACGTACCGGGTGCCCTCGGACAGCGCCACCGCCGGCCGGATGATCAGCACCTGCCGGTCGGGCTGGCCGACAGCGTGCGCGTCCAGTTCGGCCCAGTACGGTGTGCGCTTCCCGGTCCGGGCGTCGAGCAGCACGATGGGCGCGTCCGGCGCCAGCGAGCGGCCGATGTCGGTGACCGGGGCGATCCCGGAGGCCACGGCGTCGAGACCGGGCACCCGCACCAGGATCGGCGAGCCGGGGCTGAACCCGTCCTGCCGGTTCCATTCCGTCGGGTCGATCGGGGTCCCCTGGGCGCTCGCGGGCATCGCGGAGGCCGCGAACCGCACCCGCTTGCCGGTGGGGCTGGTCCGGTCCGGCACGGTGAAGTAGTCGTTCGGGAACGGCAGCAGGCAGGCGGTCGGGTCGATCGGGTCGCAGGCCCCGGGTCGGGCGGGTGCGGGATGCGCGGGATGCGCGGCGGCGGGGGTGGCGCCGAGCAGGACGGTGCTCATTGTCGCCAGCACGGACACGGCAAGACGGAGCCGTCTGTGTGTCGTCACACGCATCTCCTCGACGCTGGACGGTGGGTCGGAGCGAGGGCCGACGGTGGGGGTGGTGTTCTTCCTACGCTCGTGAATGGATCTCAGCAAGGGGCCACCACGTCACCTCTCCCCTTCGTCCGCAGGTTTCGTGCGGTGGGTCGAGGATTCCCGAGGATGCGCGCGCAGGTATGTCGTCTCAGCGCGTGAAGGCCGGCTCAGTGATGTCTGAGCCGGCGGTGTGCGGGGGTCACAGCCCTGCCTGACGCCCTAAGATCGACTCCGTTTCGGCGACGTCGCGGTATCAGCTTGACGGGATGGCGCTATGCCGCCGATCCGGTGTGGATCTCCGATGCTGGCCCCAGGCTGGGTCTCGGTGCGAGACAGCCTGGGGCCACCAATCGTCATCATGGTTGCCGACATTGTCGGGACAGCACACCTAGCTCATGGTGGCGCGGGCGGCGGTGTCGATGAGGTCCGCGACCGGACCGGGTTGTGAGACTGCCACGGCGTGGGACGCGGCGACCTCGACTGTCGTGGACCCGGCCCTCTCGGCGAGGAAGCGCTGCAGGTCTGGCGGAATGCCCTGGTCCTGGGTGCTGATCAGCGTCCACGATGGGATCGTCTTCCAGGCGGCCTTTGTCACACCCTCCTCCTGGGCGCTCGCAGAGGCGGGCCGCTGCGTTACCGCCATGAGTGCGGCGGTGTCGGGGTCGACGTCCGCGGCGAACACCTCCGGGAACTTGTCCTGCTGGATGTACTGATCCATTGTCGTGCCACCGTTGTCGAGAGGGATCGGCACCATTTTGATGCTGGAGGCGAGCTGACTTCCGGAGTACTTGGAGATCAGCCCGATCACACTTTCCCCTACGTCCGGGCTCACGCTGGCGACGTACACCAGAGCCTTGACATTGGGAGCGCCATCCGCGGCCTCGGTCATTACCAGCCCGCCGTACGAGTGGGCGGCCATCACGACCGGCCCGGGCATGCTGTCCAGAAGCGAGCGAACGTAAGCCGCGTCCTTCTGCACACCGCGCAGCGGGTTGGCGACGGCAATGACCGGATACCCCCGACGCTTGAGGTGAGCAATCACTCCATTCCAACTCGACGAGCCGGCGAATGCCCCATGGACGAGAACAACGGTGGGCATCCCTGCCTCCTGGGCAGACATGTCGGGCGCAGCGTTCATCTGGCATTCCTTTCGAGAGGCCCCACTGCCCGCTGCATGTGGTAATGCAGACCTGGCCAGCGCGGACGGTCGACGGGCGATTCACTGGCAGCGCGTACCGACCCGCAATCCCGGCCAGTGCGGTGCCGCATCCAATATCCGGTACGGGTCAGACTGCTGTCAGCGAGATCGAGAAAAGCCAGATGTACGAGCCCACCCCGGCGTTCCGGTGGGCCCTGAATCGGCGCCTCGGGCCGGCCGACCCGAAGCGCCGACACGGCACTACTCGATATCCGAGAACAGCCCCATGATCGTCACCTGCGCCTGCGTCAGCCCTCCGAAGACGGCACCGGCAACGGGTGTCGCGACCGCGGCGGAGGCGTCCTCGTAGCTGTCGAAGTACAGGTCGAGGGTCCGGTACGCGGGGGTGGCGGTGCCATCCTCCTTCGGCCACACCTTGGCCGATTCGATACGCCGTACCTTCGGGAACGTGTCCGCGGCCTGTCGTACTTCCGCGTAGACCTTCTCAAACTCGTCAGGGTTCTCGGGCTTACCGATGATCAGCGTGATCTTGGTGGGCATGACGCTCTCCTTACATGGTTTCCGAGTGATGACACGAGAGACGACCGAGGGCGCCGGGCCCGGACGACGGGACGAGTGCCCGGCCCATCGACCGTCAGCGGCCGTAGGTCTCCAGCAGCCGCAGCCACACCTCGCTGACGGTCGGGTACGCCGGAACCGCGTGCCACAGCCGGTCCAGCGGCACCTCACCGACGATGGCGATCGTCGCGGCGTGGATCAGTTCCGCCACGTCCGGGCCGGCGAGGGTGAAGCCGACGATCACCTTCCGGTCCTCGTCGACGACCATCCGGGCGTGCCCCTTATAGCCATCGGCGTGCAGGGACGACCCGGCAACGGCACCCAGGTCGTAGTCCACGACACGGATCCGCAGCCCGGCTGCCTCGGCCGCGGACGCCGTCAGACCCACCGACGCGATCTCCGGGTCAGTGAAGATCACCTGCGGCACCGCCCGCTCGTCGGCCGTCGCCACGTGCCGGCCCCACCGGCCGTCCTCGACCGTGGCACCCTTCGCCCGGGCCACGATCACGTCGCCCACCGCCCGCGCCTGGTACTTGCCCTGGTGGGTCAGCAGCACCCGCCGGTTCACGTCGCCCGCCGCATACAGCCACTCGCCGCCGCCGACGACGCGCAGGGTGTCGTCGACCGCCAGCCAGGCACCCGGGGTCAGCCCGATGCCGTCGAGGCCGATGTCCTGAGTGTTCGGTGTACGACCAATCGCCACCAGCACCTCGTCGGCCTCGACCCGGTCACCGTCGGCGGTCACGATCTGGACGGCTCCGCTGTCGTCGCGGTTGACGGAAACGGCCTCCGCGCCGGGGCGTACCGACACACCGGCCTCGCGCAGCGACTCGGTGACCAGCTCACCGGCGAACGGCTCCACCGACGGCAGCACAGAGTCGCGAGCCAGCACCGTCACCGACGACCCCAGAGCGGCGAACGCGGTCGCCATCTCGGTCGCCACCACGCCACCGCCGATGATGGCGAGCCGGCGGGGAACCGAGGCGGCCGAGGCGGCCTCGCGGCTGGTCCACGGCGCCGCCTCACGCAGGCCCGGGATGTCCGGCAACAGAGCACTGCTGCCGGTCGCGACGACCACCGCGTGTCGCGCGGTCAACGTCGTCGTGACACCGTCGACGCCGGTCACCTCGACGACCCGCTCGGAGCTGATCCGCCCGTGACCGCGGTGCAGCGCGATCCCGGCCGACTCCAGCCACGAAACCTGCCCGTCGTCCTGCCAGTGCGACGCGAAGGAGTCCCGCCGGCTCAGCACCGCAGCCGCGTCCAGGTCTCCCGTCACCGCCTCCCGCGCGCCCGGCAGTTGGCGGGCCGCCCGCAACGCGGACGCGCTGCGCAGTAACGCCTTGGTCGGCATGCAGGCCCAGTACGAGCACTCACCGCCGACCAACTCCCGCTCGACGATGGCGGCGGTCAGGCCACCCTTCACGACCCGGTCGGCGACGTTCTCCCCGACCGGACCCGCACCGATCACGACGACGTCGTACTCAAAGGTGGTCATGTCAGTTGCCCTTCGCGGCGCGGCCGAGGCGGACAGCCGCGATGAGGAAGAAAATGGCGCCGGGGATGGCGTAGCCGGCCGCGTTGGTCAACGACGGGTTGTCCGCGGACGCGCTGGCGATGAAGGACCCACCAGCCAGAACCGAGATGCCGCCGCTGATGATCATCGGCCACTGGCCGCCCATCCTCCGACGGGTGACCCCCACGATCAACTGGACCAGGCCGGCCACGATCGCCCAGGCACCCCAGACCCGCAGAACCGCGGGGATGCCGGACGAGCTGGCGACGCCCACGCCGACGGCCGCGATCAGGCTGACCGCGATGTTCACGTACAGCAGGGCCGGCGAGCCGGTGGTCCGCGACGAGCGAAGGTCGTAGATGGCGGCACCCACGTCGAACAACGGATAGAGCACGAACAGCGCCACCGCGAGGGGGCCGATCTCCTTGGCGGTAGCGATCGTCACCCCGGCCCACACGATGGCGAACGCGAAGCGGCCGAAGTACAGCCGCCGCAGCGCGGACGCCGTCTGGGAGATGCCGGGTGGAGCAGCAATGGTGGCCACGGTGAGCCTTTCAGCGGAGGGGCTTGCTGGAGAGATCGAACGTTCTGTCGTGCCAGCATGGCAGGCGCCACGGCAAACGTCAAGACCGAACGTTCTATCTGTGCTCGCCGGGCGGGGCGGTGGCGGGCGGAACACCGCTGCTCACGGCGGCTTGCACTGCTCAGACCGAACGTTCTTTTCGCTAAGATGGTCGGTATGACGCGCGGCGAACCCGACACTCGGCCCTCTGAGGCGCGACTCCGGCTCCTCACCATGGCAACCAGGCTCTTCTACGCGGAGGGCATCCACTCCGTCGGCGTCGACCGGATCATCGCCGAGGCGAAAGTGACCCGGGCCACGTTCTACCGGCACTTCCCCAGCAAGGACGACCTCATCCTCGCCTACCTGCGTGACGTCCATCAGATGGATCGCCGCGCGGTCGATGCGGCCCTCGCCACCAACCCGTCGCCGCTCGACACCCTCCTGGCCATTGCTGGCTCGATTGCGCAGAACATCCAGTCCCCCGGGTTCCGTGGGTGCGCCTTCCTCAACGCCGCCGCGGAATATCCCGACACCAACCATCCCGTCAACCAGGAGATCATCACCCACCGGCAATGGTTCCTGGACACACTCACCATGCTGATGGCGCAGGTCCACGAGGAGACGGCGGCTCCCGCCGCGCGCCATTTCGTCATGCTCCGCGACGGCGCCATGGCAGCCGGATGCCTCTACGACCCCGCGCTGGTGTCCGAGACCTTCGTGCGCGGGGTCGAAGGGCTCCTCCGGATCAACGCCGAGCGCCGGTCGACCACATCCCGCTGATCGCGGCTGATCGATCCACGCCCGCGGCCGGCGCTGTCCGCGTACCCCCTGGTCAGCCCCTCTTGGCGGCGAAAGGGCCGCCGTCGCCGAACGCGAGCCGCGCGAAGTTCTCGGCGATACGGCGGTGCCCGGCAGTGTCCGGGTGGAGTTCGTCGGGTAGCGGGTGTTCGGCGTAGTCCGCCTCGCCGTACAGGTCGCGGCCGTCGAGGTAGTGCAGGTTCGGGTCGTCGGCCGCGCGCTGTTCGACGATCCGGGCGAGTTCGGCACGGATGACGTTGAGCGTCAGCCGCCCGGCGGCCCGCTCGGCCGGATCGCCCGTGGCCTTGAACCGCAGCCTCCCGCCCTCGACGTCCGGCGCGAGAGGGCCGGGCGTGTCCTCCTGGACCGGGCACAGGATGGCGGACACGACCAGCAGTGGTGTGGTCGGATGCCCCTCTCGGACAGTGTCGAGGAAGCCGTGGACCGCTGGAGTGAAGGCGCGTAGACGCATCACGTCGCCGTTGACGATGTTGATGCCGATCTTGACGCTGATCAGGTCCGCGGTGATGTCCCGCATCGCACGGGCGGTGAACGGGTCGAGCAACGCGCTGCCGCCGAACCCCAGGTTGACCAGTTCCACGCCGCCCTCGGCCGCGGCCAGGGCTGGCCAGATGGCGCTGGGATGACCGGCGTTCGAGCCGTGGCTGATGGAACTGCCGTGGTGCAGCCACGTCCTGCGCCCGCTGGGCGGTGCCGGCTCGACGGGCGCGTCGCTGCGCAGCGCGATCAGCTCAGTGATTTCCGTGTGCGGCAGCCAGATCTCGATGTCCTTCTCACCCGCGGGCAGACCCGCGAAGCGTGCGGTGCCGGCCGGCCCTTCGGTCAGCACGGAAGCCTGGGTGAACATGTTGGTAATGGTCCGGACATTGCCCCCGGCCACCGAGGCCTGCGCGGCCAGGCGACCGTCGATCAGCAGGTCGTAGACGCCATCCGGCGGGGGCGCGAAGCCCTGGTAGACCCGCCTGGTCGGCAGCGTGTCCAACTCGATCACGCGGGCCCGGGTGCGGAAGGCCAGCCGCACACCGGAGGGCTGGGCCTCGGCCATGGTCAGTTGGTCATCGGGGATCTGCCGGCGCGCCCGCGCGGGCAGCCTGTGCGGCAGCAGACCGCGTGCGGTCGCCTCCACGTCGACGTGGCCACGCAGGAGGTCCGTGGTGACCGGGGTGACGACCCAGTGGTGTTCGGTGGTCATTGCCTCAAGCCTCTCGACCGAAATGTCGGTGTTCGTCGGCGCGACGCGCAGCGGACCGTGTGCGGCGGCGCGGCCGGGTCAGGGGGTGCTGCTGCGGTCGCGCAACAGCGCGTCGAGCGAATCGACGATCCAGTCCCAGGATTCCCGGGCATCGGGGGCACTGTGGTCGAAACCACCGGCCAACTCCAAGCTGACGTAGCCGTGAAAGACGCTGCCCAGCATCCGGACCGCGTGCGTCGCGGCCGGCTCGTCCAACTCGTAGCCTCGCAGGATCGCTCGCGCCATCTGCACGTGTCGGACGCCGGCGCTGGCGGCCGCCGTGTCCGGGTCGAGTCGGAGCCGGGCGGCGGCATAGCGACCCGGGTGCTCCCTCGCGTAGTCGCGGTAGGCGTCAGCGAACGCGGCCAACGCGTCCCTGCCGGCACGGCCGGCCACGGCGTCGGCGACGCGGTCGGCGAGTTCCTCCAGCGCGAACAGCGCGATGCGGGTCCTGAGATCCTGGGAGTTCTTCAGATGCGAGTACAAGCTCGGGACCTTGACGTCGAACCGCCGGGCGAGCGCCGAGACGGTGACCGCGTCGAAGCCGACCTCGTCGGCCATTTCCGCCCCCGCGCGAGTCAGACGCTCCGGCGTCAGACCCAGCCTCTCCATCGCTCTCCCCCATCTGCCTACACCTATTATGCTCCTGCCTAATGGTTGTAGGCAAATGCCGGTCGCGGTGCGTGGCCGCGCGCGGTCACGCCTCGGCGGGGCGATCGTCGGATGCCTCCCGACCGATCGGCGAGGCGGGAACCTCCAGCGGCCGTCCCCGGCTGCGCAGCGCGTCGAGTGACGCGACCAGGGCCAGCACTCCGGCCACCACGCACAGCCCGACCATCGGCGCCCAGCGGACCATCGCTGGCGTGAGCAGCAGGAGGACCACCACGCCGATCAGCCGGGATGAGGTGACCCGGCCGAAGATCTCGTACTCCAGCCGCATACGGGCGACGAGGAAGAGCACCGGACCTCCCGCCACGAACAGAAGCCCACTGGGCCGCGCCGGTCCGAACGGTTGATCGATCACCAGCTCGTAGCCGACCGAGGTGGCCAGCACGCTGAGCACGATCAGCAGATGCGTCCGCTCCGATGCCGCGCCCAGCCGGCCGGGCAGGGCCGCCCGATCGAACGCCTCGGTCAGCAGCAGACCGGCGCGGTGGAAGTAGATCCGCCAGAGCAGCGCGCTGGTGGCGAAGGCGACCGTGAAGGCTGCTGCCCGCACCCCCGAGTAGTCCCGACCGCTGAACACCACGCCGATGACCAGAATCGACTCACCGAGCGCGATGAGGAACATCTGCTGGTAACGGTCGGCAAGATGCGTCCCAGCGATCCGCCAGCGGCCCACCTTTGAGGCCCCGAGCCACGGCAGCGGCCAGCCCAGGGTCCAGGCGAGGTAGTCGACCGCGAGGGCGGTAGCCCACAGCGGCAGGCGAAGATGGTCCGGACCCAACGCGCCGGCCAGCCAGAGCGGCGCGCTCGCCGCGGCCCACGCGGCAAGCCGGAGCGGCACCAGCCGCCGCGGATGGCCACGCAGCCCGGCGGCGACCACCAGCGGCCGCACCAGCATCACCATCAGGTACGCGGCCGCGAACGGCAGTGCCCGCTCCTCCATGGCGCGTGGCAGCGTCACCGCCATGATCAGGCCGGCGAACATGGTGCCGACCACGACGGCCTGGATGAGCGGGTGCTCCGGTTCGTAGCGACTGGTGATCCAGGCGGTGTGCGACCAGATCAGCCAGAGCGCCAAGAAGAGCAGCAGGGTGCGACCGAACCCTGTGACGAGTTCCCAGCCGGCGTCATCGCTCAGGCCGGCGAACCGTTGCGAGACCCGGGTGAGGGCCACAACGAAGGCCAGGTCAAAGAAGAGCTCCATGAACGTCGCGCGGCCCGAACTCATCGGAGAGCGCAGCAGTTCGGCACCCCGGCCCGCCGCCATCGTCCGCCTCCGTCCCCCCTTGTCGCACCAACGAACCGGTGCCGGAGGAGTTGCGCCAGCCTTCACCCGCCCGGGCCGGTATCCGCTTCGCTTTGCAGCAGACAGCCGCCAACGACGCCGCGCCGCTGGCCTACTGTCGGGCCGGCGAATGGGCTTCCTCGTGCCGCTGCGCGGCCGCGTTATCTCGTCGTCACTAGGATGCGGGTCATGACTGCGGCGCGCCACGCGGACCAACGGTGATTCGTGCTCCGCGCAGCGACGGCGTCGCCAACCGGGAGAAGGTCCTGGCGGCGGCGTTGCGCACGTTGCAGCGTGACATGACGGCTCCCATGGCGGTGGTCGCCCAGGAGGCTGGCGTGGACGTCGGGACGCTTTACCGTCATTTCCGCGACCGGGAAGCCCGCGCCGCACTGCGCTGCGAAGAACTCCACCAGGAAGGACAGGCAGCATGACCGCCCTCGACCGCGCAACCCCTGCCATCCCCGACGACGATCCGACCCGGACACTGGCCGTCGCCAACCCCGACGACCCGGCAACCACCTACATCTCCCTCGCCGGGGGCACCTACGCCATGCTGATCACCGGCAAGCAGACCAACGGGCAGTACTGCCTCATCGACATGCGCGTCCCCGACGGCGGCGGGCCGCCGCCACACCGGCACGACTTCGAGGAGATGTTCACCGTTCTCGAAGGCGAGATCGATTTCACCTTCCGCGGGGAGAAGCACACCGTCCGGGCCGGCTCCACGGTGAACATCCCGGCCAACGCGCCGCACAACTTCCGCAACACCTCCGGCGCGCCCGCCCGCATGCTGTGCATGTGCACCCCCGCGGGCCAGGACGAATACTTCCTGCGCGTGGGCGACGAAGTCGCCGACAAGGACGCACGGCCGCCGCAGCTCACCGACGAGGACATGGCGGAGCGCCGGCAACGCGCAGCCGACCTGGCTCCCGCATACCGCACCGAGATGCTCTGACAGCCCGCCGCGCACGACCACCCCACCCGCTTCCGAGATCAGGCCCCCTCGACGCAGCCGCGACAACTGACGCGCCTCGCGCCTGTGGCGCTGGCCGGCGTACGGGGTGTCGTCCGCCACTCCGCCCGCGTCGGAGTCCTCCCCGTACCCCCTCTCACCTGGCCGGGCCCGACTGCCGCCAGCCGCTCTCGACCGACCGGCGGCATCGCTCCGGGTCGTCGCCGGTACTGGTGAACAGCGCGGTCAGCAGGGTGACGCCGTTGGCGAGCGTCTCGGGCGGCAGCGGGCCGTTGGCGACCAGCGAGACCAGCCCGTGGGTGACCGTCCAGGTCTGGATCGCCACGTCCAGGGGGACACTGTCGGCGCGGAAGCGACCGGCCTGGATGGCTCGCCCGGCGGCCTGCACCAGGTACTCCAGGGTCGCGTCCGCGGCCTTGAGGTCTTCGAGGTCGAAACTCGCGTCGAACATCACCCGGTACAGGTCGGGATGGTCCAGGGCGTTGCCGAGGTAGGCGGCGGCCAGGGCGGTCAGATCCCCCACCGGGTCCGCCGACGTGGGCACGGCGGCGAAGCGGGCGGCCAAGCGGGTGAAACCCTCCTGCCGCAACGCCTTCCACATGCCGTCCATGCCGCCGAAGTGGGTGTAGACGGCCATCGTCGAGACGCCCGTCCCCTCGACGAGTGACCGCAGGGTGATGGGCTCGCGGGTGCGGAGCATCGTCGCCGCTCGTTCGACGAGCAAGGTGCGGACGGCGGGGTCCCGTGTTCTCGCCATCACACCAGGATACATAACATTGCTGTGTTATGTTTTCCGAACCGAGTCCACAGGCTCCGCGACGAAGGAGACGGCATGCCCATCACCCTGATCAACCCCGAGGGACTGCCGACGGTGGCCACCCACCAGCAGGTCTCGATCGCCACCGGCTCGAAGCTGGTCTTCCTCGCCGGCCAGGTCGCACTCGGCCCCGACGGAAGCACCGTCGGGGTGGGCGACCTCGCCGCTCAGGTCGAGCAGTGCTACCTCAACGTCGGCACCGCCCTGGCCGAGGTCGGCGGGTCCTTCGACGACGTGGCGAAGCTGACCGTCTACATCGTCGACTTCACCCCGGACAAGATGCCTCTGCTGCTGGAGGGGATCTCCCGGGCGGCCGCGAAGCTGGGGATCACCCCGACCCCGCCCCTCACCGGGCTGGGCATCAGCGCGCTCGCCGCCCCCGACTTCCTGGTCGAGGTCGAGGCCACCGCCGTCCTCAGCTGAGGGCAGACGTGCCGAGTGACGCGACACCGGCGACCGCCGGTGTCGCGTCGGGCTCAACCGCCCCGGCCAGGGCGACCTCCGCTCATCCGTATCGTCACCGGTCAGGATGCTCCGACCCAGCCGGCGAGGCGACGATCGCGACAGCCCTTGTCACGCGCGCGATTCCGGCTTCGGAGCCTGGTCCAGGTGCTGGTATGCGGTGCGGATCACCGAGTCCAGCCGGTCCCGGGTCTCGGTGAGGCCCCGCAGTTGGCGGTCGATGCGATCGCGTTCGACCCCGAGCCTGGCGATCATGTCGGGTGTGGCGATCCCGGTGTAGACGCACGGCAACAGTTCGAGGATGTCCCTGCTCGACAGCCCGGCGGCGTAGAGCTGCTGGATGAGGCGGACCCGGTCCACCGCCGTCCCGTCGTAGCGCCGCTGCCCGCTGGTGCTGCGCTCGGCGTACAGCAGGCCCTGCTCTTCGTAGTAGCGCAGCGCCCGCACGCTGACTCCGGATCGTTCCGCCACCTCGCCGATCCGCACGACCGCCCCCTCCTTCGCGTCACACCACGTCGGGTGTTCCTACCCCTGACGTCACCGTCAGCAAGCACGGTAGCCGGTGCCCAAGCCACCACCCGGATGTGTGAGCCGCGTTACTATGAGCCGCGCATTTGGATACCGTGCCTTCGGTGGCCCCGAGGTCCAGTTGTACTTTGATCGGCCCGACCCGCAGCCCGGCGACGGTGAGATCCTCGTCAAGGTCCGGGCCGCTGGGGTCGCACGCCTCGACCACCTGCTCCGATCCGGAGCTGTCCGGATGCTGAATGGGCACGTGCCATTCCCGCAGGTGATGGGGATGGAGGCCGCTGGCGACGTGCTCGCGGTCGGCGCCGGCGATGTGCCCGCGCAGGTGCGCGAGCTCGCCCCCTCCGGCGTCGACGGCGTGATCGACCTCGTCGGCGGCGACTCTCTGCGCGCGATCGCCGGGCTGGTGAAGGATGCCAAGCAGTTGCTGTCAGCCGCGGACAGCATCGTGAGCGAACTGGGCGGCGAGTACCTGACCCGCCGCCTCGGCAGAGCGTCGCTCGAAGCGGTCGCCGCGCTGATGGTGGACGGCACCATCGACCCGCAGATCACGCGTACGTTCACCTTCGACCAGAGCGCGGAGGCACTGGCGGCCGTCGAGACCGGTCACACCACCGGCAAGCTGGTGATCGCTGTCACCGCCTGATCGGCAGGCGTCCCGACCGGCACGGCCGGTCGGGACGCTCGCACGTGTCAGATCTGGCCGCCGCGCCCCGCGCTCGGGTCACCGCGTCGGCTCGGCCGGGGCCGGGGGGTGATGCCGGCGGATCAGCCGCTCTCCGATGAAGGTCCGCCAGACCCGCTCGGCGACCGTCGGTTCGACCATCCAGAGCCGACTCTGCGCCTCGGCGAGGGTGAGCGGCGCGGTGAAGAGTTCCAGGATCAGCCGGCTACTGCGGTTGAGCGCGAACACCTGGCCGTCGGCCCGACGGAACAGGTTCCGGTCCGCCGGCAGGTCGCCGGGGACGCCGTCCTGCTCATCCGACCGGATCCGCCGGTACGCGTCGCGGACCCGCTCGTCGTCGTGGTCCACGAAGGAGCCGTTGGCGAGGAACTCGGTCTGGTCGTCGGTGTCGTGCCGGACCCGGTCGTGGGCGAGCACACCGCGCACGGCGGTGCCGTACCGGTCGTGGTAGAAGAACGTGTGCGGGGTGTCGGTGCTGCCCAGCCACGGACGGTGGAAGTGCCCAGGGTTGAGGCCGGCCTTGGCCTGGGCGACCTCCTCCTGCGCCGCCTCGGTCACCGGCTCGTCGTACCGGAGCATCCGGACGATGTCCGAGCCCTCCACCGGCCGTACGTTGGTGATGCCGAACCGCTCCGGCTCCTTGGCGACGATGGCGCCCGGGGTCAGCATGAAGTCACCGAGCCCGCCGAGGGTCCACAGGTCCGGGTTGTCGCGCAGGAACGTGATGCTGTCCAGCGCCTCCTCGCGGGTCTCGGTGGGAAACCCGGTGAAGCCCATCATCTGCACACCGATGTTGGCCTTGGTCATCGCGGTCATGGTGCGCCGTACCTGCTCCGGCTTGGTGCCCTTGTCGATCAGGTCGAGGATGCGCTGGTTGCCGGACTCGAAACCGACCGAGATGGCGACACAGCCGCTGCGCCGCAGCAGCTCGCAGCGCTCGTCCGACCAGTACTTCTCCAGCCGGATCTCCGCACCCCAGCGGAAGTCCAGCCCCCGCTCGACGGCCTGTTCGGCGAAGCGCAGGATGGTCGCGGGAGCGAGCACGTCCACCGAGAAGTAGATGAACTTGGCGAACTTCGACAGCTCGGTGACATCGGTGATCATCTTGTCCACCGTGTCCTGCCGCCACGGGCTGGTGGGGCCGTCGGTGTTCAGTCCGTAGTCGCAGAACGTGCACTTGTTCCAGTAGCAGCCTCGGGTCGGCGAGTAGTAGACGAATCGCTCCGGGCTGAGGTAGAGGTCCCAGGGCAGGCCGGAGAAGTCCGGGACGGGCATCTGCGCCAGGCGTTCGTAGCGCAGCGGCAGCTGGCGCTGCCGGCCGTACTTCGGGTGCAGGCGGACATTGGGGTGCCCGGCCGGCAGGGTGCCGGCCGCCACCGCGTCCAGGATTTCCGTGTACGCGCTCTCCCCCTCGCCGACCACAATCGCGTCGAAGTCGGCAAGCACCTGGAAGACGTACTCGGGTTTGCTGGCGCACTTCCAGACGTCGGAGATCTCCGTGCCACCCGCGATGAGGAAGACGTCCGGGCAGGCCCGCCGCACGAGTCGGGCGATCCAGAGCGCGAACGGAAGCTGCCACTGATAGGTGGCGCTGATCCCGATCACCTGGTGCCCGCCAGCGGCCAGTCGCGGGATCAGCACGTCCTCGTAGTACGGCTGGAAGGGCCGGTTGAGCCGGCCGAGCAGCGCCTCGTCGGTCAGCGCGGCCACCGAGCCGATCGAGATCATCGGCGGCGGGTGGAGTCGGAAGCCCGCGCGGAACTGGCCGGGGAACCCGACCGCGCCGAGCGCGTCCATCCAGGAGATCACACCCTCGACGGCGTCCTGGTAGTGCCGGTAGTCGTAGAACAGGGTCGGATCCTGCAACACCCCGATCGACCGGCGCAGCCGCTCCGGATCGGGGTCGGGCAGGCCGAGCTGATTCGCCCGGGCCATCAGCGCGTCCGGGCCGCTGAGGTCGTCGATCGAGAGCCGGGACCGCTCCCGCAGCAGCCACTCGTACGCCGACGGTGTGTAGGAGTGGTGGAACGCCTCGATGTTGGCGTCGATGATCTCCGCCGGCCGGTGCCCCTGCGCCCGGGCGTACGAGTCGAGGTAGTTCAGGGAGTGGTATCCCGAGGTGGGATCGGTCAGCGGGGGGTAGATCAGTGCCGCGTTCACCGTGCCGCTCATCGACGCCTCCTCAGCCGACCCGGGCCACGGAACCGGCCAGGGTGTCCTCCTGCGCGCGTCGCGCCACCTCCGGCAGCCGCGGAGCGCCGAACGCCTTCACGTATGCCACAAGCGGTTCGGCGGCGTACCGGAACGCCGCCAGGTCGACGAAGCCCCGGTCCCACGCCGCCGCTTCCAGCCCGTCGGCGTCGCAGCCCCACAGCCTGGCGAAGCACGCGTCGATGACCTCGGTACGGAAGTGCAGCCGACCACCCGGGCGGCGGTGCCCGGTCGTACGTGGGACGACTGTCTCGTTCAGCGATGCTGCGGTCGCCGCGACCTGCCGGGCTGCGGCGAGCATCGCGGGCGTACGCAGCGGCGCCGCGACCATCCACAGCGCCAGGCTGCGGTACGGCGTGGTGCCGAACGCCCGCACCACCACCCGCAGCACCGCCTCGCGGTCGTCGAGGCTCCGTTCCCGGTCGGTCAGCCAGTCCCACCCGCCCGGCGCCCCGGCGGTCAGCCCTCGCTCACGGGCCACCTCGCGGGCGCGCTCCTCGACTGTCGGGTCGGCGATGTCGACGCCGGCCAGCCCGGCCAGCACCCCCCGTCGGTGCCAGGTCGGCTCCTCGGGGTGCAGCAGCATCAGCACCGCCGCGGCCTCCCGGTCGCTGACCCAGTGCCCGCCGACCGACGCCCCGGCGAACCGCGATCGCCAACTGTCGAGGAAGCGGGTGTGCAGGTTGTCGATCGGCTGATCGCCGTCGTGCGCCGGGCACAGCTCGGGCGCGTCGTCCGCCGCGAGTGACAGCAGCAGCCGCGCGTCGGCGCTCTTGGCGTCGGCGGGATCTCGCCGGTGCCAGGTCAGGAACCGGTCCACCACGGCCGCGGCCTCGGGTGGCGCGGTGCGCTCCAGCGCGCGGTACGACCGCCGCCGGAAGGGCAGGTCACGGCCGATGTCCAGCAGCAGCGCGGCCTCGGCGTCGCTGAGCACGCCGGCGGCGACGGCGCGACGCAGCGCGACGCGGATGTTCACCAGCGGCTCGCTCAACGGACGATGGCCGTCCTCGGCGGGCCCGTGCACCACCGCCACCTCGTCGTCGCCGGTGACGATGCCGTCGCGGTAGAGCTGGAACACCTCGCCCACGCCGCGCATCCCGAACGGCCACAACTCGGCGGCCCGCAGGGCGCCCATGCTGGCGGCGCCGGCCACGGT
This sequence comes from Micromonospora sp. NPDC047527, assembly GCF_040643015.1. Taxonomy (NCBI): domain Bacteria; kingdom Bacillati; phylum Actinomycetota; class Actinomycetes; order Micromonosporales; family Micromonosporaceae; genus Micromonospora; species Micromonospora sp. NPDC047527. Next base: position 272,814 of record NZ_JBEYTK010000001.1, on the reverse strand, counting down.
CACCCCACGGTCGAGCAGGTCGAGGATCTCCCGGTGGCGGACCGGCGGGTGTTGCAGGAAGAACCCGTCGACGACGAGGACCCGGTCGCCGGGTGCGACGTCCAGGCGGAGCAGGTCGCCGTGCGCGACAGGCGGCAGGACCACCGCGTCGGGCAACAGCCGACCGACCTCGTCGGCCGGCAGGCTCGGACCGATGAAGACGACGTCAGTCACGGGGCACTCCTGGTCGGGTACTCAGGGCCCGCTCGTCGAACATCCGCAGGCCGGGGGCGAACACCTTGCTCACCGGAATGCCGATGTCGTCGTGCGTCAGGTCGACGCTGAACGGCTCGACGCCGGTGATCCGCTGCACCCGCGACGCCAACTCGCGCAGCACCTGGGTCACGTCCCCCGCGGGCGGTTGGTCCCGACGGACCGGCCGGACGGGCCGGTCGACGGTGGGAGGTGGGACCGGCGGGGCGCCGACGTCGTGGTACGCGGTGGCGTCGATGTCGTCCCGCGCCCCGGAGACCATGACCAGCCGCGACTGGGCGGCCTCCGACATGGCCCGACCGACGGCGATCTCCGGGTCCACGTGGCAGCCGAAGCCGCCGAAGGTGACCGGCAGGTCCTCCGACCAGATCGAGGCGGCGTAGCAGGGCACGCCCACCGCGTTGGTGATGTCGCAGACCTCCACCCAGCAGCCGGCGCGCACCAGCGCGTCGTGCACGGTGCGGGTCATCGCGTTCGTGGCGGTGCCCGGGTCGGTGTAGGTGCGCTCGTCCAACTGCGAGGTGCAGTACGGGGCGATGCAGTCGCGCTCGACGACCTCCAGCAGGGCGTGCAGGCTGGCCTCGGCGAAGGTGTTCCCGGTGGCCAGCCCGTTGCTGCTGGGGGTGAACAGGGCGCGGTCCCAACCACGCCGGACGGTGAAGTCGAGTTCGATGGTGGCGCGGGGCACCAGGTAACGCGCACCGGTCACCAGGCCACGGCCGGCCACCCAGTCGAGCTCGACGGCAGGGGTCAGGGGTGACCGCTCCGCCAGGTGCAACCACCGGACGTCGTACGGAAGGTCGAGCGCCTCGGCCGGGGACCGGACGACGGTCCCCGGCCGGAGGTTCTCGGCATGCCAGGACTCGATGCTCTCCATCACCGCGCTGACCCGGGACTGCGTCGCCGTGGCGCCGGTGCCGACGCTCACCGCCATGGTGGCTCCGACCGGCCGGTAGGCGACGTGCACCGGTAGGCCGATCTCGTCGAGCCGGGTGATGTCGGCGACCCGGGTGATCCGGAACCGGTCGAGCATGCCACCGACCCGTTCCCAGGTCTGCTCCACGGTGGCCGTCCGGTAGGTGCCGGATCGGAACGCGATGGTCTCGGTCATGTCAGTCATCGAGGCTCCCGGTGGGGGGTGGGAATCTCAGAGGATGAGGACGGCGATGATGTTGACGTTGTTGTCGGCGACCGGGGCCACGCCACCGGCGACCGTCTCCAGCTCGGCCTCGGTCAGCTCGTTGAGGTCGACCAGCGGCACCTCGGGCACGTGCAGCACGTGCCGGCCGGGCGTGCCGGCCCAGTCGTTGACGATCTCCTCCTTGGTGTAGAGCGTGGCGGGCTGGGCGCGGTCGACCTCGACCGTGGCGCCGGCTGCGACCGGCAGGCCCGCCGCCGTCGCGTACCCGGTCGGGTCGGCGAGGAGGCGTTGCAGTTCCTCGTCGCTGCGCCACACCGCGGTGACCAGTTCCGAGTACTTGGTGACGAACCTCGCGCCATATTCCTGTCCGTCGTTGCTCATCGTTCGGTCCTTTCCTCGGGATCGCTGCGGAGAAGCGGTTAATTGCCGTGGGGAGAACGCTAGAAAGATCGAGGTTCGGCAATCAAGGATTTCCTCTGACTGCCATCAGTTTCTGCCGCAGCGGCCGGCGGGCGGCAGACATCGGTGTCAGGTGCAGCAGCACGGGCAGCAGCAGGCACAGCTGGAGTCCAGGCCGGCGACGACGCTGTCCAGCTCGTCCTCGGCCAACTCCGCCTGGGCCACCGGCAGCAGCGACGGCACGAAGAGCACGAAGGCGCCGGTGGTCCCCGCCTGCTCCCACGACTCGACCTGCACCTCAAGGTCGGGATCGGCGTCGGCGACGTCCCGGACCACCCGGACCTGCACGTCCTCGGGCAGTTGAAGGCCGTAGCCGGCGAGGAAACCCCGCGGGTCCCGGTCGAGCGCCTGCTCCTTGACCGGGTCGGCCCAGACGTCGGCAACGAGTCGGCTGTACGCGGCCACGAACACCGCTCGATCGATAGGCGTCATACCCCTGCTCCCTTCGATGGTCGGCCACCGGCGGCGACACCGGGGCGGCGACAGGCAGCGCGGGAGGTTCCCCGGGCCGCCGGTTTCGCTTCATCGTGGGCCACCGGCCGATCCGGTTTGCCCAACGAGTGGGAATTTCATCGAATGCGGCCGCGAAAAGGTCGCGCTGCGGCGAAAGCCGGGTAATTGGGAATCAGCAGCCGATGGCGGATCGCGATTCTAATGACCGTTGTCGCCATAGACAAGTAGTAATTCCTCGCCTGTTACCCGCCCGGTGCCCGCACATACGCTGCGATCGTCGGCCCGCCCACCGTGACAGCGGTTCGACGGGGTGCCAGGTTCCGTCACCGAGTGCTGCCGGAGGCCACCGTGACCATCGACGAGGTGACGACGACGTCCGGCGGCCCGGTCGGGTACAGCGTGGAGGAACTCGCTCGCAAGGTCGGGATGTCAGCACGCAACATCCGCGCACACCAGGCCCGGCGGCTGCTGCCCCCGCCAGTGCGACACGGCCGGGCCGCGCTCTACGACGACTCCCACGTCCGCCGGCTGGACGCGATCCTCGCCCTGCAACGGCAGGGCTTCAACCTGGTCTCCATCGAGGCGATGCTCGGGGTCCGGGCCAGTGACGAGGCGCCGGACGGACTGACCGCGATGCTGCAACGCCTGGCCACCGACCGTCCCGCGTTGGCCCACGCGCTGACCCGGCACGGCGTGATCGGCCGCGCCGCCGACGGCACCGTCCGGACCGTCCGGCCACGCCCGCTGCGCGCCGCCCTGGACCTGCATCGGGTACGGGTGGGCACGGTGCCCGCACTGCAGACCCTCAGCGAGGTGCTGGACAGCCTCCGGCCGATAGCCGACGAACTGGTCGCCGCCGTCACCGCCCGGCTGCTGGCCCTCGCGCCGGAGCTGGTGCGCAGCGGCGCCCGGTCGTCCTGGGCCGACCTCGACCGGGAGACCCTGCTGCTGACCCAGGGTGTGGTCAACGTGCTCACCGAGGCGTTCCGGCTCGCCGTGGAGAACCAGGCGGAGGCGCACGTCGCCGAACTGCTGGAGAACCACCTCGACGCCGACGTGTGCCTGGAGGACGGCACGGCCATCGACAACGGCTGACCGGACCGTCAGCTCGTCGCGGGTTGCCCGTCCGGCTGCCGGCTCGCCACCTCGGCGTCGGACCGATCCGGCTGTTCCACGAGTTGCCGCCGCGCCAGTCGGTGGAACAGCCCTTCGGGTTGGTCCATCAACTCGTCGTAGCTGCCCCGCTGGACGATCCGCCCCGCTTCCAGGACCACGATGGTGTCCGCCGCACGCACCGTGGACAGCCGGTGGGCGATGACCACCCGGGTCGCGGCCAGGGCCGCGGTGCTTTGGGTGACCACCTCCTGGGTCCGGTTGTCCAGGGCGCTCGTCGCCTCGTCGAGGAAGATGATCCGGGGCCGGGGAGCCAGCGCGCGGGCGATCAGCACGCGCTGGCGCTGCCCGACGGAGAGCGTCCCGCCGCCGAACGGCACCATCGTGCTCATTCCCATCGGCAGCGCCTCCAGGTCGTCGGCGAGGCCGGCCATCCGCGCCGCCTCCCAGACCTGGTCCAGCGGGAAGCTGCCGGCGCCGCAGATGTTGTCCCGTACCGAGCCGGCGAAGAGCTGACCGTCCTGCAGGACCACCCCGCACTGCCGGCGGACCGCGTGCACGTCGAGTTCGGAGAGGTCCTGGCCGTCGTAGAGCACCGCGCCCTGCTGCTGGCGTTCGAAGCCGAGCAGCAACCGGAGCAGCGTGGACTTTCCGCAGCCACTCGGCCCGACGATGGCGACGAACTCACCCGGTCGGACGTGCAGGTCGATGTCGACGAGCACCGGCGGCTCGTCCGGCTGGTAGGCGAAGGTGAGCCGGTGCAGCGCGACCTCGCCGCGCAACTCGCCCGGGTCCACCCGGTCCGGCCGCGCCTCGGGGTCGGCGCGCAGGATGTCCCGCAGGCTGCCCAGCCGGGGCACCGCCGCGATCACCTCGACCCCGGCCGTCACCAGCACCAGCAGCGCGCCGAGCAGCATCGCGAAACCGACGTTGAGAACGAAGAAGTCGGCCGGCGCGACCCGGCCGGCGAGCGGCCCCATCAGCACGGCGAACAGGACCAGTTGACCGGCGACCGGCAGCACGGTGGCGAAGGCGACCAGGCCCGCCTGGCTCTGCCGGACCCGTTGCAGCGCCGCCCGGGCCACCGCGGCCACCTCGGACCAGCGGGCGTGGGCCCGCGCCTCGGCGGCCGCAACCTTGATCTTGATGATGCCGCCGAGCAACTGGTTGGTCATCGCCGCCGCCCGGTGCTCGGCCGGCAGCGCGGACCGTTGCTGACGGACGATGAGTACGGCGAACGCGCCGAAGGCCAGCATGGTGACGCCGACGATCCCCGCCCCCCACAACCCGAGCACGGGCTCGATCACCAGCAGCATGCCGAGGGTCACCACGACTGTCGCGCCCGCCGAGACGAGCTGCGGCAGCAGCGCGCTCAGCGCCTCACCGACGAACGAGATCCCCAACATCGAGTTGGCGATCTCACCGCTGCTGCGACCGGTGAAGAACCGGGCCGGCAGCCGCATGAGCCGGTCCCAGATCGCCATCTGCGCGCCGGACTGCAACCTGCCGTCCAGCCGCAGCAGCCGCAGGTTCTGCACCACACCGACCAGCCCTGCGACCACCGCGGCGCTGAGCAGCAGCCCGAGGAAGCCGAACAGGCCGTGCACCTCGCCCTGCCGGGCCAACTGGCCGAGCACCGCGCCGGTGGCCAGCGGCACGCCCAGGCCCAGCAGCGCCACGCAGACGGCGGCGAACAGCAGGCCCCGCACGTCGCGGGCCGCACCGACAAGCCCGGCCCGCAGCAGGTGGCGCATCCGCGCGGTCGGCGGTAGCGGTGCCTGCACCTGGGTCGCCTCGGCGGCGAACGTCGCGGCCACCGTCGCGTCGATCGAACCGTACGCCCGGGTGTCCGGGTCGACGTGGTGGTAGCGACCTCGGCGGAACAGCAGCGGCACCGCGACGGCGCGCTCCGGGTCATCGCCGGTCCGCCACCCCACCAGCGGCCCCAGATCCCGCCGCCACCACCGGTCCGGCAGGTGCACCTCGCGCAGGAACAGGCTGGACGCCCGGGACACCGCGTGCACCGCCGCCCGGTCGTCCAGCGGCGCACGGCTGCGGTCCGCCGGCTCGTTGACCGGGCTGCCCATACCCTCGGTGACCACCCGGACCACCGAGGCCGCCCGCCCGTACCGGTCGAAGCCGGCCTCGATGTCCGGAACCGGCACCGCGCCGCCCGCGCCGATCACCCCGATCGACCGGCGGGCCGCCGCGGCCAGCACCGCGGCGTCGATCTGCCGGCGCCGCTCGACGGCGCTCAGCAGGGCCGCGTCGGCCTCCTCGATCCGGGTCTCCACCATCCGCAGCAGGCGGGCCACGTGCTGGTCGACCGCCGACCGGAGCTCACCGGTGACCAGCAGGTCCCAGCTGCCGTGGCTCTCCACCGCGCACGGCGACTCGGCCACCACCCAGTCCCGTTCGGCGACCAGCAGCAGCTCCCGCTCCCCCGACATCTCCACCGGGCCACCGTCGTTGCGGCGCAGCTGTCCGCCGGCACTGCGCAGCCACCAGGCGCCGCCGGTGGAGGTGAGGGCGCTCCCCTGCGCCAACGAGAGGATCTCGCGCCCGTGCAGCGTGGACGCCTCCCGGGGCGCCTGCCCGCGCCGCAGCGCGTCGGCGATGGTGACCAGCACCAGGTCCACCCCCGCGACCAGCTCCCTCGCGGCGGTCCGCGCCCGCCCCTCGTCCGCCGGACGGCCGAGCCTGACGTGCCGCTCCAGCAGGGACAGGTGACGCCGGGACAGCCCGCGCAGCTCCGTACCGGGCAGCGGCACCAGGATCAACTGCCACGCACCGATCGCGGTGGACGTCGGCACCAGGCCACCTTCGGGCAGCCGGGCCACATGGTGGCGACGCGACGGGCTCAACCCGGCCCGGCGCACCGCGAACAGGTCGGCCTCGCCGCCGGTCACCAGCCAGCCGGCCATCGGGCCGTCCAGGCGGCAGACCTGGCGTACGCCGTCGGCGCAGAAGCCGATCAGGCCGCCGGCCTGGGGGTCCTCCACCGCGCCGCTCATCAGCGTCTCCTCGGATCGTCGTGGTCAGTGGTCCCGGACCAGGCGCGCGTACGCCCCGTCCCGGGCGACCAGTTGCTCGTGGGTGCCGCGCTCCACCTCTCGACCGCCGTCCAGCACGACGATCAGGTCGCAGTCGCGGACCGTGGACAGGCGGTGGGCCACGATGAGGCAGGTCGCCCCCCGCCGGCGCAGGTGCAGGTCGATCCGGCGTTCGGTCTCGGCGTCCAGCGCGCTGGTGGCCTCGTCGAGCACCAGCACCCGGGGGTTGCGGACGAGCGCGCGGGCGATCTCGAGCCGCTGCCGCTGGCCGCCGGAGAAGTTGCGGGCGTTCTCCCGTACCGGGCTGGCCAGGCCGCCCGGACGGGCCGCGACCTCGTCGTAGAGGCACGCGTCGGACAGCGCGGTGACGACGTCCTCGTCCGCGACCGTGAGGTCCCACATGGTGACGTTGTCCCGGACCGTCCCCTCGAACAGCCGCTGGTCCTGGTCCACGATGGCTACGGTGGCCGCCCAGAGCCCGTCGTCGGCCCCCGGCCGTTCGACGCCGTCCACGGTGACCCGGCCGTTCCACGGACGGTAGAGCCCGGCGACCAGCCGGCCCACCGTCGACTTGCCACTGCCCGAGCGGCCGACGAGCGCCACCCGGGCACCCGGCGGCAGGTCCAGGCTGAAGTTCTCCAGCAGTGGCCGGCCCAGCGGGTTGTAGCCGAAGGTGACCTCCTCGATGCGCAGGTGCCCCTCCATCGGCGTCAACGGTCGGGCGGGTCGATCCCCGGCCGACGGCAGCGGATACTGCTCCACGTCGCGCAGCCGGTTGAGGTCGGCGCTCATGTCCTGCAACCGCGAGCCCAGCGCGGTCAGGCTGCCCAGCGGCCGGTTCATCGCGGCGGCCAGGCTCTGCATGCCGACCAGCACGCCGACGCTCATCGCCTCCGCCATGACCTGCCGGCTGCCCAACCCCAGCAGCACCGCGGTGGTCCCCGAGGCGAGGAACGCCGGCAGGACGGAGAGCACCGCCGTGGGCACCCCCAGCCGCTGCTGACGGGTGGCGACGGTGGCGTGGCGCGCCGCGAACCGGGCCACGGCGCGCTCCTCCTCGCCACCGGCCTTCACCGTCTCGATCATCTGGACCGTGGTGTACACGGTGGTCACCAACTTGCTGCGGTCCGCCTGGAGCCCGGCGACGGCGGTCGACCGGGTCGAGGCGACGTAGCGCAGCACGCTGACGTTCAGCCCGGCGAGGACCACCGCGCACAGTCCGAGCAGCAGGTCGTACTGGCAGAGCAGCACCCCGTACGCCAGCACCAGGCCGGTGTCCACCACGGTGGTGGCCGCCCGGCGGGTGAGCACCTCGGCGACCACCTCGTTACCGCGGACCCGCTGGCTGAGGTCGGCGGCCTGCCGCTGGTCGAAGAAGGTCGGCGGCAGCCGCAGCAGATGTCGGAAGAACCGGGCGGCGCTGGCCAGGGCGAGCGCCGTCTCCGCGCGTACCGTCAGGTGTTGCTGGAGCAGACTGGCCAGGAAGGTCAGCACGGTGGCCACCGCCACCGCCGCCACCAGGCCGGCGAACGCGGCCCGGTCCTCCTGCAGCAGCACCCGGTCGACGAAGACCTTGGCCATCACCGGGATGGTCAGACCGACGACGGCGATCAGCAGCCCGAGCAGCAGCATCTGCGCGATCGCCGAGCCGGGGCCGCGCCACCGCTGCGCCAGCGCCCGGACCATCCGGTAGCGGGTGCCGCCCGGCCGGAACTCCGGGCCGGGCTCCATGGTGAGCGCGATGCCGGTGAAGGCGCCGTCGAACTCCTCCCAGCTCACCGCGCGAGGGCCGGTGGCCGGATCGTTGATGTAGACCTTGCGGCCGAGGCCCTCCAGCACCACGAAGTGCTCGAACCGCCAGAACAGCACCGCCGGCAGCGCCACGGTGGCCAGGCCGGTCAGGTCCATCTGGAAACCCTTGGCCACCATCCCGTACCGGCGGGCGCCCTTGAGCACGGTGGCGGCGGTGGAGCCGTCCCGGCTCACTCCGCACACCCGGCGCAGCTCCTCCAAGGGCACGTGCCGGCCGTGGTGGGCGAGCAGGATCCCGAGTGCGGCGGCGCCGCACTCCACCGCCTCCATCTGGATCAGGGTGGGTGTGCGGACCCGTCGACGCCGGATCCGGGGCAGCTCCGGTGTGCCGGCGGCGGGGATCGGTGGCGCGCTCATCGCCGCAGCAACCAGTCGATCGGGTGCTCCTGGTCCACTGTGAACCAGGCGGTGACCTCGCTGGCCGAGTTGAGCTGGAACGGCGGTGGGGACTTGGTCCAGCGCAGGCCACCCGGGGCGGCCGGGTCGGGCTCCAGGGCGACCGTCACCCGGATCACGCTGCCGCGGGCGAGCAGCCGCCGGACGTCCGGCCCGGTGCCCAGGAAGGCCCGCAACGAGGCCTCGGTCTCCGGGAAGGCGCCGACCATTGTCACCTGACCGGCCAGCGTGCCGAACACGTTGCGCGGTGCCGCCGCGGCGGCCACCTCGACGGGTACGCCGGGTTGCAGCAGCGGCGCAGCGACGGCGGGGGCGTAGACGACGGCCTGCAACGCGTCCCCGGCGGTGTCGAGTCGTTCCAGGTCGGCCAGGTGCGTGCCCGGGGTGACGATCTCGCCCTCCGAGACCAGCCAGGCCACGACGTACGCGTCACCCGGCGCGTTCTCCACCCGCACCTTGCCGTCCATCGTGCGGAGGCTGTAGAGGGGGGTTCCCTTGGTCACCCGCTGGTGCGGTGACGCCCACACCTTGGTGACCTGACCGCTGTCGAGCGCGTCGAGGGCGGAGATCCCGTTGGAATGGATCAGCACCCCGGCCGCCTCGACGGTCCGGGGCACCACCGTACGCACCGACCAGACACCCGCGGCGACCACGACGATGACCAGCGCCGTGGTGGCCAGCCAGTTCGGCACGGTGGTCAGCCGGACCGCCCGGTCCAGTTGCTCGGGCGCCTCCAACTGGCGCAGTGCCTGCCGCCGGAACTTCATGGCTGACCCCCCGCCCCGGCGGCGCAGCGCGAGCCGAGCAGGAAGTCGGCCACGCTCGGCTCGACCAGCGGATCGAGCCCGGACAACTCGGCGAAGGCCTGGGAGTCCCCGGCGCCGAGGGCGCACGGCGCCAACCCCATGGCGGTGGCGACGAGATACATCTGCTGGGTCAGCACACCCGCGTCCTTGAGAATCATGGCGTAGCTCATCCCTTCGTACTTCCACATCAGCCGCTGAACCCGGGCGGTGACCACCAGGACCGTCTGCGGCGGCCGGGCCATGGCGCCGGCCGCCCGGGCGTACGCCAGCAGCCGGTCGGCGGCGGCTCCCCAGCCGGCGACCGGCTCCAGCCGGTGCCCGACCGCGTCGTAGTGGTAGAGCCCGGGGTCGAGCCCGGCGCAGCGCGCGACCAGCGGGTAGATCTCCAGCTCGTAGACCCCGCCGCCGCCCGGGTAGGGCCGGTGGCCGACCTCCTGCCCGCCGGCCTCGCCGACGGCGGTGGTGTGCTGCGACCGGTGCAGGAACTCCGCCAGCCGCTCCAGGGGCAGCGGCGCGGTGTCGTCGTGTTCGCGTACGCTGCGCCGGTCCGCGACGACCTGACTGAACGCGGGGTCCGCCTTGGCGATCGTCGCCAGGTCCGGCAGCGGCAGCTCGATCGTCCGGCCCCCGTCGTACTGGCGGCGCAGCGGTTGCGGGGCGAAGCGCTCCCGCATCCGGTAGGTGCCGCCCACCGGCAGCGCGTGCCGGCCGGCCCGGGAGCGGTGGTGCAGTCGCAGTTCCTCCGGCGACCAGTAGGCCAGCGGCGCGTCGTCGCGCTCCGCCTCGAACTCGGCGTCGGTGACCAGGATCCGAGCGGTGGCCAGCTCGTCGAGCACCCGGCCGGCGGCCTCCGGCGGCACGCCGAGCGTGCGGGCCACCGTGTCTCCTCCGACGCCCGGCACGGCGGCGGCCAGCACCGCGCCGAGGGCGGGATCGGCGCAGCCGACGGCGAGGGTGCTCAGCGGTGACGCGGCCACCAGCATGGCCCGTTCGTGCTGGAGGGTGGCGAAGCGGGAGAGCCGGTAGCGGGCCCCCGGGGTGTGCGGGCGGCTCTCCGGCAGACTGCCCCGACCCAGGCCGGTGGGCACCAGGTCGAGCAGCGCCCGGTCGTCGACCTGCACGCGACGCTCCAGCCAGGAGTGGGCGAGCAGCCTGCGCAGCAGCAACTGCGCTGGCAGAACCCGACTCTCCCCCTCCAGGCCGCTGATCAGTCGACCGACCTCGACGTCGCTGACCCAGTCGGCGGCGAGCCGCAGCAGCAGCGCCCGCCGGCCCATCCCCGGTTGCTCCAGGGTGAGCTGGAAGCGGGTCTGCCGCAGGGTCAGCGAGCCGTCCTCGCCGAGCCGCAGTTCCGCGTCGCGGCGCAGTCGGTACGAATCCTGGATCGGCGGACCGCCGACGGAGCCGCTCATGACGACCGCCGACCGACCGGGTCCCCCACGGTGGTCATCTGCGCACCTCTCGCTAGAAGAAAACGTTCAGCGGATTGGCCGACGCCTCGTCGGCGGCCAGCGGGCCCCGGCCGAGGCGAGCCGGCACGTCCCACAGCCGGCCGGGACCGAGCCGGCGCCAGAAGTGCCGCAGGCCCGGCACGACGACCTTCACCACCGCCAGGTCGACATCCGGACGGGACTGGTCGACGACGATCACCTCCAGGCCGGCCCGCTCCGCCCGGCGTACGCACCGACGCACGTCGTCCCCGACATCGCCGGTGGTCAGCGCCGGGTGGTCCGCGGCGGTGCTCGGTGCGCGGGTGGGGTCCGGAGACAGCCACGGCTGGTCGGCCACCCGCACCGTGCCGAACCAGCGCGCGGTGTCCGGATCGTTGACGCCGTACCGGTTGCGCGCGGAGGTGGGTCCGGGAACGGCGGGCAGGAACTGGTTCACCTCGGTGAGCGCCCGGGTCAGCGCGACCCGCGCGTCCAGGTGCGCGCCGAAGCCGACCAGGACGTCCTCCGGCCCTCCGTCGGCCCGCCGGGACACCGCGGCGAACGTGGGTACGCCGAGGTCGGCGGTCAGGTCGAGGGCCCACAGCTCGCGGCCCAGGGCGGTGGCGTGGTGGTCGACGCAGGCGGCGGTCCACGGGTCACCGAACGAGGCGAGGTCCACCCCGGGCATCCGGGAGCGGTGGTACCACCACAGGGCCACGCTGTCGCGCTCCACGAGTTCGCAGAAGCCCTGCAGGATCGCCTCGGACAGGTTGCCGCCGGCCGCGCAGCCGTTCGAGTCGGCCGAGCACACCCCGAGCCCGGCCAGCTCCGGATGCCCGTACCAGCAGTGCGCGGCGGGCAACTCGCGCGCTGTCTGGCGGGTCAGCGACCAGCCCGTGGTCCAGTCCAGCTCCACGTCGTCCGGCAGCGGGCGGGGAACGCGGTGCAGGTGGCCCAAGTCGCGGTTGAGCCGTTCCCGGTCGGCGTACTGGCGTTTCGAGAACAGCAGCAACTCCCGCAGGTGCACCGCGCGGTCCGGGCCGAGCTGCTGGTAGGTCGCCCGGTGCACCGGGCGGTCGCCGCGCCACACCCCGCAGTAGCGCTCCACCGCCTCCCCGATCGCGCTCATCCGGGCGTGCAGGTCGGTCCGGCCCTTGCCGCCGCTCTGCCCACGCAGGTTGCGGCGCAGAGCGGCGAGCTGGCGGGGCTGGGCGAAGTTGTGCCCGGCCGAGTACGTGTGGGTGACGCCGTTGTCGGTCGCCTCCAGCGGGGTCAGCCGGCTCACCACACCCAGGTACCGGCTGACGTGGTGGGCGAGCGCGGCGTACGCCTCGGCGGGCTCCCGGGTGCGGGAGTCCTCGGCCCGGCTGGGCTGGGCGCCGCTCGGTGGCAGGTCGATCCGGGGCTCGGCCTTGCCGACGAGGTCCGGGTCGCCGCAGGCGGGGCACTGCGGCTGGCGTACCAGCTGGTGGCTCTCCGTGCTCAGGTCCCGGGTGTCCAGGGCGACCATCCGGCCGGTGAGTCGGGGCGACGTTCCCCGTACGGCGAGCACGGCGAGTTCGGCGGCGAGCAGTCCCGCTGCCATGGTGGCCAGTCCGGGCAGGACCGCCCGGCCGGGCTGCGGCAGCGGACCGGCCAGGTCCTGCCCGCCGAGAAAGGCGTTCACCTGCTCGTTCTCCTGCCAGCGTTGCCGCAGGCAGACCCAGCAGCCGGTGCGGCCGGGCACCAGGTGCGGGCCGAGGAAGACGACGTTGCCGTGCGGCCGGGCCAGGGTCCACGCGCGGCCGGCCGCCAGGTGACGATCGTTGATCAGGGCCAGCCGGGGGTCGAGCATCGACGACGGCAGCACCAGCACCTGGGCGGTGCCTGGGTCGGGGTCCGGTCCCGCCGGCCCGACCACCGTCACGGCGAGCCCGAGTGCCCGCAGCGCGTCGGCGGTCTCGGCCACCCGGGGCGCGCCGAGGTCCACGATGGTGACCGGGCCTCCGGCCATCCACCGTTGCCCGGCCTCCGGCGGAACACCCCGGGCGTCCCAGCCGGCGGCCTCGGCCGGCGAGGTGTGCGCCGGACCGGACACCAGCAGGCCGTGGTCGCGCAGCCGGGCGAGGGCGGCTGCGACGGCGGCGACCGGGTGCCGGGTGGCCAGCCGGGCCACCACGTCGGCCAGCGGCGCGGCGCCGTCGAGCTGGTCGGCCAGGTCCGCGGCGACCGGATCGTCGACGAGCAGGCTGCGGGTCTCCCCCAGCACCACGAGCGGACCGTCGGGCAGCCGCACCGGTACGTAGTCCGATCGGAAACGCGGACGCCACATGGTTCCTCCCGAGCCTGCTGGACCGCCAGCTCCGCCGGCGATCACCGCTGCTGCCATCGTCGCGGTCCGCAGCGTCCGATCCCGAGTGATGCCACCGGTTTCTGCCGTCGGCCGCCTCCGGCCCGGTCAGCTGGCGGTGACAGTCAGCGCGGTGTCGTTGAGCCCCAGCACCGATGTGCCGGTGGCCTGCGCCGGTACGAGCAGCAGGAAGGTCTCCACCCGCGTGACCCGGATGGACTTTCCGCTGACGTCCTCGCGGTGACCGGTGGCGATCAGATCCGGGCTCTGCGGCACCATCCGGACGGTGGCCGGGCCGCCGGGCGCCGGGCGCAGCGTGTCGGTGGCGTGGATCGTCAGGAAGGTCAGCGTGCCGGTCGGCACCGCGACCGCGCAGTCCGACCACTCCGCGCGGTCCATCGTCCGCTGCACCGCCGCGCCGACGCCGGCGAGCTGCTGCCCGTAGACCTCCCAACCGCCGGCGAACTGGCCGTCGAGCAGCGGGCTCGACGCGACGAGGGACCGATTGCTCGTCGTGGACCCGATGCTGCGGGCGAACACCTCGGCGGCGAGTGCCCGCCGGCTGGTCTCGTCCAGGGCGGTGCCGCCCTCCGTGGCCGGCCGGCCGTCGATGCTCCGGGCGACCACCAGCGACGGTTGGGTGACCTGGACGTTGTGGCTGAGCTTCCACTGGCCGTCGGCACCGAGCACGAACTGGCTGACGTCGGTGGGCGCCAGCTCCGAGCCGGCCAGCCTGAGGGTGGCCGTGACGAGGAAGCAGGCCGGGTCGCCGGGCGGCACCGCGAACGCCGGGTTGATGTGCTGAAAAGACGGTTGCGGACGTTGGTTGTAGGCGGCCCGGCGGACTGCGGCGATGCTCAGGTCCAGCGAGGGCGACACCTCCTGGGTCCGCAGCGCCTCGACGTCACCGGCCACCGAGGCGGCCGAGTCGGCCTGGTCGAAGGCGGTGAGCACCAGCGCGGCCCGGTCCCGACCGAAGGTGGCCGAACCGTCGGGCTCCGGGGTGGCCGCGTCCACCGGCTCGCCGCCACAACCGGTCAGCACGAGCAGCGCCACCGCGGCGGCGGCGAACGGCATCGCCGGCACCGGCGCGGCGGGGGTACGCGGGCTCCTGACGGATCTTCTGCCCAGCATCTCGTCCTCCATCCACCACCCGGTACACGGGAATCGCGCCCGATGCATTCGAGTATGTGAGCGGCCGTCGGGCCACACCGGTGCCGGCGCGGCCTCGTGCTGCACGGCCTGTCGGCGTTGCACCAAACGACGTCATCCGGCCCGGATCGCGGTCACCGTTCGGTGTCATCGAGCCGAGCGACCCAGGCGACCAGACCCGACCGGGAGGCGACGCCCGCCTTGCGGTAGATCCGGGTCAGGTGCGCCTCCACCGTGCGGGGGCTGATGTTCAACTGCCGCCCGATCAGCCGGCTGGTGACCCCGGTCGCCGCCAGCCGCGCGATGTGCCATTCCCGGTCGGTCAGGGCGGCGACCTCGCGCGGGCCGACCGGACGGGCCAGGCGCAGGCCGACCCGTTCCGTCCCGCACCACCGGGCCAGTTCCAGCGCCCGGCGGCGGGCCCGCGCCGCCGCCCCGACCTGGCCCGCGGCTTCGGCCGCCCGGGCCAGCGAGGCCAGCGCAAGGCTGCGCCGTAGGGCCATCCCGCCAGAGCGGAACAGATCAACCGCGGCTTCCAGGTGGAGCAGCGCCGCCGGGATCTCGCCGCGGGCGAGCAGCACCTCGCCGTACGCCGACTCGGCGAAGCCCCGCTGCCCGGCAAGACCGACCTGGTCCGCCTCGGCCATCGCCCGTCGCGCCTGCCGCTCGGCGTCGGCCACCTCGCCCGCGGCGAGCGCGGCGGCGCAGAGCAGCTCGTACCACATCGGCCGGAGGGTGCTCTGGAGACGGCTCAGCCGGCTGTCGCCACCTGCTGAGTGCACCAGTTCGGCGCAGGTCGCCGGATCACCGGACAGCAGTGCCGCGGTCGCCAGCGCCATCGCGGCGGTACGACCGCACCAGGTGGCGAGGTCGGGGGCGATTCCCATGGCGCTGCGGGCCAGCGCGACCGCCCGGTCGTCGTCGCGAGGGCCACCACGCCACGCCGTCGCCTCCGCCTCGAACGCCAGGGCGAAGCTCAGCAGGTCCCGACTGCCGATGCGCCGGGCGACGATGCCCGCCTCGGTGGCCAGGCCGATGGCGGTGGCCAGCTGACCGCCGTGATAGGCCACCTGACTGCGACCGAGCAGCAGCAGGCACAAACCGTCGTCGCGGTGCGCGGCGCGGACGAGCGCCAGCCCTCGGTCGAGGTGCCGCGTCGCGTCGGCCTGGCGTTCGAGGTACAACTCGGTCAGGCCGAGCGCGGTGAGGCAGTCGGGGTGGTCCCGCACGTCCCGGTCCGGCAGCGAGTCGACGATCCGGACGCCGGCGTCGAGCAGACCCCGGGCGTCGTCGAGTGCGCCGTCGTGCACGGCGGCCAGGCTGCGGATGGCCAGTAGACCGGCCCGGTCCCCGCCGAGTTCTCCGGTGAGCGCGTCGGGCAGCCCGACCACCGGGCGGCCGGCCAGGATGCCGGCGGCGCCGATCTCGGCGGCGAGTCGGTAGCCGCCGGTCGGCCCGGTTGCGGCCGGCAGGGCGGCCAGCTCACGCCGGCTGATCGCCGCCGCCTCCGCGTAGTTGCCGAGCAGGCGTTCCACGCGCGCCCAGAGAGCTACCGCGTGGGCTCGCCCTCCCTCCGGGTCGGCCGGGAACAGCGGCACGATCTCCTGGAGCAGGGCCCTGCTCTCGGCCAGGTTGCCGGCCTCCCCGGTGATCTGGGCCAGCGCGAGTGACACGTCTCGGCGACGCTGCGTCGAACCGGCCGTCGGCCGTAGCGCCCGCAGCGCCAGCCGCAGCCAGCGGATGGCCAGGTCGGGTGTCTCGCGTCGGATCTCCTGGGCGGCCCGGCAGAGCACGTCGACGCAGCTGTCGGCCCAGCGGCCGTTCGGCACGGCGAGCAGGCGCTCCGCGAAGCGGGCCCGGTCCGCAGGTGGCGCGCCCAGATCGACCAGCGCGGTGAGCGCCCGCGCACAGGCCTCCACCCGCCACGCCGGGTCGGTGTCCTCGGCGACCGCCATCCGCAGCACCGGGTGTCGGAAGGCGAACCGTCCGGTGCCGGGGACGCGGCGGATCAGGTCGAGCCGGGCCAACCGCCAACTGGCCTCGACCGCCAGTGACACCGGGACCTGCGCGACCTCGGCGAGCAGGTCCGCCGCGAAGGGCGCATCGACGATCGCCCCGGCCCGCAGGCAGGCAAGCTCGACCGACGGCAGGCCCGCCCAGTCGCGGCGAAGCACGGCCACCGCCGCATCGGACAACCGGGCGCCCTGCGCCGCACGGATCGGGTCGGCGCTGTCGGATGTGGGGCCACCCGGCAGCGCCGCGAGGTAACCGGGGTTGCCGCCTGTCACGTCGTATCGGGCGCGCAACTCCGCCGGGTCGACGTGGGGGTGCAGAAGCGCGACATCGGCCAGGCCGAGAGGGCGGAGTTCGATCCGATCGCGTGGCGACGGGTCCGCATCGGCGTGTTCGTGGGGATCTGGTGGACCGAACGGCATCGGGGTCGCCATCTGCCGCGGGCGGTAGACGAGCACGAGCAGCAGTGGGGCGGGCACCGGATATCGCAGGAGGTGGGCGATCAGACCGGTGGAGGAGGCGTCCGCCCAGTGCAGGTCGTCGAGGACCAGCACCAGACCGTCCCGCGCCGCCAGGCCGATCAGCCGGCGGGCCAACTGGTAGGTCCGGAACCGCCGGGCGTCCGACGCCCGCGCCGGCGACGGTGGCACCGCGTCGGCGGACTCCGCCCAGGTCTCCGTGGTGGATCGCCCGGCGCGCAGCCCGCGTCGGCGTGGCTGCCCCTCGGTGAAGGCGTGTCGGAACACGTGGAAGGGAACGCCTCGTTCATCCGGCGCGCAGGTCCCGATGGCCCATGCGACGGTGGGGACGCACCGCTCCAGGGCCTCGCGGACGAGCCGGGTCTTGCCGATGCCCGGCTCCCCCACCACCTCGCACACCATCTGCCGGCCGCGGTTCAGCGCGGCGGCCTGGGCTCTCCCGATACGCGCCAACTGTGGTCGCCGCCCGACGAAGCGCGGGTCTGTTGCCGCATTTTCCAGCCCAGTTGTCATCACGCAGATCAGACGCTTTCCGGCACACTCAAAGGGGATTGGTCGCACTATACCGGAGCACCGTCAGATGTCGAAGATGTTAAATGCGGTTGGTTGCCATTTCGCCAGACGAGGCCGGGGCAGAGGTTTTTTTCGGCATCGGGCCACAACCCGCAGAAAGGTACCGGTCACCAAAATGCCGGAACGATATCCCTGAAACCCAATAAATCACCCCTCGCCAACCCGGGTCCAGCCACCTTCCGAGCAGGTCGGGGCCACCGCAGGGCTTCTGTACGGATCCAGCCTGACCTGAACGACCATCGGAGAGGACACCCGCCCGATAACACCAGAATCACGAACGCCTATACGAACCACCCGAAGCGGTCATATCTCTACCGCACCATCACCCTGACGATCAGAGCACTTATGACGAGCCTCCCGGTTGGATAAGTCCGCCCGAACGGCCGTCGACGCGACTACTGTCATAACATTCCCATGAGCCATCGACACGGCGGCGGAGCCAATCGGCGATATCGTCGCCGCGCGAGGGCTGGCCACCCTTCTACAGATCGATCAGCGTTTCGTTGACACGTTGCGCAATGTCCGGGACCTCGCGACGCGGGTCGGTGACCACCCCACGCTCCCCGACGGCCGTTGGCCGAAGCCCTGCGCGGGCAGAGCCTGTCAGGCGTGCGGCACGGCAGGTGGGAGACGTCGACACGACCAATCGAGCAGAGGTTGAACCGTGACCGGTGCCGGTTCGTCATGCACGTGTCGGATCGATGGCACCACACAGAGGGGAATCACCGTGCGGGTTCTAGTCCCCAACCTCAGGAAAGCGATACTCGTGGGCGGCGCGCTCGTGCTGCTGGCCGCCTCGGGCGTGCTCCTGGCGGTCAGCTTCGACGACCGCGGTGCTCGCGCGCACGGCTCCGTCCAGGCGCCGGTCAGCCGGGCGTACACCTGCTATCTGGAACTGACGGCGGCGGCACTGTCTCCCGCGTGTCAGGCCGCGTTGGATCGGGGCGGCTCTCAGGCTTTCTACGACTGGAACGGCATCAACCGGGGCCACGCCGGCGGCGAGCACCGCCTCATCCCCGACGGGCAGTTGTGCAGCGCCGGAAACGCGCCCTTCGCCGGCTTCGACCTGCCCCGCGCCGACTGGCCGGCCACGACGCTCGCGGCCGGTGCGAGCTACGAGTTCCGTTGGCGCGCGACCGCGCCGCACAAGGGCGGATTCGAGTTCTACCTCACCCGTCCGGGATACGACCCGAAGCAACCGTTGCGTTGGTCCGACCTGGACTCGCAGCCGTTCCTCGCGGTCGACGAGCCGCCGTTGATCGACGGTTCCTACGTCATGCGCGGCACGCTTCCGACCGGCCGGACCGGCCGCCACCTCATCTACACCGTCTACCAGCGCACCGACAGCCCGGAGGCGTTCTACGCCTGCTCCGACGTGGTCTTCGGCGGTCAGGATGGCGGCCCGGCGCAGCCCCCGCCGCACGAGGAGCACACCGAATCGCCGTCGCCCACGCCGGTTGCGCACGGTAACCATGGTGACGCGGGCCAGCAGCACGGTGGCCACCACGAGCAGGGCGCAGGGGGCGGTCACACCCCGGGGCAGCGCCTGGCGCAGAGTGTCGTCGCTCCGTGGCAACCGGGCACCGCCTACGCGGTCGGTGCCCGGGTCAGCCACAACGGCCAGGTCTACGTCTGCCGGCAGGCCCACACCACCCAGCCCGGCTGGGAGCCGCCGCTGGTCGCGGCGCTCTGGTTGGCCGAGTCCAGTGCCGGCGCGACATCCGGCCAGTGGCAGCCGCAGACGGCGTACCCGGTTGGCGCGCTCGTCACCTTCGACGGTCGTCGCTACGTCGCCCGCCAGGGGCACGTCGCCCAACCCGGCTGGGAGCCGCCGAACGTCCCCGCCCTGTGGCATCCGCAGTCCTGAACCGCTGACGCCGGTGTCCTGCACTCCCTCCCGGGAGACTCGGACACCGGCGTTCGTGCGCGGATTCACCCCGTGGCAGGCGACGATCCGCCGGTGGTTTCGTCAGGCGTCGTCCGCCGACGGGTCGATGGCGAAGTTGTCGCGGAACAGGCCGGTCGGGTCCCACCGGCGTTTGAGATCCCGGAGCCGCCGCAGGTGATCGGGCGGAAGGCGCGTGCCAGAGCCTCCGGGCCGGTGCCGCGATCAGGAAGTTGGCGTCGCGCCAGGCGTACGCCGTGGCGTCCGTGGCGGTGGCGGCCACGGCACCCCCCGCAGACTTGTCGCCCAGCGTTGGGACGACGGCGCGGACGCGCCGGACTGACCTCCGGCGCGTCCGCGCCCGTGCTCCATCATGTGGACCAACTGCTTGATTAGGACCGAACGTGGCTATCGCCGTATCCCGCTCGAGCTCTGGCCCCCGGGCCGTCCTCTGGCCGGTCGTGTCGGGGAGTCGGCCTCGTTGATCTTGGCGACCGTCGGGGTGGAAGGTGTTCGCGGTGACTGACGGAGACGCGCTGCGGCAGCTACGGAGGACGGCGCGGGTTGGTTGCTCTGGTTGCTCTGGTTGTTCTGGAGTGCGGCTTGGTGAAAACGTTCGTAGTAGTCGCGATACCTCTCGTTGGTGTTGCTGGTCAGCCACAAGCCGTTGGACATCTGCATGCGGCAGAAGAACTCGCCTGCTCGAGTGACGTTGGCAAAATTGGGCTGACCTCTCGAAGGCGTGACAATATTGCGGTAGCTGTGTCTGAAATCCCCGAAATTGCGCGGAGCGGGATATCGCCGACCCGTCTGCATATGTATCACGAAAGCCGCAGCATGGGCCCGCGCTTCCTCGCCAAGCATATTTGGCACGTAGCCGTCCTGGCCCGGCCAGGATCTTTCGCCGCCCACGTACGCTCGCACGTGGTAGATCTCGTGCGCGGCCGCAGGAAGTAGGTCTTCGAGGTTTTCGTTCCGGTCGAGCCACATGTGTTCATTGTTGGCGTAGGTACCGCGATCAGACCAATAAAAGGTCACGTCGGTGTTGGAATTCCAGATCTCGCCGAGGATTTCCGCTCCCCGTTCTGATTCCATCAGATAGCCGAGAATGTAGTCGCGCGTCTGCTGGTCGGCCTCGGTGCCGACCACGCGGCTAGCGACGGTATGGGGGTCGGCGGTCACCTCGGGCCACCGCTTTCAGTGTGGGCAATGGTGACCGAGCCGGATTGCCGGTCGACGGCGACTCGAAACAGCGGGGGGTGGGACGCGTTGACAACCAGAAGGTCGTAGACATCCTGCTTTGAGTCCTCGTCGACGCGCTTGCGGAGCAAGAACGATCCCGGAGCGGCAACAAGCGCGATAAGTTCCGCGTCTCCGGATGCTGCGGCTGCGGCACGGACCGCTTCCTCTGTCGGCCTTTCAGTGAACACGCTTCTTCATCCTTCTCGCGGAGTGGTCGCTTCTAATCGATCGCGACTTCATTCCAGAACATTCGGTCCGGACATTCCGATACGTAACCGCTCCTCGGGCGCCACAACGCCGACTCTAACCCACCCGCGAGCCGCTTCTGCGGCTCCAGGATGGAGGTATATCGGCAGGACGCTTGCGTAGTCGGTCGACCGTCCGATCTGGACCTCCGACGCGGACGAGTTGATGGCCGAGCTCCCCCGGCACGACGGCGTCCGGTACCAGGGCCTGGTGATGAACCGCCGGGGCTTGGACCGATCGCCGACACCATCGGGGTGGCCGTACCCTCCGCCGTCACCAGTCGGCTGGCGCTCGCCCGGGAGATCTCCGAATCCCGCACACCGCTGCGGTTGCACCTGCACGACACCCGGCACGCCGGCGTGGCCAACGCCGTCGCGGCGGTCCAGGCGGGCGTCACCGCCCTCGACGCGATCCTCGTCTACCTCTTCAACCGGATGGGGCAGCCCACCGGCCTGGACCTGGCGGAGCTCACCTCGGCCGTGTCCTGGCTGGAAGGAAGGCTCGGCAGTCAACTCCCGGGTGCCCTGCTCCGGGCGGGAGGCTTCCCCGCCTGAGCCTGGTCCGACGCCGGGCCGCCGAGCCGCCGTACTCGAAGTTGCGGGTTCGTGGTTGGTACCGTGATGCACGAAGTGCGTCACCGTATCTCACGAGAGGGCAGCCATGGCCCGGAGCGCATCCGCGAACGCACCGTCCCCCGGGCTGTCCGAGGCAGGTCACGACGGGCACACCGCGCAACCGCTGCTGCCCGCGCTGGGGGTCGCGTCCGGCCCGGACTCGCTGCTGGAACGCGCGTTCACCGATGCGCTGGAGCGCGCGGACGACAGCGACGAGGTCACCGCACGGCTTCTCGACGCCGCCTACGAGCAGTTCTGCCGCATGGGCATCCGGCGGTCCACCATGGAGGACGTGGCCCGCCGGGCCGGCGTCTCCCGGATCACCGCGTACCGCCGGTTCGCCACCAAGGACAGGCTGGTCGAGCAGGTGGTCCGGCGGGAGTTCCGTCGCTACTTCGACCAGTTCCTCCTCGACATCCAGCAGGCGGCGACCGTCGGCGACCGGGTGGTGCTGGGCTTCGTCAGCGCGTTGCAGGCTTTCCGCCGCAACCCGCTGATCGGGGGGCTGATGACCGCCGAACCGGACGCGGTCATCCCCTCGATGACCAGCGACGGCGGGCGTACGCTGGCCACGGTGCAACGGTTCGTCGCCGGCCAACTCCGCCGCGAGCAACGCGCCGGCACCATCTCCGAGACGGTGGACGTCGAGGTGGTGGCCGAGTTGATGACGCGCCTGTCCTGCTCCTTCCTCGTCACTCCCAGCGTCGTCGTCGACCTCGACGACGCCGACCAACTGCGTGCCGTGGCCCGGCGGTTCCTCGTGCCCATGCTGGAGTGCGACTCACAGGCCAAGTGACCTGCCGATCACCTCCTTCATGATCTCGGTGGTGCCGCCGTAGATCGTCTGGACGCGGGCGTCCAGGTACGCCTTGGCCACCGGATATTCGCGCATGTAGCCGTAGCCGCCGTGCAACTGGAGGCAGCGGTCGACGGTGCGGTGTTGCAGTTCGGTGCACCACCATTTCGCCATCGCCGCCGTCTCCGCCGTGAGGGCGGGCTCGACCAGGCACTGGTCGACGAAGACCCGGCCGAGGCGCAGTTCGGTGGCGAGTTCGGCCAGCACGAACCGGTTGTGCTGGAAGCTGCCGATGGGGCGGCCGAACGCCTCGCGCTGCTTGCAGTACGCGAGGGTCTGCTCGAACACCGTCTCGGCACCGGCGAGCGCCGCGACGGCGATCGACAGCCGCTCGAAGGGCAGGTTGCGCATCAGGTAGGCGAAGCCCTGCCCCTCGACGCCGAGGAGATTGGCCGCCGGCACCCGGACGTCGGCGAAGAACAGTTCGGCGGTGTCCTGCGCCTTCTGCCCGATCTTGTCGAGGTTGCGGCCGCGCTCGAAGCCGTCCATGCCCCGCTCGACCACCAACAGGCTGATCCCCCGGTGCCCCGCGCCCGGATCGGTGCGCGCCACGACGATGACCAGGTCGGCCAGGATGCCGTTGCTGATGAAGGTCTTCTGCCCGTTGAGGACGTAGGTGTCCCCGTCGCGGACCGCGGTGGTCGTGATGCCCTGTAGGTCGCTGCCGGCACCGGGTTCGGACATGGCGATCGCGGTGATGATGTCACCGGAGCAGAAGCCGGGCAGCCACCGCTGCTTCTGCTCGTCGTTGGTCAGGTCGGTGAGGTACGGCCCGATGATGTCGTTGTGCAGGCCGAACGCCGGCCCGCTCGCGCCCGCGCGGGCCAACTCCTCGGTGAGGACGGCGCTGAAGCGCCGGTCCGTCACCCCTCCGCCGCCGTACCGCTCGTCGACGGAGAAGCCCAGCAGGCCGGCGGCGCCGGCGGCCCGCCACAGGCCGCGGTCGACGATGCCGTCGGCTTCCCAGCGGTCGTGGTGCGGCGCGATCTCCTTGTCGATGAAGGCGCGCACCAGTTCGGTGAACGCGAGGTGGTCGTCGGAGAAGATGGTGCGGTTCGCCATGTACGTCAGCTCCTTGCTCCACAGGTCCCTACCGGGCCATGTCCTTCACTGAGGCGATGAGGCGCCGCGGATCGGAGCCCAGCGGCGTGACGTTGAGGATCGTGACGCCGGCGTCGCGATAGGCCTGGACGCGGTCCCGCACGTAGCTCTGCGGCCCGATCAGGCTGGTGCGCTCCAGCAGCTCCGCCGGCACGGCGGCGGCAGCCTCCGCTTTGCGGCCAGCCAGGTAGAGCTCCTGGATGCGGCTCGCCTCGGCGGCGTAGCCGTAGCGGCACAGCAGGTCGTGGTA
This sequence comes from Micromonospora sp. NPDC047527, assembly GCF_040643015.1. Classification (NCBI taxonomy): domain Bacteria; kingdom Bacillati; phylum Actinomycetota; class Actinomycetes; order Micromonosporales; family Micromonosporaceae; genus Micromonospora; species Micromonospora sp. NPDC047527. The sequence goes on along the minus strand of NZ_JBEYTK010000001.1, from coordinate 249,159 downwards.
GAAGTTCCGACCCTTGGCGCCCATGCCACCGACGTACAGGGCGATCAGTGGCCGGGCGAGGTCGCGCAGGCCTGTCACGTCCGGGCCGATGGCCAGTGGACCGCCGGCCACGACCTCGAGCGGTCCGAGATCGTCGGGCCGCTTGGCCTGGCCGGCTGTCAACGCGGCGCCCCAGACGTCGGCCGCGCGCTCGGGGTCGTACAGGAAGGGCAGCCACCCGTCGGCGAGCTCGGCGGTCATCTGCACGTTCTTGTCACCCAGGCTCGCCACGTAGATCGGGATGTGGTCGCGGACCGGGTGGGTGAGGATCTTCAGCGGTTTGCCGAGGCCGGTGCCCTCCCCGGCGGGCAGCGGCAGCCGGTAGATGCCGTCCTGGATCAACGTCTCGCGTCGCCACACCTGCCGACAGATCCGGATCACCTCGCGGGTCCGTCCGAGCGGCCGGTCGTAGGCGACGCCGTGCCATCCCTCGATCACCTGCGGTCCGGACGCGCCCAGGCCGAGGATGGCGCGGCCGCCCGAGATCGCGTCCAGGCCGGCCGCGGTCTGTGCCAGCAGCGCCGGGGTTCGGGAGTAGATGGGCAGGATGGCGGAGCCGATCTGCAACCGGGTCGTCCTTGCGGCGAGGTAGCCCATGATGGTCGGGGCGTCGAAGCCGTAGGCCTCCGACACCCAGACCACGTCGAGGCCGTCATGCTCCCAGTCGGCCACGGCGTCCGCGCCGCTCTTGGGGTCCGTGGCATAGGCCAGCGGTGTCGCGATCCGCATCAGCGAACTCCTTGTGTCTGGCTGACGGCGCCGTTGTCCAGCCACCGCTGTCGGTGTGCGCCGAGACCCCACTCGGCGAGCACGGTCTCGGTGTCCGCGCCCGGCACCGGCGGGCTGCCGCCGATCACCCCCGGGGTCCGCGACAGGCGGGGCGCCACCGCGGGCTGCCGGACGCCGGAGTGCTCCTCGAACGTCGCGCGGGCCACCAGGTGCGGATGGCGCTGCGCCTCGGCGAGCGACAGCACCGGCGCCACGCAGGCGTCGGTGCCCTCGAACAGCTTCGTCCACTCGTCGCGGGTGCCCTCGGCGAAGACCTTCGCGAAGCGTTCGCGCAGCACCGGCCATCCGGCGACGTCGTGCTGGGCCGGCAGGTCAGCGTCGGCCAGCCCGAGCAGCCGCAGCAGTTCGGCGTAGAACTGGGGTTCCAGTGCGCCGACCGCCATGTGACCGCCATCAGCGGCCGCGTAGACGTCGTAGAACGGTGCCCCGCCGTCGAGCAGGTTGCGGCCACGCTCGGGCTGCCACGCGCCACCGGCGAGGAGGCCGGCGAACATCGTGGTGAGGTGGGCCGCGCCGTCGACGATGGCGGCGTCGACGACCTGCCCGCGGCCGGTGGTCCGGGCCACGTGCAGCGCCGCCAGGCAGCCGACGACGAGGTAGAGCGCGCCACCACCGAAGTCACCGACGAGGTTGAGTGGAATCTGCGGCGGCTCGTCGGCGCGGCCGATCGGGTGGAGCGCGCCGGCGACCGCGATGTAGTCGATGTCGTGGCCGGCGGCGCGGGCCAGCGGCCCCTGCTGTCCCCACCCGGTCATCCGTCCGTAGACGAGACCTGGATTGCGCTCCAGCGCGGCCTGCGGTCCGATGCCCAGCCGTTCGGCCACCCCGGGACGCCAGCCCTCGATCATGATCGCGGCCTGTTCGACCAGTCCGAGGACCACCTCGGCCCCGTCGGGATGCTTCAGGTCCACGACGACCGACCGCTTGCCCCGGTTGAGCAGGTCCCGTCCCGGGGAGCCAGCCGACAGCGCGCCCGGCTCCGGTCGGTCGACCCGGACGACGTCGGCGCCCAGGTCGGCCAGCAGCATCGCCGCGAACGGGCCCGGGCCGATCCCGGCGAGTTCCACGACGCGGATGCCGTCCAGCGGGCCGCTCATGCGCCGGACCGCGCCGCGAAGCGGGGAGCGCGCCCCTGGACCTGGCTGGCGAGGGCCTCACCGAACTCGGCCCCGGCGAGGGACGCGGCCATGAGCCGGTTGGCGTCGGCGGCGGCCTCGGCGGCCCCGGTCTCCAGGCCCGACCACACCTGCCTCCGGATGACCGCCATGGACGCCGGTGAGCAGTGCGCGGCGAGATCTGCGGCATAGGCTTGTGCCTCGGCCAGCACCTCGTCGCGTGGGAGCACCCGTTGCACCAGTCCGATCCGGAACGCCTCCGCGGCGTCGATCTTGCGGCCGGACACCAGCAGATCGAGCGCGTTGCCGACACCGACCAACCGGGGCAACAGCCAGGCGCTGCCGTACTCGGCGATGAGGCCGAGCCGGCTGAACGCGGCGGCCAGCCGTGCCTGCGACGACAGGAACCGCACGTCGGCATAGAGCGCGTGGACCAGGCCGAGGCCGGCGGCGCCGCCGTTGACCGCCGCGACGATCGGCGTTCCGAGCGTCATCGGCAGATGTGGTGCGAAGCCGAACTCGTCCACCAGCAGGTCGCGGTGACGCTCGTCGAGCAGCGCGTGCAGCGCCTCCGGGTCGGCGCCCACACAGAACCAGTCGCCGGCACCGGTCACCACGATCGCCCGCACCTGCGGATCCGCGTCGGCGGCCTGCAACGCCGCGTAGTAGTCGCGGAACATGTCCAGCGTCATCGCGTTCCGCTGGTCGGGCCGGTCGAACCAGATCGTGCGGACCCCGGCGTGGGTGGCGGCTCGCAGACCGCGACCGGCCGGTTCGGCGTCCTGTAGGGACGACCTCATCGACGCATCGCTTGTGACATTTGACATTTGATACTCTTATCGGTGTGGCGGAGCGGAGCAAGGTCCAGGACGTTTCTCATCCTCAGCTGTCAGAGACGGTGGCGAGCCTGCTGCGCGACCGGATCATGTCGGGGCAGCTGCGCCCCGGTGAGCGGATCCGGCTCGAGGAGGTCGCGCAGGAGACCGGGCTGAGCATCACGCCGGTGCGCGAGGCCCTGCTGATGCTGCGCGCGGAGGACATGGTCGAGCTGCAACCGCGGCGGGGCCACGTGGTCGCGCCGCTGTCCAGGCAGGACATCATCGACGTGTTCAGCCTGCAGGGCCACATCGCCGGCGAGCTCGCCGCCCGGGTCGCCGTCAGCATCACGACGGCCCAGCTCGACGACCTGCGGCAGCAGCACGAGCGGTTGCGCCGGGCCGCCCAGGCCAGGCAGGTCAGCCGGGTCGAGCAGCTCGAGTTCGAGTTCCACCGCAGCATCAACCGGCTGACCGACGCGCGCAAGCTGTCCTGGCTGCTGCGGACGGCAACGCGCTACACGCCGTCGCGGTTCTACGCGGCCGACCCGGAGTGGCGGGCGAGCATGATCGCCGATCACGAGGCCCTGCTCAACGCGCTCGATGCCCACGACCCGGTCACCGTCCGGCCGGTCATGGCCCGCCACTTCACCGACGGCGCGGAGCGGCTGGTAAAGCACCTCGATGGTCTGGGGCTGTGGAGCGGGTGAGTCACCGGCGACCATGACGCCACTTGAACATCGCCAACGAGGTCCGCATGGCGGAAGCGGTCGGCTGCAACGTCATCACGTCGATCGCCGGCCGGAACCGCTGCCAGGTGACCGACCGTGGCCGGCTGAACTCGCGCAGGCCGTCCGCGCCGTGGACCCGCCCGAAACCCGAGTCGCCGACGCCGCCGAAGGGCAGTGACGGCACACCGGCGTACCCCAGCACCGAGTTGACCGACACCGCGCCCGCGCGCAGCCGTGCGGCGAGCGCCAGCCCTCGGCGGCGATGGCGCGTGAAGATCGAGCCGGAGAGCCCGTAGCTTGTCGCGTTCGTCCGGCGTAGCGCCTCGTCGGCGTCGGCCACCGGGTTGACCACCAGCACCGGACCGAAGGTCTCGTCGGTGACCGCCGTGCTGTCCTCGGGGACGTCGGCCAGCAGGACCGGCTCGACGAACGGAGGCCGCACCGAACTCGTGTCACCGACGACCGCGCGGCCACCCCGGTCGATCGCGTCGGTGATGTGGCTCAGCACGATGCCGGGCTGGACCGGCGTGCTCATCGGCCCGTACGCCGCATCCGGCTCGGCGCCCGGCCGGACCTGCCGCACCAGATCGGCCAGCTTGGCCAGGAACGGCTCGTACACGGCCTGCTCGACGTAGACGCGCTCGACTCCGGCGCACGTCTGCCCGGCGTTGCCCAGGCCACCGAACACGGCCGCCTGGGCGGCCGCGTCGAGATCGGCGTCGGCCGTGACGATGAGCGCGTCCTTGCCACCGCCCTCGATCACGACGGGGATCAGGTTCTCGGCGCAGGCGGCCATGACCGCCCGCCCCGTCGCGGCCGACCCGGTAAACGCGATCTTGTCGACCCCTGCCCGGCACAGCGCGGCCCCGGTCGTGCCGTCACCCGTGACGGCCTGCAGGACCGGCCGGTCGGGATGCAGCTCACTCCAGCGCTGGGCCAGCCACAGGCCGACGCCGGGCGTGAACTCGCTGGGCTTGAAGACCACCGCGTTGCCGGCGGCCAGCGCGTGCGATATCGCCCCCATCGGCGTGTAGACCGGATAGTTCCACGGCCCGATCACGCCGACGACGCCGTACGGCACGTACTCCACGGAGCTGGCCTGATTGAACGCGAGCAGGCCGGAGGACACCGACCGCCGTTTCAGCACGTGCCGGGCGTGCCGGGCGGCCCAGTCCAGGTGCTCGACGGCGAGCATCACCTCCAGCTGGGCCCCGGCGAGGGACTTGCCGGTCTCGCTCCGGATGAGCTCGGCCAGCTCGTCGATGCGGCTCGCGACGAGTGTCTTGTAGGCGAGCAGATGACGCCGACGTTGCCGGGCGTCCAGGCCGGACCACCAGCCCGCCGCCTCGCGTGCCTGTTGGACTGCGGCACTCACCGCGGCCTCGTCGGCCAGGTCGTAATCGGTGCGGGACTCGCCGGTGATCGGATCGACGACGTGTAACCGGCGAGGGTGCTCAACGAGGGACGTCATCGGCAGCCTCCTGACATTTGATATTCGATAGTCTAGCCTTGCTGTCAATCCCTTTGCGACGCTGGAGGTACAGCTGTGGAATGGAGCGACGAGCAACGGTCCCTTGTCGCGGCCGTGCAGGATTTCTGCCGCCGCGAGGCCGGAACCCGTGAGCAACGGCAGAGACTCACCAACGGCGGACGGGAACCCCACAGCCCGGAGTTGTATCGCAAGATGGCCGACCTCGGCTGGCTCGGCCTGTCGCTGCCGGAGGAGTTCGACGGCGGTGGCGCGGGGATGGTGGAGCTCTGCCTCTTTCTGGAGGGGACCGCCAGAGCGATGGCGCCGATCGGCGGCTTCACCACGTCGATCATCGTCGCCGCCACCTACGTACGGTTCGGCTCGGCGGAGCAGAAGAAGCTCATTCTGAGCGGGGTGGCCCGCGGCGTCGTCGAGGCGGTCGCGATGTCCGAGCCCGAGGCCGGCTCGGACGTCGCCAACCTGAGCTGCCGCGCTGAGCGCCGGGGCGACGGATTCGTCATCAACGGCCAGAAGACCTGGTGTTCCAACGCCCATCTCGCCGAGCACATTCTCCTGGTCGCCCGCACGTCGGGCCGGGCCGGCGACCACAACGGCCTGACCATGTTCCTGGTCCCCGCCAACGCACCCGGACTGACCATCTCCGGCATCGACACCATGGGCGGCCGGGAGGTCAACGACCTCTACTTCGCCGACTGCGCGCTGCCCGCCGACGCCGTGGTCGGCCAGATCGACAACGGCTGGCGGCAGCTGATGGCCGGGCTCAACATGGAGCGGCTAATCCTCGCGAGCCTGATGCTCGGCACCGCGCAGCGGGCGTTCGACGACGTCGTGGAATACGTCAAGAACCGGCAGCAGTTCCGCCGGCCGATCGGGTCGTTCCAGGTGATCCGGCACCGCCTGGCCGATCTGGCCACCGAGATCGAGTGTGCCCGGCTCCTGGTCTACGACACCGCGGCCCAGGTCGACCGCTCTCCGGACACGGTGCTGCCCCGGGAGACGTCGATGGCGAAACTCAAGGCCACCGAGACCGCCCGCCGCGTCGCCCTGGACGCCATGCAGATGATGGGCGGCTACGGGTACGCGACCGAGTTCGACATGGAGCGCCTGGTCCGCTCCTCGGTCGTGTCCACCGTCTACGGCGGCACCAGCGAGATCCAGCGCGAGATCATCGCGAAGACCTACGGACTGTCCGACCACATGCGGTAAGGCTCAGCGCCACGCCCCGGCCGACGAGTGTGCTCAACACTCGTCGGACGGGGTGTTTTGTTAGGCATGGTTCGCTAGTGCCCGCCCGTCATACTCGCCGTCAGCGGGCAGCAGGGCGAGATTACCAGGGGGCGGGTCCCGAACTCTTCCCAAGAAGTTACGTCTGATTTACAGTGCCGTAAGCACGAAGAGGATGCCCGCGCCAGCAATCGCGGGCCGATCGCCTGTCACCGCCGGTACCGCCGCTCCGGTCACGCACCGGTCGGGCGGTGCGCCGTCCTGGGCATTCGCCGACACCGCCACGCCACCACTCGGCGACGTCTGACAGAACACCGCAGGACAGGCCCGTCGCATCACGGAGAGCCGTTCGGTCGGCCGCCTCGAACGGATGACGGCACCGACCGTCGCGTCGAAATGAGGATCCATGCCCAGATGCCCTGCCGTCCTGCGGGCTTCAACCATTCTCGTCGCCGCCCTGGTGGCCGCGACCGGCTGCGCCTCGGACACCCCGAGCACGACCTCCAAACTGTCCAAGCCACCGATCGTCGTGGGCTTCCTCAACCCGTCCGGCGGGCCGGTCCCCCAACCGGGCACCGACACCGGGGTCAAGGCGGCGCTGTCCTACATCAACGGTGAGTTCGGTGGCATCAACGGCCACCCGCTCGAGGTCGTCTCGTGCGACACCGACACGACACCGGAGCGGGCACAGTCGTGTGCCAACATGTTCGTCGAGAAGAAGGTGGTCGCCGTCATGGACGGCTACAACCTGTCCTCGAGCGCGACCCTGCCGACCCTGACCGCCGCGCAGATCCCGCTCGTCGGAATGATTCCGTTCGACTCCGTGACCGGCGCCAAGGCGGAGAACCGCGTGTTCTTCGCCGCGCCGCAGGCCGCCTTCCTCATCGGCGCCCTGCAGGCGTTCAAGACCGAAGGCAAAGAGTCGGTGACGCTGGCCCTCGTCGACACCCCGTCGTCGCACCAGACCATCGACAATCTCCTTCCGGCACTGGCCAAGGCGCTCGGGATCGATGCCAAGGGCATCTACTTCTCCCCCACGAACCCCAACTTCACCGCCGTGGCCTCCACGATCGCGCGGGACAACCCCGATGTGGGCGGCCTGGTCGCCGCGCCGAGCGAGGCCGTCTGCACGGCTCTGGTCAAGGCGCTGCGGCAACTGCGGTACCAGGGCGAGATCTTCACCGCCGCGTGCACCGACTACATCAAGGGCGCCCCGGAGCAGGCCGCCGGCGGTGCCCTGTACTCGTCGAACTGGCTGCCCGCCGCCGCCCGGTACGCACCGGCGGAGGTCCAGGGCGACCTGACGCTGGCCGAGAAGTACATCTCCGGCGTGTCCGGCGGGACCGCCGGGTACTACGCGTTCGGTGAGTTCGCGCTCTTCATGAACTTCGCGAAGGCGATGTCCACGTTTACCGAAGCCGACCTGACCGGCCCCGGTGTCCTCAAGACGCTCAAGGCGCTCAAGGACTTCCCAAGCTTCCTCGGCCCCAAGATCACCTGCGGCAGCGCCACCTCACCCAACTGCACGACACAACTCCTGCTCTTCGTGGTCCAGCCCGACGGTTCGATCAAGCCCGCCACGGACACCTGGATCACGCCCATGCCCCAGGTCATTCGCATCATTCCCGGCGCGGTGTAAGCCCCGCGGCGACGGCGTGCGCGGGCCGCACGCCGTCGCCCACCGTCCATGTCAGGGCCAGCGCAAGGAAATCGACAATGGATCAGGTCTTGTTGTTCGTCACGCTCGGCTTCGCCGGCGGGGCGGTGTACGCCGTGATCGCCACGTCGATCGTGTCCCTGTACGCCGCCACCGGAGTCCTCAATTTCGCACAGGGCTCCCTGGCCCTGTGGGCGGTGTGGGTGGTCGCCGAGCTGCGGGAGAGCGGCACGCTCGTGTTCCCCATCGGCGCGGTGCGGCTCAGCTCGCAACCACTGCCGGCCTGGCCCGCTGTCGCGCTCGGCGTGCTCAGTGCGGCCGGACTGGCGTTCGCCGCGCACTGGCTGGTGTTCCGGCCGCTGCGCACCGCACCACCGTTGTCACAGGTGGTCGCGTCGGTCGGGCTGATGCTGGCGATCGCTTCGCTGGTGCCGCTGCGCTTCTCGACCAACGGAGTGCTCGCGCCCACCCTGCTCACCGACCGGACGCTGTCCGTGGGCGGCGCCGTGATCAACATCAGCGACCTGGTGCTTCTGGTCGCGGCCCTGGTGGTGGCGGTGGTGCTCGCGGCGTACTTCCGGTTCACCCGGTGGGGCGTGGCGACCCGGGCCGGAGCCGAGGACGAGCTCGCCGCCAGGCTGACCGGGTTGTCACCGGATCGGCTGGCCAGCGTCATGTGGCTGCTCACCGGCGCGGCGACGGCACTGGTGGCCGTCCTCGCCGCCCCGCCACTCGGCCTCGACCCGATCGGCTACATGTTCTACGTCCTGCCCGGCCTCGCCGCCGCCCTCCTGGCCCGCCTGACCTCGATCATCATCGCGTGCCTGGCCGGTGTGGGCATCGGCGTCCTCCAGTCGGTACTGCTGTTGTTGAGCAGTTTCGACGGTTGGCCGGTCTGGGCTCAGGCCGGCCTCGGCGACGTCGTTCCGTTCGTGCTCGTCATCGTCGCGTTGGTCGTCCTGGGCCGGCACCTCCCCGCACGGGGCGCGTTGGGCACCGTACGCATGCCGGCAGTAGATCTGCCCCGACGGCCGTTCCGGGCGGCGGTGGCGCTGGTCGGTGCCGCCGCCCTGGCCGTCGCGCTGACCTCGGGCAGCTGGCGGTTCGGCGTCGTCACCTCGATCATCATGGCGCTCATCGCCCTATCGCTTGTCGTGCTCACCGGCTACCTGGGCCAGATCTCGCTCGCCGCCATGGCCTTCGCCGGTACCGCCGGGTTTCTGCTGTCCCGCGCGACGACGTCCTGGCACATACCGTTCCCGCTGTCGATCGTGGTCTCGGCCGGCGCCGCCACCCTCGTCGGTGTGATCGTCGGCCTGCCGGCGCTACGGGTCCGCGGGGCGCAACTGGCGGTCGTGACCCTGGCCGGTGCCGTCGCCCTGCAACAACTCGTCTTCGCCAACCCGGCGCTGACCCCGTTCGAGGGTAACCTCATCGCGGACCCCACCCTGCTCGGCTGGGACCTGGCGGTGCGCAGCGGCACCGACCTGACGACCTCCGCGTTCGCGACCACAGTGATCGTCATCGTCGGCCTGCTGACCCTGGCCGTCGCCCGGATCCTGGCCGGCGCGACCGGCCAGTCGTTTCTGGCCGTCCGCTCCAACGAGCGGGCCGCGGCAAGCGTCGGCATCAACGTGGCCCGCGTCAAACTGACCGGCTTCGCGCTCTCCGCGTTCCTCGCCGGTGTCGGCGGATGCCTCATCGGCTACAGCCGCTCACAGCTGTCGGTCGAGTCGTTCAACATCATCGTGGGGCTCAGCGTCCTGTGCATGGCCTACGTCGGCGGGATCACCCGAATCAGCGGTGCGCTCATCGCCGGGCTCGTCGCCCCACTGGGCGTGCTCTACACGCTGCTCAACGGCACGTTCGGCCTCGGCCACTACTACACCCTCATCGCAGCCTGCGCCCTGGTCGTGACCGCCGTACTCAATCCATCGGGTATCGCCGGCGGCGCCACCGGCCTGCTGCGCGGACACACCCGTCGGGAGGTCACCCCGTGACTGAGACCCAGCCTCTGCTCACCACGACCGGCCTGACCGTCCGCTACGGCGGCGTCGTGGCCAACAGCGACATCAGCATCCATGTCGACGAGGGTGAAGTCGTCGGGCTGATCGGCCCCAACGGCGCCGGCAAGACCACCTTCGTCGACGCCGTCACCGGATTCACCCCGGCCCGGGGCACGATCAGCGTGGCCGGGCGGCGGATCGACCGGCTCGCGCCCCACCAGCGCAGGCGTACCGGATTGGCCCGGACCTGGCAGGCGGGAGAGCTGTTCACCGACCTGACCGTGCGTCAGAACATCGCGATCGCGTCCGGCCGGGGGCCGCTGCACAACCTCTGGAGTGACCTCGCCGGTCGTCGCCGGCCCGACCACGACGACGACGTGCTGGAGATGTTCGGCCTGAACGTCATCGCCGATCGCCGCCCCGGTGAGCTGAGCCTCGGCCGGCAGAAGATCGTCGGCGTCGCCCGAGCCCTCGCCGGCGCCACTCGCGTCCTCCTGCTCGACGAACCGGCCGCCGGGCTGGACACCGACGAGAGCACCGAGTTCGGCGGCCACGTCCGTGCCATCGCCGCATCGGGTCGGGCGGTGCTGCTCATCGAGCACGACATGAGCCTCGTCGCGGACATCTGCGATCGCGTGTACGTCCTGGACTACGGGGCCGTCATCGCCTCCGGAACGCCGGGCGCCGTGCTCTCCGACCCGGCGGTGCGTACCGCGTATCTCGGATCGGAGCTCGTGCCATGAGCGATGTCCTGCGACTGGACCGCGTCACGGCTGGCTACGCCGGCATCCCCGCCCTCCGGGAGCTCGACCTGCACCTCGGCGAGGGCGAGGTCCTGGCCGTGCTCGGCCCCAACGGTGCGGGAAAGACCACGGCGCTGCTGACCGCCGCCGGGGTCATCCGGCCAATGGTCGGCACCGTCACCGCGTTCGGCCGGCCGCTGCGTGGACGGCTGGAACAGAACGCCCGCGGTGGCCTGATCCTGGTACCTGACACGCGAGGGGTGTTCCACAGCCTGTCGGTACGCGAGAATCTCGCCCTCGCCCGAGGCTGGCGTTCCAGCCTGGGGCACGCCCTCGACCTCTTCCCCGCTCTGAAACCACTGATGTCACGCCGGTGCGGTCAGCTGTCCGGCGGTGAGCAGCAGATGCTCGCCATCGCCAAGGCACTGGCCTGCCAGCCACGGGTCCTGCTCATCGATGAGATGAGCATGGGTCTGGCCCCGATCGCGGTCCAGGCCCTGCTGCCCGGCATCCGAGCGCTGGCCGACCGGCTCGGTGTCGGTGTCGTCCTCGTCGAGCAGCACATCGACCTCGCCCTGTCCGTCGCCGACCGGGCGATGGTGCTTCATCACGGCCGAGTCGTGCTCACCGGGTCCGCCGCCGAACTCCGCGCCGACAGGCGCGGCGTCGCCGAGGCCTACTTCGGCACCGCCCCCGCGCCTGGCGCCGGCCACGCGGGACCCCGCCCACCGCTCCGAACGGATAAATGATGGAACTATCTGCCAAACAGCGCGCCGCCCTGGCGAGCATCTGCGACACCTTCGCACCGGGCGACGGGGCCGACCTCCCGTCGGCCAGTCAGCTCGGCGCGGTCGACATCATGGCCGCGCTGGTCCTGCACAACCCTCGCGCCGCCGAGGTCACGCAGTTCCTCCAACTGCTGGATCGGTGGGACTCCCCCGCCACCCAGTTGATCCTCGGCGGCGGCGCACGGCGGTTCTCCCGGCAGACCCAGCAGCGCCGCGAGCAGATGCTGCTCGCCCTGGCCGAGTCGGGCGTCACCCGCAAGCGGGCGCTCTTCCAGGCGCTCAAGGGCGCGGCCACCCTGTCCTACTACATGGCGCCGGGGCCGACCGGTCGATCGCCGGTGTGGCCCGCCATCGGCTACCCCGGCCCGCTCGGCACCAGGACCGACGCCCCCGAGCCCGTCCTGGCGCCGATCCGCCCGTCCACGGCGACCACCCTGGACTGCGACGTCGTCATCGTCGGGTCGGGCGCTGGCGGCGGCACCGCCGCGGCCGTCCTCGCCGGCCACGGCCTCGACGTGATCGTCGTGGAGAAGGGCGGGTACTACGACGACAGGGACTTCGACGGCGGGGAGCTGTCGGGATTGTCGCGGCTCTACGCCCCAGGCCCCTCGGCCAGCGCGGAGGGCCAACTGAGCATCCTCCAGGGGCAGTGCCTCGGTGGCGGCACCGTCGTCAACTACACCACGTCGTTCCGCACCCCGCCGCGGGTTCGCGACGAGTGGGCCGCGCTGGGCGTTCCACAGTTCGCCACGGATGAGTACGAGCGCTGCCTCGACGCGGTGTGGTCGCGGCTCGGCGTCAACCGCGACCACGGCCGGATCTCGTCCCGCGACGCGCTCATGGAGCGCGGACTGACCGCGCTCGGCTGGCACGTCGACGAGATGCCCCGCAACGTCGACGGCTGCGACACCGGCATCGAGTGCGGGCGGTGCGGCCTGGGCTGCCGCATCGGCGCCAAGAGATCCGCGACCAAGACCTGGCTCGTGGACGCCCAACGCGCGGGTGCGCGCCTCCTCGTCGACGTCGACGTCCGCACGGTCACCATCACGGCCGGCAGGGCGACCGGCGTCGCCGGTCACACCGCCGACGGTCACCCGGTGACCATTCGCGCCCGCGCGGTGGTCGCCGCGGCCGGCAGCGTGCAGACGCCGGCCCTGTTGCGCCGCTCCGGCCTCACGAACCCGAACATCGGCCGGCACCTCCATCTGCACCCGGCCACCGGCGTCTGGGGCGTGTTCGCCGAGGAGGTCCGCCCGTGGGAGGGCGGCATGCAGACCCGGTACTCCACCGAACACGCCGATCTCGACGGCCTCGGCTACGGCGTCATCTACGAGACCGCCGCCACCAACCCGGCCACTGCCGTGTCCTTCATGAGCTGGACGGGCGCCCGGACCCACCTCGACCAGATGCGGTCGCTGCCGAACCTCAGCGGGGTCGGCATCATCACCCGCGACCGTGACAGCGGACAGGTCAGGGTCGGCAGCGACGGCGAGCCGGTGGTGCACTACCGCCTCTCCGCCTACGACGCGGCCCACATGCGGGCCGGGATCGCCGGTGCCGCTCGGATCGTGGAGGCGGCCGGTGCCCGCAAGCTGTTCTCCGGTCATCAGCGCGGCAGGATCTGGGAGCGCGGCAAGGGCTCCATCGAGGACTTCATCCGCCACACGGACACCCTGGGGACCGCGCCCGGCCAGGTCGCCATGGCCGCCCTGCACATCATGGGCGCGGCCCGCATGGGCGGCAGCAGGGCCACGTCGGTCGCCGGGCCCGACGGTGCCACGTGGGAGGTCCCGAACCTGGTCCTCGCCGACGCGTCCACGTTCCCGGCGTCGTTGGGCGTCAACCCGATGATCTCCGTCGAGGCCATCGCGTACATGAACGCCCAACGACTCGCCGCCGGGCTCTGACCTCCTATTCGAACCGCTCGCCCCGCTCGGCCATGGCCAACAGCAGGTGGGGCGGGCTGAACCGGTCACCGTAGCGCTCCGCGAGCACCCGCGCGCGGGCCACGAAGCCCGGCAGCCCGCCCTCGTACTGGTTGATGTACTGCAGGACGCCGCCGGTCCAGCTCGGGTAGCCGATGCCCAGGATCGAACCGACGTTGGCGTCGACCACCGAGGTCAGCACCCCCTCTTCGAGGCACCGCACCGACTCGACCGCCTCGATGAAGAGCAGCCGCTCCTTGAGGTCCTCGAAGGGCGTGTCGAGGTTCGTTCCGCCGAAGGTGTCCCGCAGGCCCGGCCAGAGGCCGACCCGTTTGCCGTCGCGGTAGTCGTAGAAGCCAGCGCCACCCGAGCGTCCGGTCCGCCCGCAGTCGTCAATCATCCGGTCGATGACGGCGTCGGCGGCGTGCGGCTGCCAGGTGCCGCCGGCGGCCACCGTGGCCGCGGCCGTCTCCTGCCGGATCTTGCGGGGCAGGGTGAGGGTGAGCTCGTCCATCAGCGCCAGGACCGGTGCGGGGTATCCGGCCTGGCTGCTGGCCTGCTCGATGGTGGCCGCTGGAATTCCCTCGGCCAGCATCGCGATGCCCTCGTTGGTGAACGTCCCGATGACCCGGCTGGTGAAGAAGCCGCGGCTGTCGTTGGCGACGATGGGCGTCTTGCGGAGCCGACGTACGAGGCCGAGGGCCCGTTGCAGCGTGGCCTCGTTGGTGCGCTCGCCGCGGATCACCTCGACCAGCGGCATCTTGTCGACCGGCGAGAAGAAGTGCAGGCCGACGAACTCCTCCGGCTTGCTGACGCCCTCGGCAAGCAGGGTGATCGGCAGCGTCGACGTGTTGGAGGCGATGAGCGCGTTCGGTGCGACCTGCTCGATCTCGGCGTACACCTTGTGTTTGAGGGCGGGATCCTCGAAGACCGCCTCGATGGCGAGGTCGACGTCGGCGAGGTCGGCGAGGTCCTCGGTCGCCTGGATCCGGGCCAGGATCGCGTCGCGCTCGTCCAGCGTGGACACACCGCGGGCGACGGCCTTGTCGAGCAGGCCCACCGAGTAGTCCCTCCCCCGCAGCGCCCCCGCGAGGGTCACGTCCTTGAGCAGGACCTGCATTCCGGCCCGGGCACACACGTAGGCGATGGCGGCGCCCATCATGCCCGCGCCGATGACCGCCACCCGCCGTAGCGGCGGGTGGCCCGCGCCGATGTCCCGCGATCCGGCGGTCTGCACGTCGAAGAAGAGTGCTTTGATCATGTTCTTGGCGATCTGACCGGTGGCCAGCTCGGTGAAGTACCGTCCCTCGATGGTGAAGGCGGTGTCCAGGTCGACCTGGGCGCCTTCGACGGCGGCGGCGAGGATGTTGGGCGGGGCGGGATAGGGCGCGCCCTTGAGCTGCTGACGCAGAATGGCCGGCATCGCCGGCAACTGGGCGGCGAGCGCCGGAGTGGACGGGGTGCCGCCGGGAATCCTGTAGCCCTTGCGGTCGTACGGCTGCGCCGCGTCGGGATTGGCGGCGACCCAGGCGCGGGCCGCGCTCAGCATGGCCGCCTCATCGGGGACGATCTCGTCGACCAGCCCGTGCGCGAGTGCGTCCTGCGGTCGGCGCCGCTGGCCGCGGAGCAGCCAGTTGGTCAGCGCGTCGGTCACGCCCAGCAGCCGGACGCTGCGCACGACGCCACCGCAGCCCGGCAGCAGGCCGAGGGTGACCTCCGGGAAGCCGATCTCGATGGCCGGGTTGTCGAGCACGATGCGGTGGTGGCAGCCCAGGGCGAGTTCCAGCCCGCCACCGAGGGCCGAGCCGTTGATGGCGGCCACGACCGGACGACCGAGTGTCTCCAGTCGGCGTACGGCGTTCTTGAGCAGGCGGGTGTTCGCCGCCGAGGTCTCGGCGTCGGCCGGCGTCAGCCGCAGCAGGGCTTCCAGGTCGCCGCCGGCGAAGAAGGTCTTCTTGGCCGAGGTGATGACCACGCCGGCGATCTGGTCCCGCTCGGCTTCGAGCCGATCGACAGTCGCCACGAGGCTCGCACCGAACTCGTCGTTCATCACGTTCGCCGAACGCCCGGGGTGGTCGAGGGTGAGCAGGACGATGCCGTCGTCGCCGCGCTCCCACCGGATTGTGTTGACCATTCGTGACTCCTCAGATTCGTTCGATGACGGTCGCGATGCCCATGCCGCCGCCGACGCAGAGCGTGGCGAGCCCGTAGCGACCACCGCGTCGCTCCAGTTCGTCGACGAGCGTGCCGAGGATCATGGCTCCGGTTGCCCCCAGCGGGTGCCCCATCGCGATCGCACCGCCGTTGACGTTGACGATCTCCATGCTCAGACCCAGGTCGGCGACGAACCGCAGCACCACGGCCGCGAACGCCTCATTGATCTCCACCAGGTCGAGGTCCTCGACGCCGAGGCCGGCCTTGGCCAGCGCCTTGCGAGCGGCCGGAGCCGGGCCGGTGAGCATGATCGTCGGATCGGCGCCACTGAGTGCCGTGGCGACGACGCGCGCCCTCGGGGTGAGACCGGCGGCCGCACCGACGGCCTCGCTGCCGATGGCCACCAACGAGGCGCCGTCGACGATGCCGGACGAATTGCCCGCCGTGTGGACGTGGTTGATGCGCTCGACCCAGTGGTACTTCTGGAGCGCGACCGCGTCGAAGCCGGCCTTCTCGCCGATGCCGGCGAAGGAGGGGCGAAGCGCGGCGAGGCCCTCGGCGGTCGAGTCCAGCCGGATGTGCTCGTCGCGGTCGAGGACGGTCAGGCCGTTGCGGTCCCGCACGGGTACGACCGAGCGGTTGAAGTAGCCGTTGGCCCACGCCTTCGCCGCCCGGGCCTGCGACTGCAACGCGTAGCCGTCGACCACGTCGCGGCCATGGCCGTCGAGGGTGGCGATCAGGTCCGCGCTGACCCCCTGCGGCACGAAGCCGGTGGTGAAGTTCGTCTCCGGATCCAGCGCCCACGCTCCACCGTCGGACCCCATCGGGACCCTGGACATCGACTCGACGCCGCCGGCGAGGACCAGATCCTCCCACCCTGAACGCACCTTCTGCGCGGCGATGTTCACCGCTTCCAGCCCCGAGGCGCAGAAGCGGTTGAGCTGCACGCCGGCGACCGTGTCGGGCAGGCCGGCGACGATGGCGGCCGTCTTGGCGATGTCGGCGCCCTGCTCGCCCAGCGGGGACACCACGCCGAGCACGACGTCGTCGATCAGCGCCGGGTCAAGGCCGGGCATCCGCCGCAGGGTCTCCTCGATCAGACCGGCGACGAGCGAAACCGGCTTAACCCCGTGCAGCGATCCGTTCGGCTTGCCCCGGCCGCGCGGTGTGCGCAGTGCGTCGTAGATGAACGCCTCGGTTGTCATAGCCAAGCTCCTCGCTGCTCACCCAATGCGAATCCAGCCTAACTTTCGTTGAGCTCACGGCCGCTTGTCAAGCAATGTCCACACCCGATGCGCGCTGGCTACCTTCGGCCTTGCCGATGCACGGCACGAGAGAAAGCCGAGGGCAATCACCGCAACCGTGCGAGGTGGCGCTAACGTGTAGGGGTGCGACCAGCAGCGAGCGGTGTGGGCCCGGCAACGACCAAACGACCGAAGGATCGCAAGGACCGCATTGCGCTGGCCGGCGCCGAGCTGTTCTGCGAGCGGGGCTATCACCTGGTCACCGTCGACGAGATCGCCGCCGTGGTCGGCATCAGCGGCCCGGCGGTGTACCGGCACTTCCCGAACAAGTACGCGATCCTGGTGCACGCCACCCGGGAGGTCGTCGGCGCCCTGCTCGCCGCGACCGCCGACCCGCAGGCGAGCACCACCGAGGGTGTGCTCGACGAGCTGCTGAGCACGCTCGCCGGAGTCGCCGTGAGCAAACGGCGCGTCGCCGGGCTGTACCAGTGGGAGGGCCGCTACCTCACGCCCGAGCATCGGCAGGAGTTCGCCACGACCCTGGCCACGCTGGTCGGCCGCCTCGCCGGTCCCCTGCGCGAGCTGCGGCCCGAGCTGACCGCCGGGCGGGCGGAGCTGCTGGTCAATGCGGCACTCAGTGCCTTCGGCAGCGTGACCACCTACCGCGCGGCGGCAACCGGCACCGACACCGAGAAGCTGCTCACCCGGGTCGCCTGGACTCTGCTGCGGGCCGACGCGCCCCAGTTGCCGCCACAGCAGCACGCCACGCCGGGCACCGCGCCGGTGCGCCCGGCCTCGCGTCGTGAACTGCTGCTGATCGAGGCGATCCGCCTGTTCCACCGCCACGGCTACCACGCCGTCGCCGTCGAGGACATCGGGCGCGCAGCCGGCATGCAAGCCTCCAGCGTGTACCGGTACTTCCCCAGCAAGGCCGACCTGCTCGCGGCCGCCTACTACCGTGCCACCGACCGACTCGCCGGGGCCACGACGACGGCGATCGCCGAGGCGAGCGACCCGGCGGACGCGCTGCGCCGGGTCGTGCAGGCCTACGTCGCCTACGCGTTCGGCCAGAGCGACCTCGTCGCGGTCTACCTTGCGGAGAACAACAACCTCCCGGACGAGGACCGTCACCAGCTGCGCGGGGCGCAGCGCCTGCACGTCGAGGAATGGATGCGCCTCGTCGAGACGGTACGACCGGACCTGCCGGCCGCCGACGTCCGCGTGCTCGTGCACGCCGCGCTCAACGTCGTCACCGACATCGGCCGGCTCGGCCGCTTCGACCGCGCCGAGGGCTACGACACCCAGACGGCCCGCCTCGCCCTCGCGGTGCTGCACGCCTGAGCTCTCGAAAGCCTCGATGGCGCTGTGATTGACTAGCGCGTATGGTACTGCGTCCGCCCGCCTCTGATCGATTGATCCGGTGACCACCGGGCCGACTGCTGCCACCCGACCGCGCAACCGCAGGCAGGTCATCGTCGAAGCGGCCGGCCAGGTGTTCAGCGAGCGCGGCTACCACGCGGCGTCCATGGAGGAGATCGCCGCCGTGGTCGGCATCAGCGGCCCGGCGCTGTACCGGCACTTCCCCAACAAGTACGCGCTGTTCGCCGAGTGCGCCAATGTCATCGTGAACAAGCTCGTCGAGGTCATCGACGAGTGCCCGCCCGAGGCCGCCCTGAAGGACGTACTCGTCGCCCTCACCAGGGTGACGGTCTCCCGCCGCGCGTCGGGCGGCCTCTACCGGTGGGAGGCCCGCTACCTCGAACGCGCGGACCGCCGGCTGCTTCGGACGAAGTTCGCCCACGTCGTCGAGCGGGTGACCGAGTTGGTGCGGTGCGAATATCCGTTGCCCGGCGAGCACCTGCGGGCGGTGGCGGCCCTCGGTGTGATCGGGTCCGTCACCATGCATCACACCTCGATCGCCCAACGCCGGATCGAGGATCTGTTGCTGGCATCCGCCCTGGGCGTGGTCGCGACCGATCCGGCGGCGGCGACGGGCAGCGCGAGCCTGGTCGAACTGCCCGCCCAGCCCGTGCCGCGCACTCGACGTGCCGAGATCCTGGCGGCGGCCATCCCGCTGTTCGCGCAGGACGGGTTCGCCAACGTCACGAACGCGCAGATCGCACAGGCCGTGGGGTTGGCCCCGTCCGCGATCTACCGCCACTACCCCGGCAAGGTCGACATCCTGGTGGCCGCCTGTCTGCAGGCGGCGGGCCTGCTGGCCCAGGCGGTGGAGCGGAGCCTTCAGCGGGCGACCGATCCACGTCAGGCCGTGGTCGCTCTGGCGGCGGCGTACGTGGCCTACTGCTTCGAGCACAACGCGCTCAACAGCGTTGCCGACGCCGAGGTCGCCGGTCTTCCGGCCGACCTGCGGCGCCCCTTGATCCTCGCGCAGCGTGAGCACATCGCCGTCTGGGAGCAGCAGTTGCGGTTGGTCCGCCCGGAGTTGGACCCCCGACAGGCCCGGATGCTGGTCCATGCGGGCTTCGGCGTGGTGGTCGAGGCCGGGCGCGCCCTGCGCTGGCAGGATGCGCCCGGCCATCGGGACACGGTCACCGCACTGGTCACCGGTGCCCTGATCCGGTAGGCCGGGACGCCTACTCAGCTGCCGGGCCGGTTCATCGTCGGGATGGTGATGGGCGTGTGGGACGACGAGGTGCCGTTGTTGAGGAAGAGCATCGCCAGGCCGCGCACGAAGTGGTCGAACATCGAGAAGGTGCCCGGCATGACCGGCGACAACCCTTCACGGAACATGATGTACGTCGGCCAGCCGGCCTCGATCACGCCCCGCGAGATGAGGTCGCGCGGCAACCTCAGCCAGTTGCCGATCCGGTCGCTGAGCACGTAGCGCGCGAACTCGCGTTGGAATCCCTTGGTGATGCCAAGGTCGACCGAGGACGTCAGGTTCAGCAGGGTGTCGGCCAGGTCGATGCCCTCCCGCGTCGGCGCCAGGATCGGCGTCAGCGCGTACTGCGACTGCTCGTGGGCGGCAGCCCAGGTGGCGGGGATGAACTCGTCCCGTACGCCGAGCAGGTGCAGCGCGACCTGCCACATGTGCAGGTAGGCCTCCTCTTCGGCGGCCGACACCTTGAGGCCGTAGCGACGCCACTCCACCAGCTTGCTGTGCACGTAGGTGCCCAGGCTGTGGAAGGTGATCAGGATGTCGCCGTTGCTGATCGGGATCGGGTGGTCCGTGACCCCCCGCCACGCTGCCGACTGCGGCAGCAGGTGCCGCACCGCGGCGTGCGTCAGCCGGGTCTTGGTGGAGGTGGTGATGAATTTGCCTGTCGCCTTGAAGGCGTCGGGCGTGTTCAGATCGTAGCCGTACGTGAAGGTCTTGGCCGCACGCGACTTCATGTCGGCGCCGCCCTCGGACCAGTAGACGTTGCGGGCCTCCCGCGGGATCACCGTGCTCATGATGCCGCTGCCCAGCCCGTAGAGCAGGAACAGGTACATGCTCATGCGCTTGTTGAACTGGGCGGCACGGTCCAGCTTGGCCTGGTCGGCCCAGGACGGCAGCTTGTTGACCTGCCTGATGTAGGTGGCGAGCGCGGGGGGCAGGCCGCTCGGCACCGGGTCGCCGTTCCTGATGAACGTCTTGAAAGCGTTGTTGACGGCCGGGATCTGGCCGTTGTCGAGGAGGGAGGCGACGAGCGGGTCGGTGTCGTCGTCCCAGACGTCCCACGGGTCGGTGACCGTGTTGGTCCCGGCGATCGAGTTGGCGGACGACCACGCCCATGCCTTCGGCACGTCGGCCACGGTCACCAGACCCAGCGCGGCACCGAGGGTCAGGACACTTCGTCTGCTGAGATTTTCCATTAGCCACCACTTCCCGGGCCAGCCGGACATCGCCCTGAACGCCAGCTTGTTGGGGCACTACAAGCGCGTTTCAAGTCGTCCAGGCGTGTGATTTTCTATTAACATAGAGGAGCTTGACTCCGCCTGCAAGGGGCAGGTACGACATGGGCGCCGCCGCCATCTCGGCGACGGCGGCGCGGGTCAGTCGAAGGTGAGGACGGGCTTGATCGCGGAGCCGTCGCGCATGCCGTCCACGGCGTCACCGATGTTCTCGAAGGGGAAGGTGGCGATGAGCCGGTCCAGCGGGAAGAGGCCGCGCTGGTGGAGATCCACCAGTTCGGGGATGAAGCGCGCCGGGTTCGCGTCGCCCTCGAGCACGCCGTGGACGCGGATCCCCTTGGCGAGCAGGCTCATGACGTTGAAGGCGACTGTGGTGCCGACGCCGACGAGGGCGAGGTCGCCCCGGGGGCGCAGGATGGCGACGGCCCGCTGGAGCATCTCCGGCCGGCTGGTGGTGTCCACGATGTGGTGTGCGCCGCCGCCGGTGAGGTCCTGCACGGTGGCGACGAGGCCGGCCGCCGTCGGGTCCAGGGCTGCCTTGGCGCCGAGCTCGGTGGCCAGGGCGCGTCGCGAGGCGACCGGCTCGATGACGATGACCGGGTCGCAGCCGCGGACGATCGCGGCCATGAGCGCGGTGAGTCCGACCCCGCCGGCGCCGATGACGACCAGGGAGCTTCCCGGCTCGGGGCGCAGGCGGTTGAGCACCGTACCCGCCCCCGTCTGCGCACCACAGCCCAGCGGCGCGGCGACGACGGCCGGCAGGTCGGCGGGGACCCGGATGGCGTTGCGCTCGTGGGCGAGCGCGAACGTGGCGAAGCTGGACTGGCCGAAGAACCCCCCGTGTACGGGAGCGCCGTCGCGGGACAGCGGGGTCGTGCCGTCGCCCCGACCGCCGGAGGTGTTCAGGGCCTCCTGGCGGCGGCAGTAGGCCGGGTGGTCAGCCACGCACTGCTCACACGCGCCGCAACTGCCGAAGGTCAGGCAGACGCGGTCGCCCGGCGCGAGAGTGGTCACCTCCGCGCCGACGGCCTCGACCACGCCGGCCCCCTCGTGGCCGAAGACCATGGGAGTCAGCCGCCGGGGCCAGATCGCCTGCATGCTGAGGTCGGTGTGGCACAGGCCGGCAGCGGCGATTTTGACCAGCACCTCGTGCGGTCGTGGGGCCTCCAGATCCACGGCCTGGACGACGAACGGTCCACCCGGGGTGTCGGTGACGGCAGCTCGGATTCGCATGGCGAACTCCTTCACGCGGTTTGGCCTCAGGCCACGCGCTCGAGGACGAAGTAGAAGAAGGGACCGTCGGCGGGGACGTACTTGCCGTTCATGATCCCCATGAGCGTGGTCTCGTCGGCTCGCTTGAAGTGGTCGAAGACCGGCTGCCCGTCGTAGACCATCGTCGCGGTCGACTCGCCGCGGAACTCGACTGTCCACAGGCTGGCCTCGCCCTTGCCGAGCACGGTGTTGGAGTACAGCTCGCCATCGTCGTTCCGGCAGATCAGCGGCTTGACGTCGGTGCGGGTGACGAAGGTCTTGCCATACCACCGCACCTTGTCCAGCTGCCCGTTGAGCGGGTGCCCCGTGTCGAACGCGCTGCCCCTCCACTCACCGAGGATCCCTTCGGGACGGACCGTGTCCAATTCGGCCCAGATCTCGTCGAGCTCGGCGGCGGAGACCGGGCCACCTGTTCGGCGCAGCTCGGAGAAGCGGGCTCGGGCCAGGCTCGCGTTCATGGTGGCTTCCTCTCGCCGTACGCCGGGGTGGGTCTTGTCGCTGACGTGCTGATCGAGCGGTCGTAACGTGTGGACGGCCCGGGCGATCGCCTCCGTGGCCGACTCTAGTGAGGGTCGTCGGGACCTGGCCGGTGCACGACACCCGGCCTTGACAACGCGCCGCGCCGTCGCCGAACCTGCTGGGGAGGTGATCGCGATGGCTGATGGCGGTCGGCACCGCTGGTTGCGTCGTATCGAGGCACTCGATCCGGTCCGCGACCACCACGAGATATACCGGATCTCGATCGGGTACGAGTTTCCCTTCGACTACCAGCGGGCCCTGGAGCTCGCGCTCCTGCGGACGTACTGCGTGCCGAGCATCTCCGCGCTGCTCGACGCGACCGGCGAGTTCCGGCTGCGGGCGCAGCAGCGGTACGACGACACCGCGTTGCTGATGGCCGAGATGGCGGAGCACGGCTACGACTCGCCGCGCGGCAAACAGGCGCTGAGGGTCATCAACCGGGCGCACCAGCGGTACGCGATCTCCAACGACGACATGCGCTACGTGTTGTCCACCTTCGTGTACGAGCCGATCGACTGGCTGGACCGGTTCGGCTGGCGTCGGCCCCACGAGCACGAGCGGCTGGCCGCGTTCCACTACTACCGGGCGGTCGGTGCGCGAATGGGCATCCGCGACGTGCCGGACGACTTCGACGCGTTCTGGGACTTCAAGCGCGAGTACGAGCGCACCACCTTCCGCTACGCCCCGACCAACCAGCGGATCGGCGCCTACACCCTGGACCTGTTCGGCTCGTGGTACCCGGTGCCCCTGCGCCGTGCGGCGCGGCTCGGCGTGCTCGCGTTGCTGCCCGCCGAGCTACGCGACGCGTTCGCGTTCCCGGCCGCACCACGTTGGCTGTCCGTGGCGGTCACGGGTGGGTTGCGGACCCGGGCCGCGGTGGTGCGGCTGCTGCCGCCGCGGACCACGAGCAAGTTGACCCAGGCGCCGCGCAACCGCAGCTACCCCGGCTACCCCCACGGGTACGAGCCCGCCGATCTGGGCTCGCCGCCACCGCCACCCGACCTCGACCCGACGTGGCTGGCCCGCCCGGAACCGCCGCCGGCCGCCGGGCCGGAGCCGTCGGGTGATCGCTGACCCTTCGACTCCGGCGCGCACGGGTTGTGGAGGCGGCCGGGGGCGGCGGCCACTATCCGGTGACGGACTCGACAGCCGGATCCGTGGCCCGGTAGAGGGCGTCGATGCTCTCGCCGTACCGGTCGACGATGACGCGGCGCCGTAGCTTCAGCGTCGGGGTCAGCTCCCCCGACGCCGGCGTCCAGCTCGACGGCAACACCTCAAAGGTCTTGACCTGCTCGGGCCGGGCGAGCCGGGCGTTGGCGGCGTCGACGGCGGCCTGGATCTCGGCGAGCAGCAGCGGGTCCGAGGCCAGGCCGGGCAGCTGCGCGTCGCTGATGCCACGCGACCGCGCCCACTGGGGCGCGACCTCGTCATCCAGCACGATCAACGCCGTGACGTACGGCCGCCGGTCGCCGATCGCGACCGCCTGACCGATGAGCGGATGCGCCCGAAGCAGCCCCTCGATGTACGCCGGCGAGATGTTCTTGCCGCTTGAGGTGATGATGAGTTCCTTCTTGCGGTCGGTGATGGTGAGGTAGCCGTCGTCGTCGATCGTGCCGACGTCGCCGGTGGCCAGCCAGCCGTCCGCGTCGACGATCGGCTCGACGCTGCCGTCGCCGCGCAGGTATCCGGAGCAGACCAGCGGCCCGCGTACGAGCACCTCGCCGTCGTCGGCCAGGCGCACCTGCATGCCGAGGTGGGGCCGGCCGACCGTACCGGTGCGGAAGCCCTCCGGCAGGTTGATGGTGGCGGTGCCGGTGGTCTCGGTCATGCCCCACACCTCCAGCACGTCGACGCCGAGCCCGGCCAGGAACCGCAGGACGTCGACCGGGATCGGGGCGGCGCCGCTGCCGGCCCAGACCATGTTCTGCAGGCCCAGTGTGGACTGCAACGGTCGCAGAACGGTGGCTTCGGCCTGCGCCAGCCGGGCAGCCAACTCGTCGGGCACGGGCTGGCCCGCCGCGCGCAGCTCGTACGCCTGCAGGGCGACGGCGCTCGCGGCGCTGAAGGCGGCCCGCACCGCCGGCTCCGCGGTGCCCAGATGGGCCTGAACGCCGGCGGCCATCTTCTCCCAGATGCGCGGAACGCCGA
The DNA here is from genome assembly GCF_040643015.1 of Micromonospora sp. NPDC047527. Lineage (NCBI taxonomy): Bacteria > Bacillati > Actinomycetota > Actinomycetes > Micromonosporales > Micromonosporaceae > Micromonospora > Micromonospora sp. NPDC047527. The sequence goes on along the minus strand of NZ_JBEYTK010000001.1, from coordinate 224,643 downwards.
AGAACGAGGGCGGACCGACCGTGCGCAGGGCCTTGATGAGCTGGGTGGGGTCGGGGCAGATGGTCACGTGACCGGCGCGGTAGATGGGGTTGTAGATTCCCAGGAACCGCTCCGCGATGTGGGCCAGCGGCAGGTAGGCCACCGACGGCGCGTGGTTGGGAACGGACACGTTGGCTTCCAGGGCCACGGCCTGATAGATCACGTTGTGGTGGCTGAGCACGACGCCCTTCGGGTCACCGGTCGTCCCCGACGTGTAGAGCAACGTCACCGGCTGCTCGGGTCGGATCGCGCGCCAGCGCCGCTCGAAGGCAGCCGGGTCGGCCTGGTGCGCGGCCTGGCCGACGGAGCGTACGTGTGACAGCAGCACGGTGTCCGGGGTCGTGTCGCCGGCTTCGTCGACCAGCACGACCCGGCGTAGGTTGGGCAGGTCAGGTAGGACCGAACGCCAGCGGTCGAGCTCGGCGGCACCTTCCAGCACGAGCACCTGGGCCCTGCTGTGTAGCGCCAGGTGTCGCATCTGATCGGTGCTCAGCGTCGGATAGATCGTGGAGGGCACCGCGCCCAGGTGGACCGCGGCGAGGTCGACCAGCCAGTGCTCCGGCCGACTCGACATCATGATCAGCATGTGACCGCCCGGCTCCAGGCCGATTTCGGCCAGGCCACCGGACATCTCGGCGACCTCATCGCGCAACTCGGCCCACGTACGGGTGTCGTCGCGGTCGAGCGTTGTCAGCGCCGGCAGGTCGGCGAACTCGGTGGCGTTGCGGTGCAGGAGGGCGGGGACGGTGAGGTCTGCGGCCGTCTTGGCGCATTGGTCGGCAAGGGTGTCGGCAGGATCCATGAGGTACTCCTTCAACCGTAACCGGGCCTGGCGGTGGTGTGAGTTGAGGTCGGCGCACCCCTCATCGTGGTGCCGTCGAGGGCGCCGCGGCCCGTCCCAGCACTGTAAACGACGGTTAACTTTCTGGGAAGGAGCGATCGGTGGTATGTGCTCAGCTCAGGGAGCGGGCGTCGCCAATGGACGAACGCCGGCTAACCAGTCGGATCGCGCGGGATCGCCGGTCATCACTGGGCGGTCCACCCGCCATCGACGTGCAGGACGCTGCCTGTGACATAGCTGGCGGCGTCCGAGGCCAGGAACGCGACAGCGCCGACAACCTCACGCGGCTGGCCGAACCGACCCATGGGGATGCGCTCGCGCAACCGCTTCGACCACTGCTCGTGGCTGCGCAGTCCCTCCGTCATCGGCGTCTCCAGGTAACCGGGCGCCACGGCGTTCACGCGGACACCGGCGGACGCCCACTCCAGCGCCAACGTCCGGGTGAGCTGCTCGACTCCGCCCTTGCTGGCGCTGTAGGCGGCGAGTCGCGGAAGGCCGACCTGACCGTGCACCGAGGACATGTTGATGATGCTGCCCGCGCCATGCTCGATCATGATCGTGCCGGCGGCGCGGGCGCAGATGAACACCCCGGACAGGTTGGTGTCGATCACCTGCTGCCAGTCCGCGACGCGCAGTTGCTCGCTACGGTGCAGCGCCGGGCTGATGCCGGCGTTGTTCACCAGGATGTCGAGACGACCCCATCGCTGCCGGGCCAGCGTCACGACGGCATCGGCGATGGACTCGTCGGTGACGTCGCCGGCGACGATGTCCGCCGTGCCACCGTTGGCGACGATCTTGTCCCGCACCGCCAACAGAGCATCCTTCCGTCGCGACTGGAGGATCACGGACGCGCCGGCCTCGGCCAGTCCTTCGGCGATTGCCGCTCCGACACCCTGGCCGGCGCCCGTCACCCAGGCGACCTTGCCCTGCAGTTGTCCCTCGACAGTGGTCATGCTCGGATCCCTTCCTGTGGGTCTCTCGTCACGAACTCAGCGCTGCCCTGCCCGCCGCGTCGGGCGGCCTCGTACCGCCGGACAGCGCGTCGGGCCACCGCCCAGCGATGCACCTCGGACGGGCCGTCGTAGATGCGGAACGGCCGCACCTCGGCGAGGAACCGCGCCAGCGGTAGGGCATGGGAGACACCCTGCCCGCCGCACAACTGCACCGAGCGATCAACGATGCGCCCGACCGCCTCGGACACGAACGTCTTGGCGATCGACGTCTCGTTGTTCGCACGCCCAAGCCTGTCCAATGTCGCGGCGGTCGTCCGGATCAGTGACCGGGACGCCGCGATGTCGATCTCGTTGTCGGCGATGAGGTGCTGCGCCAGACCGAGATCGGCCAGCCGGTGACCGAACAGCTCACGCTCGACGACATAGCCGAGCATGATCTCGTGGGCGCGGCGGGCGACGCCGAGCCAGCGCATGCAGTGCGTGAGGCGGGCGGGCCCGAGCCGGACCTGGGCGTTGACGAAGCCGCGGTCGACCTCGCCCAGCACGGCGGACGACGGCACCCGGCAGCGTTCGAACACCATCTCGCAGTGCCCGCCGGTGAAGCCGGCATCGATGGTCGGGATGTGCCGACCGACCGACATGCCGGGAGTGCCGGCGTCGACGAGGAACATCGTCGCGGCGTCGGCGCCAGTGCGTGCCATCACGATGAAGAAGGCGGCGCCGTCGGCACCGGTGATGAACCACTTCCCGCCATCGATCAACCAGTCGTCGCCGTCGCGCACGGCCGTCGTGGTGAGCGCCGCGGGGTCCGATCCGGCACCGGGGGCGGGCTCGGTCATCGCGAACGCCGAACGAACGTCGCCGGTGGCCAGCGGTCGAAGATACTGCTCGCGTTGCGCAGGCGTGGCGACGTGTTCGAGGAGGGTCATGTTGCCCTCGTCGGGCGCCGCGCAGTTCATGACGAGCGGGCCGAGCAGGCTCCGGCCGGATTCTTCGAGTACGTCGGCCTGTTCGCGCATCGACAGCCCCAGACCGCCGTACCCCCTGGGTGCCGACGGGGCGAAGACGCCGGCGGCGCGGGCGGCCGCACGAAGTCCTGTGCGGACCTCGGGGTTGGTCTCGATCTCCCGCTCGACGGGGATCACCTGATCGTCGATGAAGCTCCGCACCCGATCCGTCAGGTCCTGCACGCCGTCACCAGGCGCCTCAACACTCGCCTCAGACATCGAGAACCATCACATTCATTCTTGTGATCACTGACACAGTGTGCTCTCATCTGATACACGGACGCAACATTCGTTTCATCGTATCAGTGGGGGATCGAGGAGGAGAGAAGCATGGATCCACTCAGCAGACGCAACATGTTGAAGGCCGGTGGGGCGTTGGGCGCGCTCGGCGCGTTGGGTGTCGCCGCGCCGGCGCAGGCCCAGTCGCTGTGGACCTGGTCCCCCTCGGGCTCCGTGGCGGGCGCCGGAGCGGGCGTCGACCCGCGGTGGGTGTGGGATGAGGAGGCCGACCCACTTGTCGCCGCACTGCTCGACCGTGGCGACGTGCCCATGGTCAACCAACTGCTACGGGGCTGGACCAAGAACGGTCAGCCACTGCCAGCCGGGCTGCCGGCGGATGTGCACCAGTTCATCGAGCGCGCCCGCGTGCTGCCGTCATGGGTCGACCAGGGCAAGCTGGCCACGGCCGTGCAGTTCAACGAGAAGCGAGGGCTCTACCTCGGCGTGCTCTATGGCCTGGCCAGCGGCATGATGAGCACCGTCATTCCGAAGGAGGCCCGCGCCGTCTACTACTCCAAGGGCGGCGCGGACATGAAGGACCGCATCTCCAAGACCGCCAAACTCGGGTACGACATCGGGACGGCCAACGCCTACCAGCCCGACGGATCGATGATCGTGACGGCCGTCAAGACCCGGCTGGCGCACGCCGGCGTGCGGCACCTCCTGCCGCAGTCGCGGGAGTGGACCGATGTGGCCCCCGAGGACATCCCGATCAGTCAGCGGGACCTGATGGTCACCTGGCACAGCCTGCCGACCACTGTCATGCGGAAGCTGAACGCCTGGCACGTCCCGATCCCCGCCCGCGAGTCGGCGGCCTTCCTCCACCTGTGGCAGGTGGCCGCACACATGCTGGGCATCAAGGACGAGTACATCCCCTCGTCGTGGAGTGCGGCCAACACGCAGGCCGACCAGATCCTCGACCCGGTGCTGGCACCGACGCCCGAGGGCATCGCGCTGGCGGACATCCTGCTCGACCTCGGCAAGGAAATCGACGCCGGCCTCCTGAGCAAGCCCATCCTCGGCTCGTTCACGCGGTTCCTGCTCGGCAACCAGATCGCCAACTGGCTCCAGATTCCCCGGGATCTGCTCTGGGACTCGCTGCTGCGGTCGTTCTGGGGGCCGTTCATCGCCGTCCGGGAGGCCCTGCTCCCACTCCCCCTCGCGCCGGAGTGCTACTGGCTCTTCGACGAGTTCCTGCGCAAACTGGCCCTGCTCTTCCTGTCCGAGGGTCGGTCGATCAACATCGAGATCCCGGTCGGCAACCGCGACTTCTGATCGGGAGCGTCGCCGCTGAGGGCGCGGGTCAAGCCCGTGAACTGGCTCTTCCCGACGCACTCAACGGCGTGCCGGCACCGGTGGTCCGGTAAGGAGTCGAGGCATGACTGAGCTTGGCAGGCGCGACCTCCTACTGGCGGGCGGACCGCGGAGGGCTCTCGGCTCACCGGGGAGGTTGTCCGGTGGCGGGCCGGTCTCCGACGGCGGCCGTGCCGTGGTGGAGCCGGCCGCCCGGCGACGGTTTCTCGGGTACGTGCTGGCCGCCCCGATCCTCGTGACCGCGGCCGAACTGGCGGCGACGTCCACGACAACCGCCCCGCTACCGTCGTCAGACGTGACGCGGTTGCTCGGCCTCAACGACATCATGACCGCGGCCGCGCTGCCGGCAGCAGGGCTGATCTCCGTCGAGGTCAGCCAGGACGGGACCGTGTCGTTCGCGTTGCCCCGCACCTGGGTCGGCCAGAGCCTCACCACCTCGACAGTCATGCTGGTCGCCGAGGAACTGTCCGTGCCACGCAGGCGGGTCCACGTCACACTGGCCGACATCGGGCCGGACGTGGCGTTCAACAAGGTGACCGGCGAAACGAACACGATCATCTCGACCTGCACCCCCATCCGGGTCGCCGCGGCCGTAGCCCGTCGGCGACTGCTGAAGGCAGCGTCGGCCACTCTCGGCTCGCCCGTCGCCGACCTGTGGCTGAACGACGGCGTCATCACCGACGGCTCCGGCCGGAGCCTCGACATCGGCGCCCTCGCCGCGAGGGCCGCCAGCACGAGCACGGTCGCCATGGCGGTGGACCTCACGTCGCAGGAGAGCTCCAGCGTCATCGACCGGCGCAATGCGCCCGACGCGGTAGCCAGTCCGCTGCGTTCGTTCGGGACCGCACGTCGGGGCCGAGACGTCCCGGGCCAACCGCCGCCACCCGGGCAGACACATGAGAACGGGGTCGAAGGGCGGCTGGGCACCGACCTTCGACCCCGAACCTACGAGCAGCGTCCTGCCGTGGAGTACGGGTGACCGCGCTGCGGCCACCCGTTCCGACGAACTCGGTGCCCCATCGCCGCGGTCAACGAGTGACAGGCTCCGACACGGGTCCTAGAGGGTGAAGACGAGTGTGGAGATGCTGCGTGCGCCGACGTTGATGGTGGCCTGACCTCCGTTGACGCTGGTGGGTTGGCTGGCCGCGTTGGCGTTCTGTGAGGTGAGGTAGTGCTCGGCCCGGGTGACGTTCTGCGGGGCCTGGACCACCGTGTTGTTGACCGCGCTGTTGGAGCGGTTGAGGATGACCAGGGTGATCTTCCCGTCGCCCTGGTAGGCGGTCACCTCCAGCGGTGAGGCTTTGGAGCCCTTCGTGAGGGCGACGCGCTGGTAGCCGGGGCGAACGTACTTGGCGTACTGGGAGAAGGCGTACCCACGCTTGAGGGGAGCGCCCGCGACGGTGCCGTACGCGGACTCACCGTCACCGATGAAGGAGTAGTAGCGCTTGCCGTACCACCAGATGTAGGCGCTCCAGTTGGCCTCCATCGACTTGTGCACCGTACGCATGATGTCGTCCAGCGTCTCGTTCCAGACCGCCGCGTTGGCGGGGTTGCCCCAGATGTTGGAGCCGCCGCCGTCCGCCGCGTGCAGGTTCCACTCGGTCATCCACACCGGCTTGTTGTGCTGCTCGGCCAGGGAGTACGGCCGCAGCCGGCCGGAGTCCTCGGTGCCGTAGAGGTGCCCGCCGATGTAGCCGATGTTGTTGCGGGCGGTCGCGTCGTTCAGGGTCGGGTCGGTGTAGCCGTAGTTCAGGTTCACCGCCTCGGCGACCATCAGCTTGGTGTTCTGCACCCTCGCGCCCTGGTCACGGACGAAGGTGCGCAGTTCGGTGCCGCTCCAGTCCATCGAGTCGTAATCGGGGTGCCAGTCCGGCTCGTTCTGCACCGATGTCACGTCGATGGTCACACCCTGACCACGCATGTACTGGACGTAGCTGTTCAGGTGGTTGGCGTAGTCGTCGTAGTAGTCGGTCCTCAGCTTGCCGCCGTTGACCCGACTGTTGTTGGTCTTCCACGCCGCAGGTGCCGTCCACGGCGAGGCGAGGATCTTCACCCCCGACCCGGACGCCTTCGCTGTCTTCAACGAGTTCACATGCGTCGCCCACTCGCTGGACACCGGCGAGAGACCGGTACGCACGATCGACAGGCCCAACTGGTTCGGGCCCATCCCGACCAGCGTCTGCGTCTCGGCCGTCGACCACGCGCTACCCCAGATCGACTGCGCGGCTCCGAACCCGTCGACAGTCTGGTACCTGGTCGCGCTGTTGACCGTGATGTCCGCCGGCCCGTTCGGCGGTGGGGTCGTCGGGGGCGGCGTCGTCGGCGGTGGCGTGGTCGGCGGCGGCGTCGTCGGCGGCGGCGGCGTGGTCGGTGTCGTGCCGCCGGTGCAGGCCACCCCGTTCAGCGCGAAGCTGGTCGGAGCCGGGTTACTGCCGGTCCACGAACCGTTGAAACCGAACGAGGCGGTGCCGTTGGTCGCGATGCCCCCGTTGTAGCTGACGTTCCTCGCGGTGACCGCCGCGCCGCTCTGGGTCACCGTCGCGTTCCACGCCTGCGTGACGGTCTGCCCGGCACCGTAGGACCAGGTCAACGCCCAGCTTGAGATCGGGTCACCAAGGTTCGTGATGGTGACGTTGGCCCCGAAGCCACCCTGCCACTGCGACGACACGCTGTAGTTCACCGAACAGCCGGCAGCCGCGGCCCCGGCCGGCACCGCCACGGCCACCGCCGTCGAGGCCAACAGAACGGCACCGGCGGACATCAGGGCCGCGTTGGTCTTTCTCGATCTTCTCATCGACATTTCTCCTGGGTGTGTGGCCGTCAGAATCGGAGGCGCGTACAGGTGAGGGACGGGTGTCGTTGCTGGCTTCCTCAGGACGTGACGCGGAAGGTGGCTGCCTGACGCCCGTGCGAGGTCGGACGGTCGGTGCCGCCCACGAAGTCCTGGAAGGGCTCCGCGACGCGTACGGCTCCTCGACAGGGATCGATTGACGTCGGCGAACCGACGCCGTGGCCAGGTCGGCTGACGACATCGTCGTTAGCGCTAACATGTGCGGCTCGTCGCACCCGGCACCGACGTCGTCGACGTCTCGCTGGCGCCCGAGCTCCCGGACGGCGCGCCATCTTTGCCCACATCGACTGTCGTGGATGGAAACGCCGCCCGTCAAGATGTGATGACGACGTTTCGCGAAAGTTTTGACCTGAAGCGCATGCCGGTCGGCATCCTTGACCACGCTCGCTCCGGCACCCTCGCGCGAGGACGAGCAGCCCGCCGGGCGCGAGACTCAGCCAATTGACCAGGTCGAATGCGAGTCCGCACCACACCGGGTCCGCCCGATCCGCTCGACATTCGCACCGCGAATCGGACGGCCGACGTCGGGACGCCCCAGCACGAAATGTTGTCGTGAACATTTCCATGGGTCAGGAGCACGCGACTGCGGGCGTACCGGCTGGCCGAGCAGGCCACTGGCCGCCCGTAGAATTCCTCTCGTGATCGAGGAAGGTCAAGGACGCCACTCGCGCAAGCCCTGGCGCGGTGACCTGCCCATCGCCACGATCGCCGAACTCGCCGGGGTCTCCCCGCCCACGGTCTCCAAGGTTCTCAACGGCCGAGGTGGCGTCGGCGAGCAGACCCGGCAACGGGTGGAGGCGCTGCTACGCGACCACGGCTACCGCCGACGACAAGCCGGCGGCGCGACCCTCTGCATCGAGGTGGTCTTTCACCAGATGCTGCCCTCGATCGCCATGGAAATCCTGCGCGGTGTCCAGGAGGTCGCCGGCACGAGGGACTGCACGGTCGGCTTCACCGATGTTCGACAAGGCATACTGGCGGGCCAGCCCTGGGTGGAGCCCCTACTCCTACGCCAGCCGACCGCCGTCATCACAGCGTTCTCCCTGGTCACAGCCGATCACGGTAGGCGATTGGCCGCCGCCGGCATACCGCTGGTCGCCATCGACCCGACCGGTGACCTGTCCCCCACGCCCGCCGTCGGGGCAAACAACTGGAGTGGGGCCCTCGCCGCCACTCGGCACCTTCTCGACCTCGGCCACCGACGGATCGGTGTGATCACCGGGCCGGTCGACGACCTGACCGCGCGGGCTCGCCTGGACGGCTTCCGCGCCGCGTTGGACTACGCCGAGGTCCCGTTGGACGAGGCCCTCGAACGGCGCGGTGTGTTCAGCTTCGACGACGGCCGTGAACTCGGCGCCCAGTTGCTCGCCCAAGCCGTCCCGCCGACCGCCGTCGTCTGCGGCAACGACCTCCAGGCACTGGGCGTCTACGCCGCGGCGCGGGCGTCACGCCTGCGGATTCCGGAGGACCTCAGCGTCGTCGGCTTCGATGACATCGACCAGGCCGCATGGCTGACACCGCCGCTGACCACGGTACGACAGCCGTTCGGTGAAATCGGCGCCACCGCAGCCCGACTCGCACTGGCCCTGGCCGACGGCGGTCGCCTGGCCCAGGAACGATACGAACTCGGCACGACCCTCGTCGTGCGCGGCAGCACCGCACCGCCCGCTACCCGATGATCCTGGTCGCCGCTGTCCTGGTTCGACGACCTGACCGATCCGGGCATCCTCGCGCTGAGCCGCCGCGTCACGGTACGCGCCTCGGAGACGCTCCGCGACACCGGCGACGGCTACCCGGCGAGGGTCACGCTCACCACCGCCGAGGGCGAATTCCGCCTCGATGTGCTGTACGCCCGGGGGCACACCGCTCGCCCGCTGACCGAGGCGGACCTCCGCGCCAAACTCCACGCCACCGCCGGGCGGTCGGCGCCCGCCCTGCTCACCGCCGTGCTCGACGCCCTGTCCGCCGGCCTGCCCCGGTTCTGAGGGCGGTACGGCGTAACACCTGGTCAGGTCGAGGTGGCACGGAAACCCGTGGCCTCCCTGATCGCCGGGCGGCGTGGGTCGAACAGGCTGACGGGGTGTCGGGTCGCGCCCTCCGTCGCCAGGTCGGCGAGGATCTCGCCGACGACCGGGACGAACTTGAAGCCGTGGCCGGAGAACCCGCAAGCCACGGTGACCTGCGGATGCTCCGGGTGGGTAGCGATGACGAAGTGCTGGTCCGGAGTGTTCGTGTACATGCACGTGGCGCCCCGGACGAACCGGCCCGCGAGCGTGGGCAGGATCGTCGCCAGACGCTCGGACATCTCCCGGACCTCCGTCGGGCGCACCCGCCGGTCGATGGTGTCCGGCGTACAGGGCTCGCCGTGGCGGAAGAACGCCACCTTGACGCCGCCCTGCGGGCCGTCGATGGACGGGAAGCCGTAGACCTGGCTGCCGGCGGCGTCCTCGTGGATGTAGATCGGATGCCGTCCCGGCTGGAACGGGCCCACCCCGGCCCCGGGCTGGAACCAGTACATGACCTGCCGCTCGATGGTGAACGGCACGCCGAGGTCGGCGAGCAGCTCCGGTGCCCACGCGCCGGGACAGACGACGAGGCGGGCCGCCCGGTGGGACGCCTGGTCGGTGGTGACCAGGACGTCACCGTCGGGCAGCACCTGCCAGCCGCGTACCGGCTCGTCGTAATGCAGGTCGGCGCCGTGCCGGGCGGCGAGGTCGAGGTGCGCGGAGACGGTCGCCTCGGGGCGTACGAAACCCGCCCTGGCCTCGTAGAGCGCGACCTCGTCGTCGGCCGGGGTGAAGGTCGGGAAGCGGCGGCGCAGCTCGCCCGCGTCGAGCGTCTCGTGGGGCAGGTCCCACTCGCGGGCGGCGCGCAGGCTCCCGGCCACCGTCGCGCTGTCCGGCCGGCCCACGAACACCCCGCCGGTGAGCGAGATGATGTCCCGCCCGGTGTCGCGTTCCAACCGCTCCCACAGCTCGTACGCCCGCAGCAGCAACGGCACGTAGGCCGGGTCCTCGAAGTAGGCCTGCCGGGTGATGCGCGAGCCACCGTGGCTCGACCCTCGGTCGTGGGCCGGCCCGAACCGCTCCAGACCGAGCACCCGCTGGCCGCGCGCCGCGAGGTGGTACGCGGCGCTGCTGCCCATCCCGCCGAGTCCGACCACGATGACGTCGTGTTCCGCCATGTCCGGGCCTCCTGCCTGCGCTGATCCGCGGACGGAAACTACCGCGCCGGCCCCTGGACGGTCGGCGCGGGGGTGGCGAGCAGTCGGATCTCGACCGGGCACCGGGGTCGCCGGTCAGCGAACCAGCGCCGCCGCACGATCCCACTCCGGCACCCCGCCGGGGAGCGTCCAGGCCCGTGGCTCAGTGGCCACGGAACGCCTCCTCCAGCCACCACGAGCCGCGCGCCGCGCAGACCTTGGCGTCGACCACCAGCGGACGGGTACGGGGACCCGCGAGCCAACCGCGTACCGGCCCGAGATCGTCGACGGCCCGGACGGTCAACCCGTCGCAGCCGTAGCCACGGGCGATCGCGGCCAGGTCGGTGTCGGGGAAGGTGACCGTCTCCAACGGGTGCCCGTCCGGGCCGAAGTGGTGCACCTCGGCGCCGTACGCCGCGTCGTCGTAGATCACCACGAGGAGGGGCAGCGCCAGCCGGACGGCGGTGACCAGTTCGGTGGCGGACATGAGGAAGCCACCGTCGCCGACCGCGGCGACGGTGAGCCGGTCCGGCCGGGCGACCGCCGCGCCGAGCGCACTGGCCAGGCCGAGCCCGACCGACTGGAACGCCTGGGTGAAACAGAATCCGGCCACGTCCGGCACGTCGAGCCACATCGACGGGTAGCCCATGAAGTTGCCGGAGTCGACCACCACCGTCCGGGCGGGCGGCAGCAGGTCGTCCAGGGCCGCCGAGAGCGTCCTCGGGTCGATCGTCGCCGGGCTGCCGCCGCCCTCGTCCTGGTACGGGACCGTCCGCCACCGGCCGTGGTCACGAATCCGTCGTGCCAGCTCCGGCGTCCGCCAACCGCCGGCCCCGGCGTCCACAGACCCCGTGGAGGCGACGCCCAGCCGACCGAGCACCGCCTCGGCGACCGCCGCCACCTCGCCGGCCACCGTGAGGTGGACCGGGCGGTTCACCCCGAACGCGGCCGGGTCGTGGTCCACCTGGACGACGACGGCGGAGGGCGGGATCAGCTCGCCGTGCCGCGTGGTCCACATGTTCAGCGTGCTGCCCCACGCCACGACCAGGTCGGCCGCGCCGATCAGCTCGGCGGCGAGCGGGGTGGCGAAGCCGCCGGCCACGTCGATGTTCCACGGGTTGCCGGCGAACAGTCCCTTCGCCGCGGCCGAGACCGCGAGCAGCGCGCCGCACGCGTCGGCGAGCCGGGTCAGCGGTTCCCGGGCCGCGCGGGCGCCCCGACCCGCGATGAAGACCGGGCGACGTGCGGCCTGGAGCGCGGCCAGCAACGGCTCGACCTGCGGGGCGGTGGCCGGGGTCGGCGCGACCGCGGGGACCGGGCCGACCCACGGTTCGGTCACGGTGTTCTGCACCTCCAACGGGAGGCCCAGCACCACCGTCGCGCCCCGGGCGGCGGCCCGGTACGCCGCGCCCGCGTCCTCGGCCGCGTGCGTCGCGCGTACCCGGTGGAAGTCCGCCCCGACCGAGGCGGCGAGCGCCGGAAGGTCGATGAAGAAATTCGACCGGGGCGCGGTCGCCTCCGGGGCCAGGACCAGCATCGGGGTACGGCTCTTCGCGGCCTCGGTGAGACCGGTCAGCGCGTTGGTGACGCCCGGACCCTGGTGCACCGAGAGCAGGCCCACCGTCCCGGCGGTACGGGCGTACCCGTCGGCCATGCTCGCCGCGCCGCCCTCGTGGGCCGCCGCCACGAACCGCGCGCCGGCCGCCACGAGCGCGTTCGTGACGTGGAAGTTGCCGCTGCCGACCACCCCGAAGACGAACCGCGCGCCGTGTCCGTAGAGGACCCGCCCGACCACCTCGGCTACCCGCATCGGTGGCCGGGCCCTACCGTTCGACAAGCGCGAGGACCCGGCACGGGCTGCCGGACCCGGAGACGATGGGCAACGGTCCGGCGATCACCACCGCGCCGGTCGCCGGCAACTGCGCCAGGTTACGGAGCTGGGTCAGGCCGTACTTCTCCTGGCCCAGCAGGAACGAGTGGCACGGGAACGGCGGGTCGAACGAATGCGCGGCACCCGCGTCGGTGCCGACCGTCTCCACCCCGACGCCCTGGATCGGCGACTCCTCGGCCAGCCAGCGGGCGCACTCGACGGAGATCCCCGGGGTACGGCCGCCGTTGGCGTACCGCTCCGGATCGTCGCCGTACGCGTCCCAGCCGGTGCGGTACAGCAGCCAGCCACCGGTGGGCAGGGCACCGTGTTCCGCCTCCCACGCCTTGATGTGCTCGACCTCAAGGAGGAAGTCGGGGTCGTCGGCGGCCTCGGCGGCGTGGTCGATCACCACCGCCGGGGCGATCAACTGGCTCACCGGGACCTGCGACACGTCCGCGCCCTGCTGACCGGTGACCCAGTGCACCGGGGCGTCGAAGTGGGTGCCGGTGTGCTCCCCGGTGGAGAAGTTGTTCCAGTACCAGGCCGGACCGCGGTCGTCGTACCGGCTGATCTCGCTGAGCCGGAACGGCCAGGTCTGGCCGAACTGCTCGGGCAGACCCAGGATCGGGGTCTGGTCCGAGAGCGGAGCGGTGAGGTCGACAACCTGGATCCGGCCGCTGGAAAGAGCGGCGACAAACTCCTGCAGCACCGTCATGCGGCGACGGTACACCGCGCTGCCGGCCCTGAGATTGACCAGTGTGGACAGACATCCTACCCGGCCGGGCCTTGCTCGACGACGTCGAAGACCAGGCCGCTCGAACCCTCGCCGCGACCCGGCCGCTTCCGGCGGCCGATCCAGGTGTACGTCGACCCGTCCGACCAGCGGGCCCTCTGGTGTACCCGGGTGACGTGCAGCCCCTCGCGCGGCACCTCCTCCGAGTGGATCGTCAGGTCGCGCCCTGGTTCGAGCAGTTCGCCCCGTGGCCGGGGGTCCACCGTCTGCCCCGCGTCGCGCCGGGGGACACTGCCCCGGCGCAGCAGGTAGGCGCCCCGGGCCGGCTCCACCGGCAGCAACGGGAACCAGTGCTCCGGCACGCTGGTGGCCAGCCGGTAGTGGTCGGTCCCCACCTCGCCCGAGGCCGCCGTCGGGCCACCGGAACCCGCCGACGCGTCGGCACCGACCAACTCGGCCGTCTCGTGCCGGCGTACCCGGCGGCCGGTCGCCCCCGCCACCGTGGTCTCCACCGCCCAGGCGACGTTTGCCATCTCGTCCCGGAAGATCCGGACCTCCTCCACCGGCTCGGCCTCCAGGCTGTCGGCGATCGCCGGGGCGACCAGGAAGCGGTCCGAGTGCCCACCGGCCGCCGCCCCCGGGCCGGTGACGCTGTGCCGGAACAGGCTCCAGTCCTGGCCGTCGCCGGGCAGCGCACCGGCGGGGCGGACGAGGGTCCGGAAACCGAAGGTGTCGGTGACCACCAGCGACCCGATCCGCACCACGGAGGCCACCGGCAGGGTCAGCGGCAGCAGGTACCAGTCGTTGCTGTAGACCGTGGCGTACTCCACCAGCAGCAGCCGGGACAGGTCGGTCGGCTCCGCCTCGACCCGCCCGTAGTCCACCCGCGCGTCCTCGAACTCCCACCAGCGCGCCGCCGGCATGCCCGGATAGCCGGCCGGGGCCGGCAGCACGGTCCGGACGATCTCCTCGGCGGGCGCCTCGACCGGATCGGCCGCCGGCAGCGTGGCACCGGTGTCCACGCTGAACGAGTACCAGTCGAGCCGGCCACCGTCGTACTCGGCGGCGGAGAGCACCGTGTCGACACCACCTGACCGGGCCGCCACCTCGAACCGGTACTCCATCCTGGACGGGTCCCAGGCCGGCGGTGCCGTGTCCGTACCGTCCGGGGTGAGCCCGAGCGAGTCGAGCCAGGTCAGCCACGACCGGGCCCTGGACCGCAACGCACGCAGGTCCGCGAAGGCCACCGTCACCCGGGTCGGCGGCGTGCCGTTCTCGGCGAGGGCGCGCATCTCCGGCAGCAGTTGGGCACCGCTCGGCGTCCGCCGCCCCAGCACCGACAACCAGCGCCGGCTCTGCGGGTCCAGCGGGCCGTCACCGCCGTCGTCGAGGGTCAGCGGGTACGCCGCGGCGAAGCGGTCCCGGTAGCCGGCCAGTGCCGGATCCCCGCCGAGCAGCCGCAGGAAGCGCTGGCCGGCCCGGGCCGCGATCCGCAGGTCGCTGAGCCGGCCCGAGGAGCCGGCCTCGACCGCCGTCTCCAGCGGGCGGCCCCGGTCGTAGGGCCGCACGGTGCCGCCGTGCGGGCGGTAGTGGGTCACCGGCGCGACCTCCGCCCGCAGGCTGACCGACACCGGCGAACCGGCGTCCTCGCCGGTGAACTCGCCCAACTGCCACTGCCGGGACAGCATCCAGAGTGGGTCGTGAATCCGGGCCTGCAGGCCGGGGGCTAGGTCGTCGCTGCGAGCGCCCGGTTCGAGCCGGGTCCATGAGGTGACAGAGGACATCGTGGGTTCCTTAGCCTGCGGGGACGGTGCGGGTGAAGTCGGTCGAGGCGGTTTCGCCGTCGGTGTTGAACGGGAAGTAGAGCGCGGGCAGGAACTGGCCGACCTCGCCGAGGGTCGCCACGTCGATGGCGCGCAGCGGGGCGAGTTCGAGGGTCTCCACGAGCGTGCGTTCCAGGGCCTCCCGGGTCCACAGCGGCGCGTCGTCCGCCGGCACGGCGAGCAGGATGGCCTGCGGTGCCGCCTGACCGGGCGTCTCGGCGTGGAACGCGACCCCGGTGGTCTCGGCCTCGTTCGGCACCACCTCGACCCACTCGTCGACGAGCAGTCCGCACAACGGCGCGGCCGGATCGACAGTGGCCGGCGTGTCGACGACGATCGACAGCCGGGACCCGGCGGGCCGTTCGGCACCGAAGCGAAGCCCCACCCACCGGTCGCCGGGCGTGTACGGAAGCTGCGCCACCCGCAGGTCCTGGTACCGGTCGGGGCGGACCGCCTGGGCGTAGCCGCGTACCGTCTCCAGCCGGTCGACACCGGCCCGGACCGGTGCCGAGTCGGCCAGCCAGTCGCCGGCTTCGTGTGGCGACCCGCCCTGCAGGTCGGTGCTCGCGGCCAGTGCCGCGCTCAGGCCGATCGGTTCGGCGAGGGTGAACGCCGGCAGAACCCGGAAGTCCGCCCCGAAGACCGCCTGCAACCGGGCCACGTCGTGGTCCCGGCGCTGCTCGGCGGTTTCCCTGGCCCGGTCGAAGCTGGTGGTCAACGCGAGCAGGGCCGCGTGCCGGGCACCGACCTCCGCGCCGACCGCGCGAGCCCGGGCCAGCAGTGCCGGCGGCGTCGCGTCCGGACCGACGTACGCGCCCAGCACCCCGATGCCGGCGGCGGTCGCCAGCGCCGGACCGAGTACCGCCGGCTCCTCGCTCGCCAGGTCGGCGACGAGCCGCCGCAGCAGGTCCGCCGCGTCGTCGGCGCGGTCGCGCAGGGTCGGGTCCCCGTCCGGTTCGGTGCCGTCGATGCCCGACGTGTCGGGGTCCGGATCGGTGCCGCCGGGGGTGAGGTCGGCGGCGGTCAGCGGGCGGGCCGAGGCGACCAGGGTACGCACCGCGCGGGCGACCTCGACGAACTCGTCAAGCGCCAGCACGTCGGCGGCCCAGTTCACGCCCCGGCCCGGCAGCACGCGCAGCGGCCGGGACCCGGTCGCACCCGCGGGCGGGATCGCGGCGTCCAGGATCCGGGCCACCAGCTCACTGTCGGCGGAGATCTCGTCGGCGTCGGTGAGCGCGAGCAGGTCCAGCGGCGACCGGCCGATCCGGTCGAGGCCGACCTCGCCGGAGAGCGGGCCGTTCGGGCCGGCCCACTCCACCCGGGCGCGCACCGACGCCGGCCGGGGCAGCAGCCCGCCGACCAGCGCGTCGAGCCGCGGCTCGGCCGCCGCCCGGGGGGTGGGTCCCGTGGTCGGCCAGTCCTGCGTCGCGGCCGGCCAGTCGTTGCCGAGCAGCGCCACCCGGTGGGTGATCGCCAGGCCAGTGCGCGGGGTCCGGGCGAACTCCAGCTCGCTGGCGGGTACGTCGCCCCGGGAGGCAGCGTCCAGGGTGGCCCCGGTCCGCATCGGGTTGCCCTGCGCCGCCTGGTGCACGCTCTCGGCCAGCAGCGCGTCGGCCACCGCGTCGATCGCCTCGCCGAGCGAGGTGAGCACCTCGGCGAGCGCCACCTGGTCGCCGTCGCCGGGGTTCGGCAGGTCCGGGTCGCCGGACCAGTCGATCCCGCTGTCCCGCCAGCGCTGGTACAGGTCGAGGCCGTCCACCACGGCAGCGGTGGCGACGACCGGCTCCGCCTCGGCGTCGTGCTGCACCCGCAGGGCCCGTACCGGCGCGATCTCCCGCAGCCGGGGCAGGTACTGCTCCAGCACCCGGGGATGGTCCTGGAGTTGGCGCTCGAACCGGTAGCCGAGCAGCTCGGTGAGGGGCTGTCCCTGGCGTACGCCGTCGAGGAGCCAGCTGGCCAGCCGCACGCGGTCGGAGCTGAGGTCGACCGCGAGCGGGTTGTCACCGCTGGAGCCGTGGGCCCGGTACCCGGCGCGCAGCACCGCGGCGGTGGCCGCCTGGCCGAGCGACGGCGCGTGCACGTACCCGGCGTTCGCGGCGCCCTCCCGCAGCGTGGCCGGGTCGCCGGCGGTGCTGCTCCGGCGCAGGTTCTCCACCCAGCCGTACCCGCCCAGGTGCACCCCGGTCGCCTGGGTCCGGCGCATCGTGGCGAGCCGCTTCGTCGCGAACGAGGTGATCCAGGCGTCGAGCCGGTACGAGGAGAGGTCGATCGACTCGGCGAGCAACCGTTCCAGCTCGGCGGCCGGGTACGCGGCCAGCGCCAACGCGCTCTCCCGGAACGCGGCCAGGTCCGTTCCCGGGGCGGTCCGCAGGTGCTCGCCGACCACGGCGGTCGACCCGCCCGGCAGCGGAATTTGGCGTGCCAGTTGCCGCCAGAGCGGCCAGCTCGTCCGGTCGGGGCGGATGTCGATCAGCTCCGCGTCCCGGTACGCGTCGGCGGGCAGCGGCGCCAGCGTCTGTTGGAGCCGGCGGGCGGCGGTGGCGTACTCGGCCAGGGCGGACTGGCGCAGCAACCGGTAGAGCAGCGGGGTGGCGGTGCCGTTGGTCTCCGCCTGGTCGCGCAGGTCGGTCCAGGTTCGCTCCAGCGCGGCGAACCAGGGCAGGTAGTCGGCCGGCCCCGCGCCCTCGGGCGGGGCGACCAGGGGTCCACCGATCGTGAAGGCCCGCTCGGCGAAGGTGGCCTGGGACAGCCGGGTGTCCCAGTCGAGTTCGAGCAACGCCATCAACTGGCTGGGCTCGAACGCCTGCCGTACCCGCCAGTTCTCGTCCATGTCCAGCCGCAGGAACCGCCACAGGTGCGTCAGGTAGTCCATGCCGAGCAGGCTGCGGGCCTGCCACCGCGACCCCAGCGGGCCCTGGGCCAGGATCCGCAACAGCACCTCCCGCGGGTCGCCGGGACCGCCGACCCGGGGTACGCCCGGCAGACCGGTCTCCGCCTCGATCTCGGTGGCCGAGGGACGCCACACCCGGTCCCGCAGCAGCCGGAGGAAGCCGACCAGGGCGGTGTCCCGGGTGTCGGTGCCGGTCCACCGGTCCAGCGCCGTCACCGGCAGCACCCCGTACGGCTGCTCGGCTACCCGCAGCGCCGGCACCGGCCCGGCGGCCCGTACGTGCTCGATGTAGTGCCGCCGCCCGTGCCGGATGTCGTCCTCGGTGACCACCCCGGCCACCATGTCGCTGAGGAAGTAACCCCAGGTCGCGGCCCAGGTGACCGTGTTCATGTGGCGGGCGCCGGCGGATTGCGACACCGCGGCACGGGCCGGGGCGGTGGGCGGTCCCTCCGGGCGGAGCGCGGCGCGGGCCAGCGCCCGGGGCGACCCGGTGACTGTGCCGCCCCGGACCACGTGCAGCGGGTCGCCCTGCTGCGCAACGAGCGGGACGCCCAGTGCCCGAGCGGTGACCGGCGCGTCGCCGTCCACCTCGGCCGGCGGCTCCTGGCCGGGCAGCACCCGCAGCAGGTCGATCCGCTGCGGGTCGTCGGGGTCGTGGCCGGAGCGGGCGCCGGCCGTGTTGTTGGTCGGGGTGCCCGGCGGCACGAAACCGAGCCCGTGGGTGTGGAAGTGGGCGTCGAGCAGTTCACCGAGAACCCGGGCGCCGCGCCCGGCCGGGGTTTCCGGCGCGACCACCTCGTCGGTGTCCACACCGAACACGACCAGCCGATCGATGCCGCCCTGGGTCATCTGCGGGGGCAGCGGGATCCGCATCGCCATGCCGGCGTCGACGGCGGCCTGGAAGTCGACGAGCCACCGGCTCTTGTCGTCGACCGGCGGCTCCTCGTCGCTGAGCGAGGTCAGGTCGGCCGCGGGTGACGGGCCGACGACCAGCGGGCGGCGTACCGGCGTGGACTGTGCGTACACCGGCGCGACACCGGCCCGCCACAGGGTGGCGTGCCACTGGCTCGGCAGGGCGCGGGCCACCGGCTCGCGGTCCCAGGCGTCGGCGCCGCCGGACACCGGCGGGAAGTCCGGTTCCCGTAGCAGTGGCCGGCCGGGTGGGACGGGCTTGCCTGGGCGGCCGTCCGCCGCCGGCTCCAGCGCCCGGGCGATCCAGACGGCCCGTTCCGGGTCGACGAGCTGGCACAGCCGCCGCCAGGCGATGACCTCGTCGGCGGCGACCCGCCCGGCCCGCCACACGTCGATCCAGTACTGCCTGCCCCAGGCCACCTCGTCGTCGGTCAGTCGGGGCTGGTGGGTGTCGACGTGCAGCACGTCCGGCAGTACCCGCAGCCACAGCTCGGTGCCGGTCGGTCCGGTGTCGACGAATCGGGTCTCCACGCGCACCGGCAGCAGGGCCACCGGCCACTGGGTGGGCAGGTGCCACGGCGGGTTGGGTGTACTCATCACGCGTCCTCGGCCAGTTCGGGCAGGAATAGCAGGTTGTTGGGCAGGTCGCCGTCGGCCTCGGTGGTGAGGTACGGCCGACCGGTCACGGTCCGCGAGACCAGCACCTGGACCTGGTCACCGACGGGGCGTTCGACGAAGAACCGTTCGTGCCGGCCGATCGCGGCGATCACCTCCTCGGTGCTCATCCGCCACGGCGTGCCGTCGACACGGCGCCCGCCGACGGCGACGATCCGGTGCTGGGGCACCCCGGCGGCGTGCCGGGCGACCGCCTCGATCTGCCAGGTGTCGTCGATCGGCGGGATCATGTCGCTGGCATGGATCGCCACCAGGACCGGCCGTTGGAGAGTGATCTGCGCCTGGTGGGCGCTGTTGTATCCCCACTCCAGGCCACCGAGTCGCAGGCTGCTCAGCCGGCCGGAGGCCTGGGCGTGCCGCAGTCGCTGCTCCTCGGACGCGTCGCCCGTCAGGTGCCGCCAGTGCACGTCCGACCAGTGCGTCGGGGCACCGCCGTAGCTCGCCCCGTCGGGCGGGGCGTCCAACCCGAACCGGGCGTCGGTCGGCGGCTGCCGCAGCACGATGAACCAGCCGGCGTCGGTGTCACTGCCCCGGGCGTCGGACACCCCCAGCGGCAGGCCGAAGAACTGGATGTCCGGGTCGAGCCGGCCGGCGAACTGCGGCTCACGCGTCTCGTCGGCCAACTGCCGGCTGCCGTCCTCGGCGAAGAAGGCCTTCTGCACGTAGATCGCCGTGCCCGGGTACCGGCGCAGCAGCTCGCCGCGGACCAGCACCACCAGCAGGTCGCCGGCACCGACCGCGGTGGCGTTCTCGCCCAGCCCGTTCCCGGGCTTCCAGCCCTGGATCGGTGGGATGTCGGAGAGCGGGCCGACGGACGGCTGCGCTGACCGGACGTCCCAGAACTGGGAGAAGAAGGTGGCACCCAGGTCGGTCGGGTAGCGCCGCCACAGCATCTCCCGGCCCAGCTCGGAGTTGAGACCCACCATGAACGCCTCCACGAAGGACGCGTTGACCCGCAACAGGGTGACCGTCTCCGGCGGGATCGCGGACACCCCGGGGAAGAGCAGCTCCTGGGACAGGTCCCGCAGCGCCTCGTACATCGGGCGGGTGAACCGGGGCACCACCACCAGTTCGCGCAACTCCTGCGCCGACTCGGCACCGGCCAGTTTCAACCGGCCGGCGGTCTGGTCGGTGATCCCGCCGACGGGTTCCAGGGCGGCGGTCATCCGGGCCGCCAGCGTGGCGGTGTCGACCGAAACCCGTTGCTTCGCCTGGGCGAGCGCCTGGGCCGCCAGCACCCGGTCCTGATGCCGTCCGGCGGCGGCGGCGAACCGGTCGCCCATCGCGGTGCGGGCGGCGGTCAACGCCGGGTCGAGGTCGGCGAGGGCGATGGCCGCCCCCTGCCCCTCCCACCCGAGCCAGCCGGGGACCTCGGCGTCGGCCGTCCACTGCCGGGCCACCCCGTACCGGTCCAGGTCCCAGCCGACCCGATAGTAGCCGCGGTTGGACTGGGCCGGGTTGGCCACGTGGAACAGCACCAGATCGGCCCGGCGGGTTCCGGTGACGTCCATGACGGCGATGCCGGCGCCCTGGTGCGCCGCCGGCAGCGGGCCGCCGCCGACCACCTTGGCCGGCGCCCAGCCGCCGGCGACCCGGCCCCGGGCGTTGAGCTGCCACCCGATCCGGTAGACCGCCTGGTTGGTGCCGCCGGACGGCTCGATGGTGAGCACGATGATGTCCGGGGTCAGGTTGTCGTTAAGGTCGGCGACGGCCACCCCGACGCCCTGCACCGGCCGCGGCGTCCAGGGCACCGACACCGCGTCGGACCACCCCCGGCTGATCGCGCCCTGGGTGTCCAGCCGCCAGCCCACCCGGTAGTACAGCCCTGGCGCGGCACCGCCGGTGGCGTACGCCAGGATCAGCTCGGGACGACCGTCGCCGTCCAGGTCCGCCACGGTGAGGTCGGCGCCCTGGATCTCGGCGGCTACCTCGTCGGGCAGCCGGTGCACCGCGCTCCACCCGCCGGTCACCTCGCCGGTGACACCGAGATTCCAGCCTATCTGGTAGTGGACGGCGTTGGCGCCAGCCGGGTTGTCCACCCACATCAGGACCAGGTCGGGTTGGCCGTTGCCGTTGACGTCGGCGACCGCGATGCCCAGGCCCTGGGTCTCCCAGCCGATCGGACCCGGCTTGTTGATCTGCGCGGACCAGCCGCCGCGTACCTCGGCCTCGAACCCAAGGTCGCGGCCCACCCGGTGGTAGATGACGTTGTCGGTCGCGCCGTTGTCGACGTGCGCGGCGACCAGGTTGGACATGAAGCCCAGCGGCAGCGCCCACCGGGGGCCGCCGACCGGCTCCGCGGCGATCGAGCCGGCGCCCCGGGAGTCCACCGGGAAGCCGTGCTGATCGTCCCAGCTCCACCCGTTGCCGGTACGGCTCACCGTGAAGAGGCGGCCGTCGCTGCCGGTCACGAAGACCGTCAACCGGCCCCACATCGCCGCGCCGGGCACCTGCATCACCCTCGTACCGGGTGGGAACCCCAGGTTCTGCCACGACCAGGCCGAGCCGTTCCAATACCGGATGTACAGCCGCCCGTCAGCGGCCCCGCAGAAGATCATCACCTCGTTGCCGCTGACGATGATGTCGCCGGGGGCGTTGGTGAGCGTGGTCCCCGGCGGGGTGCCGTGGTCGCCCCAGGTGCCGCTGGCCAGTACCCGTTCGATCAACCGACCGTCGTAGGACACGGCGAACACGCTGACCGGGGCGGTCCGCGGCGCGACGTGCCGCAGCGGGGCGCCGGTCGGGTGCCCGTGCCAGCGCCACTCCCAGCGGGTGCCGGTCCAGTAGCGCTGCCACAGCCGGCCGGCGTCGCTGGTGACGAAGAAGCTCGTGTTGCCCTGGGCGCTGCCCGGGGTGCTGACGATCTTCTCGGCGCTGTAGTGGTTGGGGTTGCCGTGGTCGACCCAACTCCACTGGGCGCCGTTGCGACGCCGCTCCCAGAGCCGGTTGCCGCCACCGTTGGTGGTGGTGGTCAGGAAGATGCTCTGGTTGTTGAGCACCAGGAACGGCGAGCTGCCGAGCCCGTAGCTGCCAGGCGGGATCGGATGCTTGCGCCAGTACCAGCGGTCGTCCTCGCGGTAGTGCTCGAAGAGCCCGCCGTGCACGGTGGCGACGAAGATCCGCCGGCCGCCGTCCATGACCCCGCCGGGTTCGACCCCGGCGGCCTGGGTGCTGGGCGGTGCGCCGTGGTCGAACCAGAGCCACCGGGTGCCGTCGTAGGACCGCTCGAACAACCGGCCGTCGCTGGTGGTGACGAACGTCTGCCGGTCGTTCACCGCCGGGCCGGGTGGGCTGAGCACCGTGCCCGGCAGGCCGGTCGGTGCGGCGAGGACGCCGGCAGGCAGCGGGCTGGTGTCCGGGTACGACACCGGCAACGGCTGCGGCGGGTCCGGGATCGGCTCCGGATCGGGATAGGGGTCTCGCGGCGGCCAGTTCGGGTCGTCCGGGGGCAGCCTCGGCTCGATCGGTCGCAACGGCGACACCGTCCACACCTCGCCGAACTGCTCGACGGTGGCGGCGCCGACCGGGGTGTCGAGCAGGCCGGTCAGCCCCGGCCGGCTGTCGCCACCGGTGCCGTCGGACGTCGGTGGAGCCAGCGCGACCTCCGGCTCCGACGTCGACGGGACGGCATCCGCTGCCGGAGCCGGCTCATCCACCGCGACGGCCGACGCCGGCGCGGGCTCGTCCGCCGCCACGGCCGGTGCCTCAGCGGTGGCCGCATCTGTCGTCGCGGCTGCCGCGAGGCCCGCGGCGCGTCCCCGCCACCAGGGGTCGGCGCGGTCGATGCGGGTCCGGTTGATCAGGTGGAAGGCGATGTCGTCGCCCGCGACGTCGTCGAACAGCACCGTGCCCGCCGGCGGCTGCTCCGGCGGCGTCGCGGTCACCTCGTTGCTCGCCGCCGCCTCGACCACGGACTCCAGCGCGTCGGCGCCGGCCCGCCGGGCCAGCGGACCGTCCGGCCGGGTCATCCGGCGGAACGTCGCCGACAGGGTCGCCGTCGCGGTCGGGTTGCGGTGCAGTTCGCCGCTGACCAGCCGCTTGCCGCGTGGGGTGACCGTCACGGCGTCCAGCACCGCCCCGGAGACCTGCAACAGCCGGCCGGCCGCCAGCGGGCCGCCGAGGGCGAGCCGGCCGGCGTCGGAGCGGGCGAGACCGGCACCCTCCGGACCGGCGATCCGGCGCTCGTACGTCGAGCGGCTGACCTCGGCGGCGAGCTGGGCCTGGCGGATCGCCTCGTTGGCCCGCTGCACCTCGGCCGCCTGCTCCCAGGCCGCCGCCATCAGCTCCTCCTGCTGCTCGCGCACCACCCGGGTGCCGAGCGCCGCGGCGATCCGGTGCCGGGGGTCGAGGTTCAGCTCCCGGAGCCAGTGCGGGTGGGCCGCGGCGCCGGGTACCCGGTCGACCCCGGCGTACCGGCCGCCGTAGAGCGGCGGACCGAGCCGGGTGCCGGTGTCGGCGATCAGCGCCCGCAGCAGCTCCTGGAACGCCTCCCGGGACTGCGCCGGCCAGAGGGTCGGCATGGTGAGCGCTCCACGCAGCGCACCCTCGGCGCCCAGGGTCACCGTGGGCACCGACGGGTCGAGCCCGGGGACCCCGGACCGGCCGAGGAGGATCGGGCGCAGCCCCGCGTCGGCGGGCAGGCCACGGGCCCGCAGCCGCCGGACCAGGGACTCGAAGTCGCCGTCGGCCCCGGTGGAGAACTCCCAGCTGTGGTAGACCGGCAGCAGCGGCGCGGCGCCCAGACCGGGCGTCCAGGCTGGGGCGAGATCCGCGCCGTCGTCGACGGGCAGGCCCAACCCGGCCCGCCGGCCGGCCTCGAACGCCGGCACCAGGCAGGCCCGGTAGGCGATGCCGGCAGCCAGCCGGCGTGGGCTGATCAGCCGGGACAGGGTGCGGCGCGGGTCACCGGCCAGCACGTCGGCGACCGGCTCGCCCGCCCCGGTGGTGGCGACCTGAGCGTGCGCCCAGGCCCACGACTCGGCCAGGTCGGGCAGGTCCGGCAACGCGCACTCCAGCACCGGCAATGGGGTGCCGGTGTCCGTACGCAGGTCGGAGTTCTCCACCGGCACCACGACCAGGAACAGCCAGGGACGCAGCCGCTGCCG
The DNA here is from genome assembly GCF_040643015.1 of Micromonospora sp. NPDC047527. NCBI lineage: Bacteria > Bacillati > Actinomycetota > Actinomycetes > Micromonosporales > Micromonosporaceae > Micromonospora > Micromonospora sp. NPDC047527. The sequence continues at coordinate 200,149 of NZ_JBEYTK010000001.1, read as the reverse complement.
ATCGCCGGGCGCGGCCGGGGTGAACAGCCACGGGAAGTCCGGCCGGTCGAACTCGATGGTGACCAGGTTGTTCGGCTCGAAGTCGCTGGCCCGCTCCGGCGGATCGGTGCGGATCACCTGGCGGGTGTCGATGCCCCGGATGTCGCCCGGCCCGTACAGGCGGATGTCGAACTGGTGCTCGGTGCGACCGGCCAGCCGGACGCCCACCGTGACCGGCTGCCGGGCGGGGATGTCCGTCTCCAGCGGGTCGGCCACCGCACCGGCGGCGGCCAGCCCCTGCCGGACGTACGCCAGGAAATGCAGTTGCGCCGTCACCGGCGTGCCTCCTCGGGGGTGCGCGAACCGGCGACCGGCTCGGTGAACCGCACCAGGGGGGTCAGCCCGGCGCGGTAGGCGGCCGGGCCGGTGGCCCGGGCGGGGGCCAGCGCGGCCGCGCTGGATCGGGTCAGTCGTTTCAGCGTCGCTCCGTCCATCGGCCGCATGGCCGGGGCCTGGTCGACCGCCGACCGCTTCGCCCGCCCGGTCCCGCCCGGGGTACGGGCGGCGACGTCGGGCTCGTCGATGATCAGCACGTCGTAGCCGAGCGGCACCGGCGGCGGGGCGGCCAGGTCGTACTCCACCTCCGGGGAGGAGAAGCTGCGGCCCGCCTCCATCCGCTCGAACGAGGGGGTGGAGAGCAACTGGTCGTCGGTCATGGACTGGAACTGGGCCCGCGCGAAATGCTCGTAGGTGACCGTGCCGGCGTCGGTGGCGTCGACACCGCCGAACCGCACCGACGCGATCGCGTAGCCGGTCTTCTGGGTCACCGGCGCGCTGCCGAACCGGTCGATGGTCAGGCCCAGCGGGGCGACCTGCTGGGTGACCGCGATCGCGCCCAGGGGGTGAGCCAGCAACTGTCCGGGCGCCACCTCGATCTTGCGGAGGGTGACCAGTGCCTCGCCCTGCGGCGGCAGCTGCGCCGTCCAGTTGCGCGGGTCGGCGAACGCCGCGTCGAGCTGCCCGCCGACGTCGACCGGGGTGGGCAGCGGCGGTGGGGTCCGCGATCCGATCGTCAGGTCGAAGGAGACCGAGGCGCTGACGAACAGCACCTTGAACTTGGCCTTGCCGCGCGCCCGCCACGGCCGTGGCCCGCTGAGCGTCACGCTGAGCGCGACGGCCATCAGCTCCCGCTTGCCCCGGCGCAACGCCACCGCCGCCGCGATGTCGGCGACGAAGCCCAATGGCGCCAACTGCACCAGGGTGTCGAAGGAGAGCATCCCGGAGACGTTGAAGCCGGCCGCCTCGGCGTAGACCTCCAGTCGGGCACCGAACTGCACGGTGTTCGAGGTCAGCGCGAGGTACGACTCCAGTCGCAGCCGGGGATTGTCCTTCTCGGACAGGGCGATCGCGAGGCGACGCAGTTGCGGGAAGTTCGGCGGCGGCTGGAATCGCGGGTTGAACCCGCCGGCCGCGAGCGCGAACGTCGGCTTCGCTCCCCAGGACATCCGCATCGCCATGTCCCCGCTGATCGGGAAGCCGGCGATCTGCGAGTCGTAGAGCGACGCGTCGATGGACGCCTGTTCGGCGCCGAAGTCGACGATGCCCAGGACGTCCATGTTGATCTTTACGATCGGGTTCTTCTCGTCGGGCAGGGCCATCCGCAGCCGCCCCAGCACCACCAGGCGCAGCGGCGCCGGCAACTCCAGCACCAGACCGAGGTCGAAGGTGAGCAGGGTCGGCGTACCCCAGCCGAGCCGGGCCATCGGGCCGAAGACGTACCGGCCGACGGCCACCGGGAAGATCGCGCCGGCCGCCGCCACCGTCTCCGCGGCCCGGCCCACCGGGTCCGTCGGGAACATCAGCGAGTTCAGCGACCCGTTGCGCACCCCGGAACGCAACGCCTCGACGTTGACCGTCCGGTGCACGCCGAGCATCCCGCCGACCCCGTTGAGGGTGAAGCCGAAACCGAGCTGGATCGGGGTGAACTCGCCCGCGATGATGACCAGCAGGGAGAACCCGTCGCTGCCGTCCGGCATCCGGATCGGCGACCCGTCCGGGTTCTTCGTGGCGAGCAGGCCGACCGCGCTCACCGCGATCGACTCGAACTGGAGGTGCAGCGCACCGGCGTACTGGCCGGCGTCGGCGTCCACGAAGAGGTATCCGCCGCCGACCAGCGGCCCGGCGGCGAGCGACAGCCCGATGCCCGACGGCGGCTTGAACGCCAGCGTCGTCTCGGCCGGGCCGAGGTTGCCGCCGCCCGGCGGGAACGTCAGGCCCGCCTCGACGCCGATCCGCTCGGCCACCGCGCGCAACGGCCCCAACCGCAGGGTCGCCGAGGCGGCCAGCGCGGCGGAGAGCCCCTCCCCGCGTACGCCGAGCGCCGCGTGCAGGCCGAAGATCTCGACCGGGCCGGCCGAGATGTGCAGCGGCAGGTCCGCGTCGAGCCCGGCGGCGCCCCGGAACGTCAGGCCCTTGCGCAGCGACCAGGTCAGCGCGAGGTCGAACTCGGCGCGCAGCCCCTCCGGCGGCAGCACCTGGGCGAGGAACCCGTCGCCGTCGCCGGCCGCGACGACCAGCGCCGCGCGGGCCGCCGAGACCGACAGTTCGATGTCGTCCACCCCGCCGCCCAGCGCTGCGCCGACGGCCAGCCGCAGACCCTGCACCTCCAGCCGAGTGCCGGTGGCGCTACCGATGCGCAGGGCCACCCCTGTCGCGTCCGGCACCCGGTCGGCGGTGAGCGCGATCCGCACCATCGCGTCCAGACCAGCCGGCAGGGTCAGCCCGTCCGGGCCGATCGCGAAGCCGGCGCCGGCCCCCTGGACCGCCAGCTTCAACGCCCAGCCAGCGACGATCCGATCGAGTTCCAGGGCGCCCCGCAGCGCCAGGACCAGGCCGAGCCCGCCCCGGTCGGCGGCGGACAGTGCCGCGCTCGCCCCCACGGTGACCCGGGCGTCGCCGATTCGGATCGGGGCGGCCACGGTGAGCATCCGGGCGGCCAGGGCGGTGCCGACGGCCCCCAGGTCCGGCCCGTCGGCCGGGTTCAGGCCGTACAGCGCCGGCACGCCGAGTTCCTTGAGTACGGCGGCGATGCGGGGAAAGAGTTTCGCCGCCGCCGCGTCCGCCGCCGCCGTGGTGGCCAGCCCGTCCGGGAAGTACTCCGCGCGCAGCGTGCCGACCGGGTCGCTGAGCAGGTCACCGAGCCGGTCCAGGTGCAACTCGGGCCGGGACCGGGGCAGCCGTACCGGTGCGCCGGTCGCCGGCATCGGCGCGCTCACCGGCGGCTCACCCGCCGGGGTGAGCAGCGTCAGCAGGATCGCCACCTGGTACGCGACCGGGTGTTGGCGTTGCAGGTAGTTGACGGTGAGGAAGGTGATCAGATCCTCGGCCAGCACCTCGGCCGGCGGGAGGTTCGCCGCACCAGCGCTCAGCGCCGGTGGCAGCCCGCTGACCGCCGCGACCGCCGCCGACACGGTGTCCAGCGCCGCGGTCAGGTCGTCGAGCGTCTCTGGCGGCCCGTGCTCGACGATCCGGCGCACACCGTCGACAGCCTCGGCGCAGTCCGTCAACCACTTCTCGAACTCGTCAGCCGGCATCCCGGCGAGCGCGGCGAGGTCCCAACCGAGCGAGTCGAGGATGCCGGAGCGACGCCACTGGCTGGTGGCGGCCATGGTGATCGGCGACAGCAACGCCTCGATCTCGCCGAGCAGTTGTGTCTGGAAGTTGCCGTCGTCGGTCATGCCGTCTCCGGTCCGTAGTGAGCCGCGGTGAAGGCAGCAGGCCGGTTGTAGACCGTGTTGGCCCCGTCGCCGACGTTCGCGGCGCCCGCCGCACTGCTGAAGTAGGTGATGGCCGGCACGCCGGCGTGGGCCAGGACCTGGTTCGGGTAGAGCAGCCGGGGGTTCGGGCCGGAGGCCACGTTGCCCGGCGTCCGGTACTGCATGCTCGGCTCGATCTCCCAGGCGTTGCCGTTCCACTGGAACTCCCGACCGCCGTTGTAGCGGCGGATCGTCTCCCGCTGGAAGACCGCGCGGATGCGCTGGTCAATCGGATTTGGCAGATGGTCGTCGATCAGGTTGTAGGCGCCGGCGCCGTAGGTCCCGAAAATCAGGCGGACGGCTCGACGGATGTTTTCCACCCAGTTCCACGCCTCGTCGGCATCGACGCCCGTGGGCGGGTTGCCCCAGTTGTCGAGCTGGCCGATTCCATAACCGTGAGGCGGCCCGAACAGCGGCATGTCCGTCTCGTGGCCGTACCGCCAGGAGCCGCCCTGGAACGTGTACTCGGGGCGGCGCGGGGGGTCCGTACGGAACTGGTTGTAGCCGCCACGTACGCCGCTCTCGTGCCCGAAGATCAACAGCGCGGTCCGCTGCCAGCACGCCAAACTCAGGATGTTGACCCGGGGCAGGGCCTGATTGGTGTTGTAGTACTCCTCCACGATGTCCTCGATGACCGCCTCGATCTCGGCGTCGGGCGCGGGGTTTCGCCCGAGGACCCGGAAGTCGGGCAGCACCAGCAGCGGCACGGCGGCCGGCGGTGGCCCGAGCACTCCTGCCGCGTTGGGGATCAGCCCGGAATCCAGCGGTCGCTCGTCGAACGAGAAGCTCGACACGCCCAACTTCCCGTCGCCGCCCCGGATCACCTCCCGCCCGGCATCGGTCACCGAAGGTTGGAACTCCAGCACCAGTGCCGGCCGCGCCTGGGCACCGGCGAGACGCCCCCACGGCCGCTGCTGGCCAGTGACCAGCACGGCGGGCAACCGCCGGTTCGCGACCGGGAACGGGACCACGGTCGGTGCGGGCGCGAAGGCCGCCGGCACCCGTCCCTGGTCGTCCACGACGAGGTCCCGCCCCCGGGCGTCGGTGAACTGCCCGGTGGCGCCGTAGTGCAGCACCACCGTCGGGCTTTCCGCCAGGTCCAACTGGTAGTTGTGGCCGAGCTGCGGGTTTTGCACCGGGCCGGCCATGGCGTCGGCGTTGTCGTCCGGGCCGTCCCAGCTCAGCCGCAGGTTCCAGGCCCAGTCGATGCGCAGCTTGCGCGGCGGAGCCGGGTTGGCCGCCGGGTCCGGCGGGTCGAGCACCGCCGACCGGGCGTACCGCCGGCGCAGCAGGTCGCGCAGTTGATCGTCGGTGACGCCGACGAAGTGCACCTCCCCCATCCACATCGGCATCTGCGGTCGCAGCCGGTCCGGCCCACCGGCGACCAGTGGCCGTCGCTCGTTACGGAACTGGTACGGCACCATCCGGCGGACCCTCGTCTCGTTGTCGAGGAGGGCGAGGGTGTTCTGCGGCGACCGGAGGAAGTCCACGACGACGAGTTCGTCGGCCTCGCCGCGCAGCGGGCCGCGATCCTGCGCGGTCGGGTCGTCGACCAGCGCGGTCTGTAGGCCGCACAGATGCAGGGTGAACGACTCGACGTGTGGCACGGCCGGCCCCTCGGCGACGACCAGGACCTCCACCGGGCCGAACGCGGCAGCCGCGTCGTGCAGGAACACGGTCGCGGTGAACGTACGCACCCCGCCGGCCGGGGGTGCCAGCGTCGCCGTCACCTCGTCGGCGGTGGGCGCGTCGGCCGCGATCCCGGTCCGCAACCGCAGTGCGACGCCGGCTGAGGTTTGCAGCCGTAGCCGGACCTGCGTCGCCGCGGCGTCGACCTGCCCCTCGATCCGCAGGCCCCGCTCCACCGGCCGGTCCGGTGCCACTGCGGCCGGGGCCGGGTCGCCGTGCACCACGGCCGGGGGCGCCCACGCGTTGGCCTGCTGCCGGAGCCCCGCTTTGGCGTAGGTGTCGGGCACATGCCACAGCACCGGCCAGAGCGCCAGTTCCTCGGGACTGACCAGGCTCAGTACACGTGCGGGGAGGGTGACCGTGACCGGTTCGGGCTCCCCGTCGCCGGCCGGTGGCACGGGCGGCACGGTGCGCTGCTGGAACAGGCCGGCGGTGCCGAGCAGCGCGTCCGGCAGCGGTCGGGCGCCGGTGCTGTAGGCGACCTCGGCGACCGTGCCGGCGGCCGGCTTGAACGCCTCGGTGTAGTCCCACGGCTCGGTCGACCCGGCGACGGCACTGGCGTACAGGTAGCCGTCGGTGCCGGCGCGCAGCCGGCGGACAGCGCCGCCGGTACGCCAGTAGACCCAGGTGTCCTCGGCGGGTTGACTGGTCGCGGCGACCCCGCCCGCGGCGGGCCGCCCGGTCATCAGCACGAGGTGGTCGGGGTCGTGCGGCGCTGTGGCCGCCCGGGTGGAGAGGCTCACCACGCAGCGGGTCAACGGTGCGGCGGCCTCCTGGCCGGGCAGCCGCCACCACAGGGTCTGGATCGCCTTCTTGGCGTTGCCCGGCTGCCAGGAGAGGCTGACCTCGCCGATGTTCGCGTAGCCGACCACCTCCTTGCCGTCGCCCCACTTGCCCAGGTAGTCGTCGTGGTTCTCGGTGGCGGCCAGGTACTGCCCGAGGGCCGCCGCGCGGTCGCCGGTCGGCGGGTAGACCGGTCGCGGCGAGCCGGGTCGGGGCGGGATCGTCGGGTCGGCGGCGTCGTGCTTGGCGAAGCTCAGGTCGTAGGACCAGTCCGGGGTACGCGTGACAGTGCGCAGCGGCCCGGTCTCCGCCACGGCGGGGGTGCCGTGCACCGTCCACGGCACGCTCCGCAGGTGCCCGGTGATCGTGTCGACCAGCTCGGAGCCGACGGTGAGGCTCCCGCCGTCCGGGTTCGCCCAGCCGACCCGGCTGCTGCGGGGCAGCACGTCGGCGGTCACGTCGAAGCCGGTGCCGTGCAGGAACCGGGTCAGCCCGTCCTCGTTGCGCGCCGCGCTGGCCACGAACTGCGCGACCACTCCCCGGGTGGGCACCGGAGCGGTGGCCCGGAACGGCACCGCTCCGTCGTAGCGCAGCCGCGCGGCGAAACCGTAGCCGACCTCACCGGAGAGCAGGATGAGTCGCTGCCGGCGGGTGCCGTCCGGTCGTGCGGCGCCCCGGTTGAACAGCCGGGACAGCAGCTTCTCGTACCCGGCGCGTTGCAGCCCCCAGGCCTCGCCGTCCACGGTGGCCCGACCCCGGTAGCGCTTGCCGAGCAGTTGTTGCACGAAGTCGGAGACGAACGGGTAGCCGACCACGGGTGTCGCGGAGACCACGAAGGTGGCGGCCTCCGGGCCGAGGTCCGGCGGGTCCAGCACCTGTTCCTTCAGGGCGGCGTCGCCGTAGAGCAGGGCGGGCGGGTCGCCCGGCCCGCCGAGGAAGACCCGCGTGGTCCGGGTGTCCAGCACGATGAGCTGGTGCTTCGCCCATTCGACGTGGTAGTGCCAGCTCAGCGCCCCGGCGGGACGCAGCGGTACGCCGCTGGTGAAGCCGGTGGGCAGGCCGACGCAGGCACGGATGGCCGCCGAGGTGTCGTTCTCGGTGCCGTCCCAGGCCGCGACGGCGGCCAGCAGCCGCCGGCCGGGCTCACCGGCCGGGCCGGCGGGCGCGAACCGTTCCGGCGTGTTCCCCCAGCCCTGGCAGAGGGCGTACGCGGTGAGCGCGTTCTGGATCACCCGGCGGCCCAGCCCGCTGGCGTCGCCGGTGGTGGACAGTGCCTTCTCCGTCCAACCCTGCGTCGAGAACCAGTCCTCGCTGACCTCGTGCTCGCCGAGCACCAGGTAGGTCGGGGTGTTCGCCAGCACCCGGCGGACCGCGCCGACACTGGACCGGAACGCCAGCACCGCCGCGCGCTCGTCGGCGAACGTGTCCCGCCGCTGCTTGGCCGGGCCGTACCGGGCCATGGCGGCCCACGCGTCGGAGAGCCCCGAGTCGGTGAGCGAGCGTTCCAGCAGCGCGTGGTCGTCCGGGTGTACGTCGGCGAACTCCGGCAGGTTCTCCGGCCAGAGCACGTCGGACCAGACGAGCAGGTACATCGCCCAGAACTCGGCCAGCGTCAGCAGGTGGCTCTTCGCCGCCGTGGCGGTCAGTCCGGCCGCCCCGGTGGCCAGCTCCTGCCGGTGCCCGGGCCGCATTCGGGGGTCCGCGTCGACGACTCCGGGCAGCGCCTCGGGGCCGGCCTTGAGGGTCTGCCCAAGCCCGGTGACGACCGCCAGCAGCGGGTCGGCGACGTCGTCGGCGTAGATCTGGCTGCCACTGAGCACCAGTTGCTGCGGCCGGGCGAGCGGGTTGGCGACATCGGCCCGCAGGATCTCGTCGAGCACGGCGAGCGCGTCGTCGCCACCGCCGTGCGGCTTGCGGCAGGAGGTGTGCACCACGCGCAGCCGGTTGAGGTCCTCCGGCGGGGTGGCGAAGCTCGGCAGGCTCGGCGCGCCCGGCCCGGCGTAGCTGAGGGCCGCGCGGGCGGCGGCCGCCGTGGCGGCGACCACGTTCGGGGAGTACAACCGGGGCTCGGTGGCCGGTACCGGCACGGATTCGTCACCGGGCGCGGCGAAGAACACGTCGTACCGGTAGAGGGTGCCGGCCGCCAGCGGCGCCGCGCCGGTGGCGGTGACCGCGACCAGGTGGCAGTTGGCGGCCACCTTGACCGTGTTGCGGCTGCCCTCGCAGACCTGGGTCACCCCGACCCCGTCGGCGTCCGACGAGTAGACCCGGAGAGTGACCTTGCGGGGTTCGCGCAGCGCCAACCACACGGTGACGGACGTGCCGTCCACCCGCCGCAGCAGGGGGCCGGCCAGCACCAGCGGGAGGCTGGCGAGCGGGCGAGGCTGCCAGGTCACGCCGACCTCCACGGGCCCGAGCCGACGGCACCGAACTGGCCATGTATGTCCATTGTGGACACCTCCAATGCGTTGGATCCCTTCACACGCCACCCATTCCAAGCTCGCTGCTGTCCCGTGCGCTCAGTCAACGCTGCGGTGACCCTTCAGTAACATCGCTCGATTGCCGATCAACTCGTAACCCTTCGTTTGCCAACCAGGGGCCTTTCGCGGGCGGCCGACCTACCGATCGGTCGGCAGCGGCTCAACCTGTCCGGCCCTCCTACTGCAAGGAACCCGACTTGCCCTTGTGGACGGGAATTCTGGAGATCCAGGCTGGCGGCGACCGCGGCCGGGATGGCTCGTCTCCCGCACCGCCGCCGAGACCCAACCCCTGGGAGGACGACATGGACGTGGCACCCGACATCGACGATCCGGATGTCACCCACCACGACGAGGACGACGACCCGGGCAGCCTGATCGGCGACGAGGTCGAGTACGACCTCGGTCCGGACGACGACCCGGGCACCGGTCCCGGAGAGGACCCGGGCGGGGAGGACCCGGACGACGGCGAGGAACCTCCGCCGGGCATGCGCCCGCCGGTCCGGCTCGCCCCGGTGCTGGTGTGCCTGCGCAACGAGATCAACGCCCGCTGGCCGAACCGGGACCGCGCCTCCGACGGCTGGATCGGCGACACCGCCCACCAGGCCACGAAATCGGACCACAACCCCGACCACGACAACTCCGTCAACGCGCTGGACGTCGACCGGGACGGCATCGACCCGCAGCTGGTGGTGCGCCGGGCCATCGTCCACCCGTCCACCCAGTACGTGATCTTCGACCGGACGATCTGGAGCCGCACCCGCGGGTTCACGCCGTCCCGGTACACCGGGTCGAACCCGCACACCAAGCACCTGCACGTCAGCGTCAGCCACTCCCCCGAACTGGAGAACAGCCGCCGGGCCTGGGGCATCGACGCCGGGGTGCCGACCAAGCCCCTGAAGCTCGGCGACCGGGTGCTGCGTACGGGATGCACCGGCGCTGACGTCCGCGAACTCCAGGCCCTGGCGAACACGCTCGGCGCGAAGCCACCGCTCACCGTGGACGGCGACTTCGGCAGCCGTACCGAGGCGTGGGTCAGCGGCTTCCAGAAGGCGAAGAAGCTCACGGTCGACGGCCTGGTCGGGCCGAAGACCGTGGCGGCCCTCCGCACGGCGTCCACGCCGACGCCCGCGAAGCCGTCGACAACAGCGAAGCCGCCGACGCCCGCGAAGCCGCAGACCAAACCGCCCGCGAAGCCCCCGACGAAGCCGCCGGCTCAACCCCGACGGGAGCCCGGTTCCCGCACGTTGCGCCGCAGCGCGACCGGCGACGACGTCGGCTTCGTCCAGCGGTTCATCGGCGAGCGGCGGTGCGGCACCGCGGACGGGGAGTTCGGCACCCGGACCGAGGCCGGGGTCCGCTGGTACCAGAAGATGCAGGGCCTCACGGCCGACGGCGCGGTCGGCCCGCGCACCTGGCGCAAGATGGGAGTGCAGGTCAGGTACTGACCTCGTCGCGGGTCGGCCGGCCTCTGGGCGCCGGTGGACGTGGTTGCACCAGGTCACGAGGCAGCCCCGCCCACCGGCCGCACGGACTGACCCGGTCGATCCGACGGCACGCCGAGGGCGGCCGACAGATCCCGCCCGACCTGGTCGATCCCGGCGGCCGCCGACAGGGCGAACACGAACCGGTCCGGCCGCAGCACCACCAGGTCGGCGCGGCGGTGCCGGAGCCAACTGCCGAGCACACCGTCGACGTCAACGACATCGACCCGGTCCGGCTGGCCGTCCCCGGACAGGTCCGGCAGGCCAGCCACCGGAGTGCCGGACGGGTGGACGGCGACGAACCGTACCGGCAGCCCTCGCCACTGCGGTCCGAGCGAACTGCCCGCCGTGGCGAGGCCGAGCACGGTGAAGCCGTCACCGAGCGCCTCGTCGAGCAAACGCGCACCGGACGATCCCGGGATGAGGATCCGCGGCTGGGGAAACATCGTCCCGACCACGCCGTCGCGCCGACCGCCGGACATCAGGCCCCGCCGGTACGCCGGCACCGGCTTGAACTCGAACCGCTCCACGAACCGCCGTACCCGGGGGATCGTCTGGACCGCCCGTAGCACGGTGTCCCGCACCCAGGCGGCGGACCGGTTGCGGGCCAGGAAGACCCGCCCCAGCCGGACGCTCGTCCGCGCCATCTCCAGGGTGTGCGGGCGCCGCTCGGTCTCATACGTGTCCAGCACCGCGGCGTCGGCGGCGCGGGACAACACCAGGGCCAGCTTCCACGACAGGTTCGCCGCGTCGCGTAGGCCGCTGCACAGACCCTGACCCAAGAATGGGGGCATCTGGTGGGCCGCGTCGCCCAGCAGGAAGACCCTCCCCTCCCGCCACCGTTCGGCGATGAGGTGGTGGAAGCTGTAGACCACCGCCCGGGTGACGTCGAACCGGTCCGGGTCGACGTACGGCGAGACGAGCGCGGCGATCATCTCCGGGTGCCGCATCTCGGCTTCGGTCTCCCCCGGGCGCAGCATGAACTCCAGGCGGTAGCTGCCGGCCGCGCCGGGAGACACGAACGCCGGGCGCTGCCAGTCGCAGACGAACCGGGTGTCCCTGACCCGCACCGCGTCGGGCGGCACGTCGCCGGAGACCGCGAGCCACGGCTCGGCGTAGCTCGCCCCACCCAGCGGGATCCGGACGGCGGATCGGGTGGCGCTGCGGGCGCCGTCGCAGCCGAGCACGTACCTGGCGCGAACTGCCCGCCGTTGACCGGTGACCACGTCGGACAGGAGCACGGTCACCCCGTGCTCGTCCTGGGTCAGGCCGACCAGTTCGGTGCCGAGTGAGAGCTGGACGTGCGGGAAGCGGTCCAGCCCGGACCGTAGCGTCCGTTCCAGTCGTGGCTGGTCGAAGAAGCGCAGCGGGGCGTGGCCGTACCCGAAATCCGTCTCGGACAACGCCATCCGGGCGAAGACCCGGCCCGCGCGGTTGACGTACTCGACGAGCGGCGGCGCGATCGTCTCACCCCGTACCTCGTCGAGCAGGTCGGCCTGCTGGTAGATGCGTAGCGCCTCGTCGTCGCAGGAGAAGGCTCGCGGCTGGCCGTGCGGGGCCGCGCTCCGCTCCACGACCAGTGTGGTGACGCCGCGAGCGCCGAGCAGGTTGGCGGTGAGCGCACCGACCGGTCCGCAGCCGATGACGGCCACGTCGACCTCCTGGACCGGGTGGTGAGCCGACGGCTGATCTGGACGCATGGCGGTGCCCTCTCGGAACACGTTCCTGTGGGGACGGCACCCGGCCGTCCTCCCCGACGCCAACCAGGGCACCAGCTCGGCGTGGAAAAGTTGTGGAGACGGCGTGGAGGCGGGCCTCCACGCCGGTCAGAAACCGGCGAACCGGGGCAGCAACAGCCCGGCGCCCTGTTCGGCGGCGATCTGGGCCCCGACGTCCCACTCCGTGCGGTCGCGGCGCGCGACGCCGCGGATGCGGTGCAGTTCAGCGACGAACACCCGCTCCCCCACCCGGTCGGCCACGGCCAGCGCCTCCTCGGCCAGCGTCGCCGCGGTCTCCGGTTGACCGGCAGTCAGGTACGCCTCGGCCATCGCGCAGAGCGTGATGGTCCGGGTGGACCGCAGTCCTGGACGGTAGATCTCCTCACCGGCGGCGCGCATCGCTTCGAGCCGGCCGTGCTCACCGCCCCGCGCGGCAGCCCACTCGGCGAAGAACGCGCCGGTCGCCATCAGGTGCGGCAGGCCGGTGGCCCGGCCGATGTCCTGGCACCGCCGCCCCGCGACGTCGGCTGCGGCGACGTCGTGTTCCTGCATCGCCAGCCAGGCGGCGTAGAGTGCCGCGTTCGCCCGGCCGTACGGGTCGTCGAGTTCCTCGGCAAGGGCCTCGGCATCGGCGATGTCCGCCCAGGCGCCGGAGGGGTTGCCGCGTACCGAGCGGACCAACGCCCGGAAGTTGTGGCAGCCGAGAACCGGACGCCGACCAATCTCTCGGCGCAGCAGCACCCGATCGACCGTTCGCAGCCGGTCGATCGCGACGGTGAGCCGGCGCTCGCCGTCGGCCAGCCGGCCGGTGAAGTAGCCGACCGCACCGAGCAGGTACTCGCCGGCCACGGCGATCAGCCGGCTGCCGTCGTCCTCGGCCCGCACCAGCCGCTCCGCCAGGTCGGTGCAGAACGCGAACTCGGCCCGGTTGGCGGCCAGTTCGCCCAGTGCCCAGAGCGCGTGCCGGATGTCGGCGTCCGGCCCCACCAGTGTCAGCAGCTCCCGGGCGCGGGCGCAGATCTGGTCGACCGCGTCGCTGCCGACACCGACCGTCATCTGCAACAGCGACGCGCGGTGCAACTGGACGGCCAGTTCGGTCGACGCCACGTCGGGCGAGCCCTGCGCGGTCGGGGCCAGCCGGTGCGCGGCGCGTTCGAGGTGACCGAGCGCGTCCTCGTAGGCGACCCGCCGGGTCGCGTCGTCGGCGGCGAGCAGCGACCACCGCAGGTGGTCCTCACCGTGGCCGAGCCCGATCGCCTGACCGTAGTGGTGGGCCAACTCGGCCGGTGCGACGTCCGCCGCCCGCTCGTAGACCACGGCCAGCCGGGCATGCAGAGCGGCCCGGCGCGGCGGGACCAGCTCGGCGTAGGTGACCTCGGCGATGAGCGGATGGCGGAAGGTGACCGCGCCCGGTCCGGCCTCGGTCACCAGTGCCGCCGTGTAGGCCGGGGTCAGCCCTTCGGCCACCGCCGGGGCCGTGGTGTCCAGCGCCGCCGCCATCACCTGAAGGTCCAGGTCGTGTCCGGCCACGCTGAGCAGGTCGAGGCAGCGTCGGGCGGGTTCGGGCAACCCACCGAGCCCCAGCCGTACGGTGTCGCGGATGCTCGGCGGCAGCTCCGCGGCGGCTGCCGGGTCGGTCCGGGATCGGAGCAGCTCGGTGATGAAGAACGGATTCCCGCCGGTACGGGTGACGAGTCGCGCCACGACGGGCTCCGGCGGTGCCACCCCGGTCCGGTCCCGGACGAGGTCGGCGACCGAGGACGCGTCCAGCCCGGCGAGCCGAAGTTGGCCGAACCCCCGACCGCGAGCCAGCTCGGCGACGGTCGCCACCAGGGCCGGATCGTGGTCGTACGGCCGAAGGGTGGCCACCACCAGCGCCCGGGCCGCCGACAGATCGGCGGAGAGGAACCGCAGCAACAGCAGCGAGTCCGGGTCGGCGGCGTGCAGGTCGTCCACCACGACCAGCAGGCCGCGCCGCCGGGCCACCGCGTGCACCAGTTCCGACACCGCCTCGTACACCTGGAACCGCGCCGTGGGGTCGAACCCGCCACCGTCCGCCGGGGCCGGCAGCGACCCCGCGGCGAACCCGCCCAGCCGGCTCGCCGAACCCGTGGCGCTGGCCTCCGGCATCGCCACGAGCGCGCGTACCACCTGGCTCCACAGCCAGAACGGTGGCGCCTGCCCGACATCGGGACAGCGGCCCCAGACCACGGGGACGCCGTTCGCGGCGGCCTGCGCGCCGAGTGCCGCGGCCAGGCTGGTCTTGCCGATGCCGGCCTCCCCCACCAGAGCCAGCACCCGCCCGCCGTGCCGGGTGGCCGCGTCGAGCGATTCCCGTAGGCGCTCCAGCTCCGCGCCACGACCCACCAGCGGGTCCGCGCCCTCGGCTCCGGGCTCGTTCGGGACCACCGCGACTGAGCTCGGTAGGGACTCGACGCGGAGCGGCAGGGTCTCGGCCACCCGTACGACGTCCGGACCGACCGTCGCCGGACCGTCGGACTCCGCCGGTTCGGCCTGTTCCAGGATCAGCCGGTGCACCGCCCGGATCTGCTCCCCGGGGTCGAGCCCGTACTCGCTGGCCAGGATCCGGCGCCCCTCGTCGAAGGCCGCCAGCGCCTCGGTCTGCCGGCCGGACTGGTACAGCGCCACCATCAACTGCGCCCGAGCCCTCTCGCGCAGCGGGTTCGCCGACACGAACCGGCGCAGTTCCGCCAGTTGCGTCGCGTGCCGGCCGGCCACGACGGCGGCGGTCAAACGCCCCTCCTCGGCGCTCAACCGCAGCTCAGCCAGCCGAGTCACCTCCGGGCGCACCGCGGCCAGCTCGGCGACGCCCGCCAGCGGCTCACCCCGCCACAACGCCAACGCCTCGGCGTAGCAATCCTCGGCGGCCGCCAGCTCCCCGGCCGCGAACGCATCCGCCGCCTGGTCCACGAGGCTGCCGAACCGGACCGCGTCGATGGCCTCGGCGTCCACCCGCAGCTCGTACCCTCTCGGGTGGCTGCGCAGGATTCGTGCCGGCTCGCGATGGGACCGCTCGGGCTCCACGACCCGACGCAACCCGGCCACGTACGTGCGCAGCGTCATCTGGGCGCTGGCCGGCGGCCGTCCGTCCCACAGCGCCTCGACCAGCCAGTCGGCGGCCACGAACCGGTTGGGTCGCAGCAGGAGCAGGGCCAGCAGCGCCTGTTGCTTCGGTCCTCCGAGGGGCACCACTCGCCCGCCCCGGAGGATCTCCGGCGGACCTAGCAGCCGGAACTGCATGCCATCACCACAACGATGGTCCCAACATGTCCAATGCAGAGTAGGGCAGCGATCGGGCCGGACCGACAGCGCGACCCGCCGTCCAGGCTGTCGCTCGCTACGCCGGCGGCAACTGAGCACTTGAGCCTTCATCGTCGCGGACTCCGGCGGGCGTACGCCTCGGACGTTCGGGTCGTGCCCTGGCGCACGCGTACCACGCTGAACGGTCTCGATCCGGCGAGGGCTTGGCCGGGCCATGACGACGGTCCGACCGGCCGCATTACCTGGCGCCTGTGCGGCCGTACCGCGAAGGCGGGATCTATTTGACCGCCACCCGGCACCTTCCCACGTTCGTGAAGTAGCGCCGAAAGCTGAAAGCGCTGTTGAGCAATTGCGGTAATTGCCGAACCCCCTCTCCTTTCCGTGATGCTGAAATCAGGGCCGCCAGGCGCACACAAAGCCTCCGAACAGGTAAGGCAAGACTTACCTAACAAATTCCGACTTGCCTCCGGCGCGACCGCGAAGGAACGATGAAAACGTCGTGCGGGACACGTCGCGCTGTTAGCGTGATGTCTTCAAGGTCCCGATCGGTGGCGGGTTTGCCTTCCACCTGAGTGGCAAATATACGGACTGACATATGAGCACGCCGGCTTCCTTTACCGCGCCGGCCCCTACGGTTTGGCTTGGGAGAACATCATGAAAACTCTGCTCCAGTCGCCCCCCGTGCGTGAATGTGCCGCCACCGCGTGCAGTTTCAACGCAAAGGGCTGCCACGCTCCGGCGATCACCGTGGCCTCGACGGGCGACGCCGCGTCCTGCGCCACGTTCGTGGAGTCCTCGATCCAGGGCGGCATCCCGGAGGTGACCGGCGCGGTGGGCGCGTGTGCGCGCTCCGAGTGCACCTACAACGCCAACCTCGCCTGCACGGCCGAGTCCATCACCGTCGGCCCGGGCGCCACCGCCAGCGACTGCCTCACCTACCAGCCGGCCTGACGCCACTGGCGCGTGCCGACGTGACGTCACACCCACGGCACGGCACCGCCTTGGCAAAGGTTAGCCTTACCTACTATTGTCACGATCCGAGGCCGATTCACCTTCACTACGGGCCAAGGGGACTGACATGGTGTTCCACCCAGCCGTGCGACCAACGGAGCTGGCGGATCCCGCGCACGCTGCCGCAGCGGCTGATCAGGCCGCCGTGACGGCACGATCGACCCTGGCCGCTGCGTCGTCCCTGCGGCTCCGACTTGGCGACGCCTGCGCCGACCTCATCGAATCGCACGCCGTCCTGCCCGACGGCACGGTGATCCTCGCCGTCGACGCGATGAGCCGGACCGGCGGCCTGCTGGTCGCGGCACGCGGGCGGCAGGGCGCGGCGCGGCTCGACGTGACGCAACTCGTCCCGGTCGCCGTACGCTCCCGCGTGCGGGCCAGAGTCTGGATGCTGGGCACCGCGCGCCGGTTCGACTCCGGCGTCCTGGACTCGTGTGACTGCGACACCGTCATGTCCCTGCTCGATCTGCCTCCCGTCGCGCTGTGGGCTGTCGAACCGGTCGAGGTCGGCCTCACCCGCGACATCGGCGACACCACGCTGAGCGTCAGCGCCTATCGGGGCGCGCGGCCGGACCCGCTCGCCGCCGACGAGGCCGTACACCTGCAACACCTCACCGACCAGCACGGTGATCTCCTCGACCAGCTCGCCGCACTGCTCGACCCCGCGTTGACCGCCGGGTCGACGCGAGTCGTACCGGTCGCCGTCGACGCCAACGGCATCGTGCTCCGCGCCGAGGCGCCGGACCGGCACACCGACGTCCGGCTGACGTTCGCCCAGCGGGTCACCAGGAGCGCCGGCCTCGCCGAAGGGCTGCGGATGCTGCTCGCCACGCCCGCGCCGCACGGATCCGCCGGTACACCCCAGTTCAGGACCGTGATCGGCGGCAGCGTCAGCGAGGTCAGGGGCGCGGGCAACTGAGCCTGGACAGTTTCGCCTACGCGGCGTCGTACACCTTCCAGTCCGCGACCGGAGTGAGCGGCACTGGCGCGGGTCGCTCCACCACCGTCGTCAGCTCGATCCGCCGGCCTTCGGCTGCCGACTGGAGCAGGGTGGTCATCGTTTCGAGTACGTGCAGCGCGACGTCGCCGCCTGCGCGCGGCGGACGCTGACCGTCGGCCCGGACAAGGTCGATCAGACCGATGCCTCGGGAACCCTCGGCGTAACCGGCCCGCGGCTCGAGAACGCGCCATTCGGTGCCGCCGAGCGCGCAGAGGCGGACCTGACCGTCGAAGTCGTTCGGATCGGGTACGGCGAGCGTGCCGGTCTCCCCGTGCACCTCGATCGGTGCGGCTGTCGTCGCGACCCCGTCGAAGCTCATGGTGATGGTGGAGAGAGCACCGTTGACGTGTTCGAGCACGCCTGTCACGTGGGTGTCCACCTCAACCGGAATCCGCTGGCCGAGACGCGGGCCCGAGCCGATGACGCGCTCGGCGCGCAGACGGCTGGCGGCTCCGCCCACCGCGCGAACCGGCCCGAGCAGGTGGATGAGCGCCGAGATGTAGTACGGCCCCATGTCCAGCAACGGGCCGCCGCCCGGGGCGTAGTAGAAGTCGGGGTGGGGGTGCCAGCGCTCGTGCCCTGGCGTGACCATGACGGCCGACGCGGACAACGGGCGGCCGATGAGCCCGCCGTCGATCGCCGCCCGCGCCGTCTGGGTGCCGGTGCCCAGGACGGTGTCCGGCGCACACCCGACGCGGACGCCGGCCGCCGCGGCGCGTTCGACGATCGAACGGCCGTCCTCGAACGTCACGGCGAGCGGCTTCTCGACGTACACGTTCTTGCCCGCGTCGATCGCGCCGAGCGAGATCTCCGCGTGCGCCGCGGGGATCGTCAGGTTGAGCACCGTCTGCACGTCCGGGCGGGCGAGCAGACCCTCGACGGTCAACGCCTCAGCGCCGGGGATGGTGGCCGCCGCGGCGGCCGACCGGGCAGCGTCGAGGTCGGCAAGCGCGGCGATGGTCACCGCCGGGTGGTTCGCCAGTGTGTCCAGGTACGCGCGGGAGATGACCCCGAGACCTACGACGCCGACGCGGTGCGGGTCGCCCACATCATCCCCCTCTCGATGACGGTACGGACGCTCGCGTGCTCCAGCACGTCAAGGCTGTGCCCCGGGGTGGTCACGACGACGCGCCCGGCACCCCAGAGTCGGGTCCAGATCGCCGGCGAGGTGACCGGCCGGTGCCACGGATGCCACTCCTGCGTCGGGTGGGTCGTGACAGCCAGGACGTCGATCAGGTCGTCGTGCAGCACCCAGTACTGCTCGGTGACCAGGTCGAAGTCCTCGATTCCGGCGGTGATCGGATGCTCCCGGCCGAGATCGGTGATGTGCACCGTGTGCGGCAGGAAGTTGTCCTCCTCGCCGCCGCGACGCTCGCACGGCTCCCGACCCGGATGGGTCGCGAACTGACCGCCCACCAGATGCAGGTACTCAGATGACGCACGGAACGAGTCAACGATTCCGCCGTGCCAGCCGGTGAACCCCGTACCGGCGACGACCGCCGCGCTGAGGCCCGCCGCCTGCTCCGCGGTGATCTGCGACATCGTCACGCACTGCACGACGAGGTCGGTGGCGGCCATTTCGGCGGCATCGGCGTAGATCTCCGTCGACTCCTCAACCCGTACGGCGTAGCCACTACGTTCGAGGAAGGGGATGAACAACTCGGTCGCCTCGACCGGCCGGTGCCCCTCCCAGCCGCCCCGGACCACCAACGCTCTCTGCTGCGCCACCCTCGCTCCCTCCCGTGCCTGTCGAGAACCGAAACCGTACTCGTGGTTGCCGCCTCGGACCATGGACGCGGAGTACGCTTCAGCTGTCGCAGCGGCAGACCCTCCCGGTGGGTGGCGGCTGGGTCCGGATACTCAGGACGGCCGAGTATCCGGCACCAGGCGCCCGACCCGAAGGTCCAATAGCCTCGGCGCGTGGTGACATTCCTGCGCCGGTGGACGTTGCGCTTCGCGAGCTTCGCACTGACCTGGCTCTACACGCTGTACCGGATCCATCCGGCGATGTGGCGGCTCACCGCACGTCAGTATCGTCCGTACATGGGTCGCTTCGCCCGGCTGCACGCCTGGATGACCTGCCAGTTCGCCGCTATCGACGTGCCCGCGTACGGCGACTACCTCCGCCGCAACCACTGGCGGTTCCGGTGGTTCGACCTGTCGTCGTACCCGCCCACTGACAAGCGGTCCTACGTGCAGGCGTACCCGGAGGCGCAGCGCTGTTGGCACGGTGAGATCGAGATCGCTGGCAGCGTGGTCGACGAGTCGTCGGGCTCGTCCGGTCAGCCGTTCAACTGGATCCGCAGCCGCCGGGAGTTGCGCTCGGTCCACAAGAACCTGGCCGGCTTCGCCACAATGGTCTTTCCGTCGAAGCGGCGGTTCGTCATCAACGCGTACTCGATGGGTGCCTGGGCCACCGGGACCAACACCGGCATCGCCATGTCCACGATCGCCATGGTGAAGAACACCGGACCGGACCTGCAGAAGATCGTCGATACCCTGCGGTACTTCGGGCCCGGCTTCGACTACATCGTCACCGCGTACCCCCCGTTCCTCAAGCATCTGCGCGACAAGCTCGACGCCGAGGACTTCCCGTGGGCCGAGTACCGCATCAGTGGCCTGGTCGGCGGTGAGGGGATGACCGAGGCGCTACGCGACTATCTCCAGGAGCGGTTCGTCAAGGTGCGTTCCGGCTACGGGGCCAGCGACCTCACCATCGGCATCGCCGGTGAGACCGACTTCAGCGTCTGGGTCCGCCGGCGTCTACGTACCGACGTCGCGCTGCGGACCGCCCTGCTGGGGGCCGGCGAGCATCGGCTGCCGATGGTCTTCCAGTACAACCCGCTGGAGACGTACCTGGAGACCACCCCGGATCAGGAGGTCCTCTGCACGATCAACTCGACGGCGGTGCTCAATCCGCGGGTCCGCTACAACATCGGCGACGAGGGCCGGCTGGTGTCGTACCCGGAGGTTGTGGCCGCCATCGCCGACCCCGAGGCGCGGGCCGACGCGGAGCGCGCCTGGCAGGTCGACCGGATGCGGTTGCCGCTTCTGTTCCTGTACGGCCGCAAGGACAGCACGATCTCCTACATGGGCGCCAACATCTACCCGCAGGACGTCGAGTACGGCCTCTACGCAGGCAATTCGCAGGCGCACCTGCTGGAGAGCTTCTGCCTGGAGTTGACCGAGCAGGCCGACCTGGAGACTCGGCCGGTCATCCACCTGCAACTTCGCGAGCACCTGACACTCGGCTCCGACGAGCGGCGAAGCCTCGTGGACACCTGCCGCGCGGGGGTCCTGCGTCACCTCGCCCAGGTCAGCCGCGATTTTGCCGAATCCCTCGCCGAGGATCCGTCCGCCGCCGACCTGCGGGTGGAGGTCCACGAGTTCGGCACCGGGCCGTTCGCCGACGCCGCCTCTAAGATCAAGAACGTGTACCTGGTGAAGGGCGTGACGGTGTGAGGACCAGCGACTTCTCGGCCGCGCCTCCGGTAGGCCAGGCGACAGCGATGTTCGTCGGCGCCACCCGCTACCGGGGGCCGCGCTCGATCCTCACGCTCACCCGGGTGTGGTTCAAGATGGTTCGGCAGATGAAGCGGATGGACGGATACCGGTGGCACACCGTGTATTACCAGTTCCCCTTCACTCTCGGCACCATCGCCTTTTTCAGCGACCGCGACGCGCTGCTGAAGTTCGCCCGCAGCCGTCACCACCGCGACCTCATGTGCTGGGTGACCGATCACGGCACGAAGAACGCGACAGGCGGCTACATCCGCCTGTACAACGCCGAGCCCCAGGGCTACAGCAACGGCGTCTGGCGCGCCGAGTCCGACGGCATGGCACACATCCCGACCTTCACTCCCCTGCCCACCGAGACGTCCGGCCCGGCGGTGCATCGCGGATGAGACTGGTTCCTGTGCGGTCGCGGGCAGACCTGCGGGCGTTCGTCGACTTCCCGCTCCGGCTCCACCCGACCGACAGGTACGTTCCCCTGCTGTCATCGGTCACCGCGACCCAACGCCGCAGCGCCGAACTGTTCCTGGTCCGCGATCGACACGGCACCGTCGTGGGACGCACCAGCATGCACCGCAGTGCGGCCTTCGACGCCAAGGTGGGCCCTCGACAGTTGTTCGGGCACACCGAGTTCGTCGATGACGACGACGTCTTCGCCGCCATCATGGACGGCGTCGAGGCCAGGGCCGACGGCCGACCGCTCTTCGGTCCGGTGGCGCTGCTGCCGAACCAGACCGGCGGGGTGATCACTTCCGGCTTCGCCGACCGCGGCTTCGTGGACTCCGCGTGGAACCCCGCCTACTACCCGATGATGTACGAGCGGCACGGCTTCCACCGTCGCTTCGAGGCGGACACCTGGCTTGTGGACCTCGACGGTACGGCCACCGGCGACCCCGACCACGGGTTTGCCTTCGACGACGCCCGGGTCGACGCCGAACAGCTCGTCATCCGGCACGGCTCCCGATGGCGCCTGCACCGCCAGCTGCCGATCCTGCGGCAGATGCTCAACGCGAGCTTCGCCCAGCTCGGCTACTACACCACCATCTCCGCCGAGCAGCTGGCGGAGCAGACGGACGGCCTCGCGTTCCTGCTCGACGAGGCCCTTCTGCTCTGGCTGGAGAAGGCCGGCCGACCCGTCGCGTTCGTCGTCACAGTGCCGGACATCTCCGAGTACCTCATGAGCATCGGCGGTCGGCTCGGCGTCATCAACCAGCTCCGCCTCCTCGCCACCCGCGACCGGTACCGGCGCGACGCCGTCCTCATCATCAAGGGCACCGTGCCCGACGAGCAGGGCAAGGGGTACCTGACGCTGCTGTCCCGGGAACTGCATCGCAACCTTTCCAGCAACCGGTACCGCACCCTGCGCAGCACCTTCGTCGAGCGGACGAACGACGCCTCGGCAGCCCAGTACCGGCGCGCCGGCGGACGGCCCCTGCACGGGTACACCTTCTACGAGAGGGCGACGGCGTGAGCTGGGTGGAGCAGTTGCGGGCCAACGCGGCGATCTGCAACCGGGCACCGAGCGCGCACAACACGCAGCCGTGGCGACCGGAATACCACGCCGACAGGATCGTCATCGATGTCGACGCCGCCCGCAGCCTGCCCGACTCCGACCCGACCGGCCGCGATCTGGCCCTCGGTATCGGCGCATTCGTGGAGACCTGCCTCATCGTCTCCGCCGAACTCGGTCTCTCCGTCACCGCGGCCCCCGGCCCGCAACTGATCCCCGCGGCGAACCGCTACCGGACTCCCTTCACGATCGCCGACGTCGAGGCCCGCCGGGTCGCCCGTGGTCCCTACGAGCCCGGGTACGTCGACGCCGATGTCATCGCGGAGCTGGAGCCCGGCATCGCGCACGTTGCGACCCGGGATCTCGCACCGGATCTGGCGGTCGCCGACCGCTGGATGTTCGGCACGCCAGCCGTCGCGGTCGAGTTGCGTGACTGGCTGCGCCTCAGCCCACGCCACCCTCGGTATCACCTCGACGGACTCACGGACCGGGCACTCGCCCTGTCCCGGTCCGAAGCGTGGGCCCTGTCCACAGCGCTTCGCGCGTACCCCGTCGCCCGCCGGCTGGGCCTTCCGGCCCTGCTGGCCGCCAGCGGTCGCGGCCTGTTGCGCTACAACGGCAGCATCCTGGTCCTGCTCGCCGACGGCGACGACCGCATCGCCGCAGGCAGGCGCCTTCTGCGTACGTGGCTGACTCTCGCCCGGCACGGCCTGGCGGTCCATCCGCTCAGCCAGCTCATCGACTGCCCGGCGACGGCCGCGCGGCTCGCCGAGCGGGTGGGCGGCACACCCCTCGCGGTGTTTCGCGTCGGTCGCCCCCGCACCGAGCCGGTCCGCTCGGCCCGTCGCTGACGGGCCGTCCGAACGCCGGCCTTGGCGCTGCGACGCCGTGAAACGGCGTGGCAGGCGGACGTCTTCCCGCGCGAGGCGCGAGCCCGGCGGCAAGCGCTGTAGGCCGATCAGCAGCGGCTGGGCTCGCAGGAATCTTTCCTACATCAATATTTAGTGGTATCTATTTCACACCGATCCTCCTAACCACCGGAGCGCGACGTGTGGAGATCCCGTCTGGCAACCCTCGCCCTGAGCCTGGCCGCGGCCCTGGGTGCCACCCTCACCCTGGCAGCGCCTGCCCAGGCTGCTCCCGCCGACCATTACGTCGCTCTCGGCGACTCCTACTCCTCAGGGGTGGGTGCCGGTAGCTACACCGCCGAAAGCGGTTCCTGTCAGCGCAGCACCAACGCCTACCCGGCGCTGTACGCCACCAACGTTCGACCCGCGTCGTACCGCTCGGTTGCCTGCTCCGGAGCCACCACCACTAGTGTGATCAACACGCAGCTCAGCGCGCTCAGTGCCACCACCACACTGGTCAGCGTCACTGTCGGCGGCAACGATGTCGGCTTCGCCAACATCATGACCACCTGCGTGCTCTACGGGACCACCGACTGCGTGGCCGCCGTGCAGGCCGCCCAGGACAAGGCCCGGGCCGACCTCGCCAACCTGCTCCGCGCCGTCTACAACGGAATCCGCACCCGGGCGCCCTCGGCCCGGGTGGTGGTCGTCGGCTACCCGGTCTTCTACCAGCTCGGCACGACGTGTGTCGGGCTCAGCGCCACCTCCCGCGCGAAGATCAACGAGGGCATCAATCTGGTGGATGACATCACCCGAAGCGCCGCCCTGGCCGCCGGCTTCACCTTCGCCGACGTACGGTCGAAGTTCGTCGGACACCAACTGTGCAGCTACGGCGACAAGTGGTTGCACGCCTTGAATTTCGCAAACATCGGCATCTCCTACCACCCGACCGCGGCCGGCCAGTCCGGCGGCTTCTACCCGGTCTTCCGGTCGGTCGCGGGCTGACGCCGGGGGCCCTGGCCCGATCCGGCAGAGCCTGTGGGTGCGGTCGATGCACCGCTCCCACAGGCCCGACCGGATGGCGACGAGCCCGGCACCGCGCCGCCGGCTGCCCGGTGATTCCGGTCATCAGTCCGGCAGGTCGGCGATCCGGGTCGACAGTTTGCGCAGCACCGCGAGTTCGTCCGGGCTCAGATGATCGAGGAACCGCGCTCGTACGGAACGAAGGTGGTGCGGGGCGGCCTCCTCCAGCACCGTGAAGCCGTCATCGGTCAGGTGCAGGATGCAGCCCCGGGCGTCCTGCGGGTCGGGCTCCTTGTCGATCAGCCCTCGCGCCTGCATGCGGGCCGCGTGATGGGACAGCCGGCTGCGCGACCACTCCATCTTGGCGGCGAGGTCCTTGAGCGCCCACCGCCGGTTCGGCTTCTCCGAGAGCGTGCTCAGCACCTCGTAGTCGGCCGGCGACAGCCCCGAGTCGCGGGCCAGGTCCTGGCTGAGCCGTGCCGGCAGCGCCGTCAGCAGTCGCCGGAAGGCACGCCACGCGTGCTCCTCGTCCTTGCTGAGCCACTGGGTGTCCACCTGGCCACAGTACTACTCGTTGACACGTCATTGAAAACTCGGCTAGCTTCTGTGACATGTCATCGAATTCAGCGGCCTCACCCCTGCACGTACTTGTCATCGTCGCCAGCACCCGCCCCGGACGGCTGGGCCCGGCAATCGCCGACTGGTTCGTCCAGGCGACCCTTCCGGCGGCCACCCGCGCCGGGGTCACTGTCGACACCGCGGACCTGGCCGACATCGGGCTGCCGCTGCTCGACGAGCCCGAGCACCCCTCCAGCGGCGTGTACGCGCACGAGCACACCCGGGCGTGGAGCCGACGGGTTGCCGCCGCCGACGCGTTCGTCGTGGTGACACCCGAATACAACTACGCAATGCCTGCGGCGTTGAAGAACGCCTTCGATTTCCTCTACCACGAGTGGGCGTGGAAGCCGGTGGCGTTCGTCAGCTACGGCAACACCTCGGCCGGCACCCGCTCCGTGCAGATGGCCAAGCAGGTCGTCACCACATTGAAGATGATGCCCATCGGTGCGACAGTCGCTCTGCGCATCGCCGACAGCACACGCAACGGGCAGGTACTGCAATCCGCAGGACTCGACGAGACCGCCCGCAGAATGCTGCGTGAGCTGACCCGGGTGGCCTCAGCGATGCGGTCCCTGCGTACCGAACCCGAGAGTGAGGTCACCGGGCCGGTCGACGGGCTGAGGCTGACCACAGCCCAGCCCGACGACCTGGCCGAACTGCTCGTGCTCCAGCGGTGCTGCTGGGTGCAGGAGGCCCTCGCGAACGACACCCTCGACCTGGCGCCGCTGCGGGAGACACTTGACGAACTGCGCGAATCGATGCCGACCTGGCAACTGTGGTGCGTACGGCGGCACGGACGCCTCGTGGCAGCGGTGCGTGCACGGGCGCATGAGCGCGCATGGCTGATCGGTCGCCTCATGGTCGCTCCCGACCAGGCCGGCAACGGCATCGGCACCTGGCTCCTGACGCACGTCGAGCAGCAGGCCCCCCAGAAGGCCGAGCACTACGAACTGTTCACCGGCCGCCGCAGCAACCGCAACATCAGGCTGTACGAACGCGCTGGCTATGCCCTCACCCCCGATGAAGGCACCCCGCACGACGCCGTCCGCCTCGCCAAACAGCGGCAACCGGTCACCTCTGTCAGGTGAGCACGACGCAGCAGCAGGCTGACACCGCGGCCGACCCGAGCATGATCACCTCGATCATCAGGACGTCATCGCGGTGCGACGCCGGGGCGTGACCATTGCGCGGTGGGGCGGCCGTTGAGACGCCACGGGTGCCCGGTGACCCGCGGCCAGCCTTCAGGCGAGTTTTCCCAGTTCTCTTGCCGGCCGTACACCGTGAGGTCCAGGGCGTGGTAGGTGGTCATCAACGCCTCCACGCCCCGCCCGGTGGTCCAGTAGGTCTCGTAGACGTCGTCGCCGTCGCGCAGGTAGCACGCGATGAACCCGAAGTCACGACCGTCGGCCAGAGCCGGGTCGGAGTCTTTCGCCGAATACCAGGGGAACCTGTAGCCCATGAACTCCGCGAATGGGGCACTTTCGTCGTAGGGACCCTGGCAGAACACGGCGTAGGTGACGTCCCGAGCGTGCAGGTAGTCCAGCATCTGCATGTGACAGGTCGAGAAGGTGCACCCCTCACACTGATGCTCGTACGGTTTGCCGTCGTGCCACATGTGGAAGTAGGCGATGAGCATCCGGCGGCCCTCGAACACCTCCACCAGCGGGGTGTCCCCGCCAGGGCCCCGCACCGTCACCGTCGGCATCAAGGTCATCGGCAGCTGACGACGAGCGGCTGCGATCGCGTCTCCTTCGCGTGTATGGGCCTTCTCCCGGACCAGCAGTTCGTTGCGCTCACGCAGCCAGGTCTCCCGGTCGACGACCGGGGGCGCGGCGGCGCTGGACGCGGGGGTTGCCGTCACGGCTATCTCCTTCGTGGAGCGGGGATCGGTCACAGGTACAGACGACCGAGTCGGCGATCGTCATCGGTGTCCGATGACGGATGGGGTCCGTGGTCGTCAGTACGGTTGTGAGGACCAGTCAGCCCCGGGGAGATCACATGTCCGACGCGCCTGACGAGCAGGCGGTCTGGCTGCAGCGCGCCTTCGACGAGCACCGGCGTGAGCTACACGTGCACTGCTACCGCCTCGCCGGGAACGTCACCGACGCGGACGACCTGGTGCAGGAGACCTTCCTGCGTGCCTGGCGGGCTCGCGACCGCTTCGAGGGTCGCGCGTCGGCGCGCACCTGGTTCTACCGGATCGCCACAAACGTCTTCCTCGATAGCCGCAAGGCGGCCGGTCACCGGACGGTACCGTACGGTGACCCGCTGGAGTGGTCCACCGAGCTCGGTCCCTATCCCGACGCCCTGCTGGCCGACGATCCGCAGACCGGTCTCGCCGCCCGGGAAACCGTCGAGCTGGCCGTGATCGCAGCGCTCATGTACCTGCCGCCGCGGCAGCGGGCGGCCTTCGTGCTGCGCGACGTCCACGGCTGGACGCCGCAGGAGATCGCCGCCGCGCTCGACACCGCCGTAGCGGCCGTCAACAGCCTCCTCCAGCGGGCCCGCCACACCCTCCGACGGCAAGCGCCGTCGGACCCGAAGGACTGGCGCCGCCCGCAGCTCACCTGTGAGGACGAAGAAATCCTGCGCCGCTACGCCAACGCGAAGGACCCGGAGACGATCCGGGCACTGCTCGCCGAGGACGTACGGATCACGATGCCGCCCGAGCCGCCGGTCGTCGGGATCGACGCGGCCGCGGAGTTCCTCGGCCGACCGCTCGACTGGCGTACGTTCCCCACCTCGGCCAACGGGCGCCCGGCATTGATCAACTATCTCCGCCGGCCCGGCAGCCCGCACTACGAGGCGTTGGTCGTCGACGTACTCCGGATCGAGAACGGGAAGATCGTGGAGAGCAACGCCTTCATCGGCGCCCGCCACGTCGCCGCCTTCAGCATGCCCGCCACACTCGAGCCCTAGACAAGTTGTCGCCTCCGCAGACGGTCACGGGCAACTGCCGGAACCGCCGGCAGTTGCCCGTGACCATGGTGCGCGTCCCGGAGCCGAGCGACGGTAGAGAGCCGCCCGTGGTGTCCGGCGCTGGTTGTTACGGCTGGAGGGCCTTCGCGGCAGGGGTCCAGGTCGACTCGTCCTTGACGTCGGCGACCGTGATTCCCTTGGCGATCTTCTCCAGCTCGGACTGCGGCAGTCCGTTGCCGAGGCCACTCGTGCTGACCTGGAGGACGACCCTTCCGTCGGCGCTCCAGATGTTGCAGAAGCCGCCGTCTTCGGGGCCGCCGCCGTCGCCGACGCGCCGGTCGGATCCGTTGTAGCACTTCGTGGTGCCGGGCTCCGGCGACTGGTTCGAGCTGGTGCTCGGCGTGACGAAGATGTGGAACCCGTCCTTGATGGCGCCCTCGACCGCGTCGTACGGCGCGGTCAGGCCCGAGGTGGGCGCCGCTGGCTTGGTGTACGTCGCGCCGCCGTAATCACCGGCGCGGGCCGCGGCGATGCCGCTGAGTCCGGGCATGGCGTGCGTGCCGATCTGCAGGGGCTTGTAGCCCTGCGGCACGTAGCCCACCGTGAACGGCACCAGGGCCGGCGTCGGCTGGCTGGGCTTCAAGCCCTCGACCAGGCCGCCCAGGGTCTCGAAGCTCGGGGTGGCGTCGTCGCTGGACACCGACGTGACGGCCGCCCAGGCGTTGTCGGCGTACTCCCAGGCGAACAGCTTGTTGCCCGGGTCCAACTCGTTCCGCGGATCGAGGCCGACCGGCAGTGTCGCCTGCACGGCCTTGCGCCCGGCCACTGTGACGTTCCTGCCGTCCTTGATCCCGGCGGGGTCGAAGGCGCCCGGTCGGTAGACGGTCAGGTACGCCCACAGGCTTGGCTTCCCCCCGCTGGCCTTCTTCTTCTGCTCGATGGTGTCGCCCTGAGCATCGGCCTCCTCTTTGGTGACGGGCTTGTCGTTCGAGGTGTGGCCGTCGGAGTAGACGGAGGCGATCTGGTACGCGGTGGACACCACGATCGGGTCCTGCACGTGCAGCGTGCCCGCGTCGTACCCCTTGAAGGTGAAGGTGAACGGCGCGGCGTCGGACCACTCGGCCGCGTCGACCTCGGACGTCGCCGCGCCGGCCGGGGCCGGTGCGACCGGGGTGCTCTGCTCGGCGGCCAGGGTCGGCAGCAGGAACGCGCCGGCGACCGCGACCGCGACGAGGCCGGCCGCGCCGGCCGACGCGAAGCCGGCCCGACGACGCCGCTCGGCCCGCCGGCCTGCCGTGATGATGTCGTCGGCGGTACGGGCCATCGGCGGCTCGTCGCCCGTCACGGCGTCCACCAGGTCATGCAACTGCATTTGTCCACTCCTCCATCGACGTGCCGTTCAGATTGATGCGTTCGCCGGCCAGTGACTCGCGCAGCTTCGCCAGGCCGCGGGAGACCTGACTCTTGGCCGTGCCCACCGTGCAGTTGAGGACGCCGGCCGTGTCCTCCAGGCTCAGACCCAGGTAGTGCCGGAGCACGACCGCGGCCCGCTGCCGCGCCGGCACGGCGTCGAGCGCCGCCCGCAGGCGCATCCGCTCGTCGGCCGCACTGACCGGGTCCCCGCCTGTGACCTCCGGCATGGCGTTGCCGGCCGACCGCTCGCGCCGCCAGGGCCGGCGGGTCTCGTCGATCGCGGCCCGGTAGACCATGGTCTTGACGTAGAGATCGGGCCGTTCCAGCTTCCGCCAGCGCGGGTAGAGCTTGATGAGCGCGTTGGCCACGGCGTCCTCTGCCGTGTGCCAGTCGCCGCAGGTCACGTACGCCAGCTTGCGCAGCGACGTCATCTCTGACGTCACGAACTCGCGGAATGCCTGCTCGTCGTCGGCTTTCACGTCTGTTGCCTCCCCCTGTGACGGAGGTAGAACGGAGCCACCCGTCCGGGAAGTTGCACCGCCCGGAAAAATAGTTGTGCGACTACCATCCGTGAGGGGTGGCCTGGGCTGTGAGACGTGCGGCAGACCTCCGGTGGGAGCGGTACCAGCCGGGGGCGAAATTCAGTCCTTCCGATCGCTACACTCGCCGCAACCCCGGCACCGCACGCAGACGTCAGCGGGTGCTGTCCCGAATCGAATGGAGACGCCTGTGACCCGCGACAAGGCGGCACCCCCCGGCATCGACCCCAACATTCCCAGCGTGGCCCGGGTCTACGACTTCTTCCTCGGCGGCAAGGACAACTTCGAGGTCGACCGAAAGGTCGCCGAACACGCTCTGCGGATCACACCGGACGGGCCGGCAGCCGGCCAGGCGAACCGCGCCTTTCTGCGTCGAGTGATCCGCCACCTTGTCACCGAGGCCGGCATCGACCAGTTCCTCGACATCGGATCGGGCCTGCCCACCCAGGGCAACGTGCACGAGGTCGCCACCGAGCACAACCCGACGGCCCAAGTGGTGTACGTGGACAATGACCCGATCGTCCTTACCCACGGGCGGGCCCTGCTCGCCAGGGAGGGCACCGCGACGGTGATCCAGGCGGACATCCGGGCACCGCACGAGATCCTCAACCATCCAGACGTACGCCGATTCCTCGATTTCGACCGGCCGATCGGCCTGTTGCTCTTCGCGATCCTGCACCACCTCGGTGACGACGAGGACCCGCGAGCGGTGGCGGGGGCGTTGATCGACGCGCTGCCCTCCGGCAGTTACGTGGCGATCTCGCACTTCCGTGACCCGGGTGAGCGAGACCCGGAGGGCTCCCGCAAGGCCCGCGAGGTCGAGCGGGTCTTCAACGAGTCGCTGGGCACCGGACGGTGGCGTACGGACGAGGAGATCCTCACCTTCGTCGACGGGTTGACGCTGCTGGAGCCGGGGCTGGTGCCGCTGGCCGAGTGGCGTCCCGAGCCGGGTACGCCCGCTCCGAACCAGACCGACACCTACCACACCTTCGTCGGGCTCCTCGCTCACAAGCCGTAGGCCCGTTTCACGGCGGGGCCTGTCGATGCGGCGCGAGCGGCGTCTAGCCGGAGGCCCCGGCCCTTGGCGGACAGCCGACCGCGATGGGCTTGGGCGACCCCCTCAGAGTCCCCTGACGATCAGGCGCGCGGCGGCGGGCCGAGCAGTTCGATGCCGTGCCGGGCGGCTGCGTGACCCAGGGCGGCCGGGTCGATGGGTGCCGGATCGGGAAGCCGCCGTTGCGGCGCGGGGCAACCGGCCTCGGCGGCGAACCCTTCGAACCCCGCCGGAGTGGTGATCTGGAGAGCCCGCAAGGGCTCGTCCGCGCCAACCACGAAGCTGTGCGGCACTCCGACCGGCAGCAGGACGAAGTCGCCCGGCCCTGCCTCCAACTCCTCGCCACCGCAGAGAAACCGGGCGGTACCCGAGATGACGTAGAACATCTCGTCCTCCACCTGGTGCCGGTGCAGGGGCGGGGCGAAGCCGGGAGGGTTGACGAATTCGGCAACCGTCAGCTTGCCGTTGGTGTCGGCTCCGGTGGCCTTGAGGGTCACCAGGTTGCCGAGGAACCAGTAGGCCTGGCCGTCGTCCTGACGAAGTAGGTACGGGTGGGCCGTCATGGCGCCTCCTCCATGGTGGGCATCACATTCGGTAGCCGTCAGCTATTCGATATTACGCCGGTACGGTGAATATGTTGCTAGTATTGCCCAGCCATGGAAGAAGTCAAGGGCGAGAAGCAGGCCCGCCCGTACCGCTCACCCGTGCGGGCGGAGAGCGCCCGCCGCACCCGCCAGGCAGTGGTGCGAGCGGCCACCGACCTCTTCACCGCCCACGGGTACGGCGCGACGTCGCTTGCCGACGTGGCCACCGCCGCCGGGGTGGCCCGCCCCACGGTGTTCGCCGCGTTCGGCTCCAAGCCCGCCCTGCTGCGGCAGGTTCTGGACGAGGCGTTGGCCGGTGACGACGAACCCGTGCCGATCGCCCAGCGCCCCTGGTTCCGTCCGGTCTGGGAAGCGACGAGTCCGGGCGGAGTCCTCGACGGCTATGCCGGCGTCTGCACGTTGATCGGCAGCCGGGCATCCCACATCTTCGAGGTCGTGCGGCGCGCCGCCGACGAGACGGCGGAACTGGCCGAGATCTGGGAGACGCTTCTGCGCAATCGGCGGGCGGGGGCACGGATGGTGGTCGAACACATCGCTACCCTCGACGCCCCGTGGCGACCCGGCCCCGACACGGAGCTGGCGATCGACCAGCTGTGGTTCTACAACGACCCGGCCCACTACGGTGCGTTCGTGCTGCGCTGTGGCTGGACCGAGGAAGCCTTCCGGGACTGGCTGGCTCGCCGGATGCGCGACGCCCTGCTCACCGGTAGCCGGTAGCCCTTCGCTGGCAAGGGCTGTCACGAGCTACCGCCGCCGGGGAAGCCGTTCCGCGAGGGTCTCGCGCAGATCGTCGGGCAGCCCGTCGACGTCGACCAACTCAGGCAGCAGTTCCGGCTCGGTCAGGTACGCGCGAAACGCCTTCGCGATCGACACCCCGTGCGCCGGACGGTCCTCCACAGTCACCGGATCGCCTACCCGCACCTCGCCCGGCTCCAACACCCGCAAGTAGGCGCCCGGGCGGTTCGCCTGGGCGAAGGACTTCACCCAGCCCGGCTCGCCCATCTTGTGCTGGAACGTGACGCACGGAATGCGACCGAAGGTCGGCTGGAGGACCAACCGCGCACCGACGCGCCACCGCTCGCCAATGACCGCGCCGTTGACGTCTACGCCCTCGGTCGTCAGGTTCTCGCCGAAGAGCCCGTTGGACAGCCGCCGACCCAACCGCACCTGCCACCAGCCGTAGTCCTCCAGCGCGTACGCGTAAACGGCCTGGTCGTCGCCGCCGTGATGCTCGACGTCGAAGATCTGGTCACCAACCAGGCCGCTGTGCAGTCCCGTCGTCTTGGGCCCCGGCGCACGTACGGCGACCGGATGATCAACCGGTCGCTTGTTGATACCCGTGACACCAACGCCCTTGGCCGGGTTGGGCTCCGGCACCGCCAGGTTGACCGAGACGATTCTGCTCACGTCCGGCAACCTAACTGCCCTGGCCACCGCACGCCGAGCAATTTCCCGCCATTTGCCGGTGCCGTCCAGACCTACGCGGCTTCACCGATGACCGACTGTCGGGGCCAGGCTGCGCCCCCCCCTGCCGCCATAGTCGATACGGCTTTGACACCCGTACGGACGCTGGCGGTCCAGGGTGGGACGTGCTCGGCTTCGCCAGGGAGCTGCGAGCGCGTCCGCCGGACCGCGCTCTCGCTGCGGATCTCTGCGAGCCAGGACGGCACCGGTGCGGCGGTGGGCTCTTACCGGAACTGGTGCGTAGTGTTCCGGTATGGCACAGCGACTCGTCAGCGTATGGCAACCGTTCTTCCTCAGTAGCGCGAGTCGGGGCGCTGCCATCGACGCCGCGACGGAGTTGGAGGAGCTCGGCTATTCGCGGCTCTGGTTCTCGGGCGGTTTCGGGGAGAACGTCGCCCCACGCTTCCGGGAGATCCTGGACGGGACCAAGCGCATCGGGGTCGCGTCAGGGATCGTGAGCATCTGGCACTCGTCGCCCCCTGAGGTGGCGGCGTTCGGGCAGGACGCGGAGCAGGCCCATCCCGGCCGGTTCCTGCTCGGTCTCGGCGCCAGCCACGCCGTGGTGGTGGAAGGCAGCGGCACCACCTACCGCAAGCCGTATTCGAGGATGGTGGAGTACCTCGACGGTCTCGACGCGGCCGGGCTCCCTGCCGAGCGGCGGATCCTGGCCGCACTCGGCCCACGGATGCTTGAGCTCTCCCGCGACCGTTCAGCCGGGGCGCACCCGTACTTCGTCCCTGCCGAGCACACCGTCGAGGCTCGGGCGGCAATCGGGCCTGACCGGCTGCTCGCTCCCGAGGTCGCGGTGGTCCTCGAAGCAGACGCCACCGCGGCGCGCGCCACGGCCCGGCAATACACGAGCGGATACCTCGCCCTACCGAACTACACCAACAACCTGCGGCGGTTCGGCTGGACCGACGAGGACTTCGCCGAAGGCGGCAGCGACCGGCTCGTCGACGCCCTGATTCCCTGGGGCACAGCCGAAGAGGTCGCTGCCGGGCTGGACAAGCACTACCAAGCGGGCGCCGACGAGGTAGCGGTCCAGGTACTCAATGGCGGCGACGCCACGGCATTCCCCGCCGACGCGTTCCGCGCTCTCGCCGCAGTCCTGATCTGACACGGGTGAAGTCCCGCCAGGCGATGTTGCGGTCCCTTGCCACGCAAGGGTGAGGCCAACACCAAGCTGGACTCCCGGATCGCCGACCACTACAACACGTCGACCGGCACGCTCTACGAGTTCAACACCACCCCGTGGAGCCAACTGCCCGCGCACAAGCTGAAAGAGAAGGTCGACTTCAAGGTCGCGCAGGTCGCGCAGGTCGGCAAGGACGTGCAACTGCGGGCGGACCGCAAGATCCAGCAGGCTGTGTGGTACGGCACCGAGGCGCCGGTGTACTGAGCCCTCAACGACGTGACGATTCTCTAGACGATCTGACGTCCTCGCATAACGGAGTGGAACCATTGCCGATGGCAATGGTTCCACTCCGTTGTCAATGTGCCTCGCACCTACGGTGGCGCTGACCCCGCGTCGAGGCGTCCTGCCACCGCGCGTGCCCTCTCGTGCGCGCGCTGAACTTCAGCGTCACACGATGGAGATCGACCGCACCTGGGTGTTGCCCTTGGTGTCGACGTACACCTTGTAGTCGCCGACGGTGTAAGTGCCAGCAGCGTTGTTGTTGATGGTGAACGTACGCGTCACAGCAGACTCGCTGCCGTCGATACGGGTCTGCTTCACCGTGATGGTCAACTCGTTCGTGTTGCCCTTCAACTTCTTCACCACCGCCGACGGCTTCGCATCGGTGACCGCGTTGGCCGCTGTCACGTAAACCGCGTCGGGTGATGAGAACTCGGCGTTCTTCTGCCCGTCACCGAACTGGAAGAAGCCCCGCTGCTCGGTGGCCCCGCGACCCGGGAACGGATCCGGGTTCGACGCCAGGTACGTCGGGTTGACCTTGTACAGGTCCGTCTTGGAATCCGCGAGCTTGGCCTGCACGCCGGAGTACGGCGCGTCGGTGATCGCGAGGTTGACCGACAGGTAGATGGCGTTGGGGTTGGTGGCCGAGATGCGCGACGAGAAGAACTTGTCCGCACTCTGCCCGGCCGGAACGGCCAGCGGCACAACCTGGCCACCGACGAGAATGTTGAACTGGAAGCCGCCGTAGCCGCCCGCGACGAACTTCGCCCACGCCGCGTCCGACATGTGGCCGGGCCGCTCCACCTTGAACTCCAGACGCATCGGCGCCACGTACGTGCTGCTCTGGAACTCCGGGTCGGTCAGGGGCAGGTAGACCCCTCCCGGCTCGTGGCCCAGCGCGAACGCCGCAGCCGTCGGGGCCGAGTTGCCGCGCCCGTTCCACATCGGGATGTTGAACGAGGTGGCGCCGAGCAGGGCCCGGTTGCCCAACTGGTTCGCGCCGACGGCGCCCGACGCGTCCTTGTAGGTGCCGATGGTGACATCGAGCAGGTCGAGGTCCGCCCGGTCGGCGTTCAGCCCCGGCATGTCCGCCCACATGAACTTGGCGCCGGCCGGCCCGGTGTAACGGGCCATCTCCAGCATGCCGTCGGCCATCATCTTGGTCATCTGGACCGCCGAGTCGACCTTCATCCGCTCGTTGGCGGTGTGCCACCAGCGCTCGTTGCCCGGGATGACGGCGCCGAAGGCGGTCATCTTGTTGCGGAAGTTGCTGGCCAGGGTGCCACCGGTGGTGCCCTGCGGGTAGACCACGTCCCGCAGGGAGTGCGGGTCCGCGAACTCCTGCGGGCTGTGGTCGATCGTGGCCTGGTAGCTCTTGTACTGCAGAGCCGTCAGCGGGTTGTCGTGGGTGACGTACAACCCGGCGCCGATGGGCGACCCGAGGTTGCCGATGGTGAACCCCTTGCCCTGGAAGGCTTCCGTGATCGCCGCGGTCGCCTGGCCGGAGTCAGCCGCGTTGAGGTGCATGCTGCGCACGTACATCGGCATGCTGAGGTTGCCGGAGGCCTCCGTGTAGAAGCTCGTCGGGGTCTCCGAGTTGATGTTGGCCATGAGGGCGAGGGTCAGGTTCGGCGTGCCGTTGTTCGGGTTGCGCAACAGGTTCGCCGGAATGCCCATGTACTTGCCGATGTAGGCCTCGCCCTCGACCCCGCCGCGGAAGAACAGGTCGGCGATGCCGTCGGCGGCCTTCTTCAACTGCAGGTCGGCGGTCGTGCTCCCCAACTCACCGAGCCCCTTGGAGAGGAGGAACATGCCCCACACGACGGCGTTCTTGCCGTACTGCGGGGTCGGCATCTCCATCGCTACGTCCGTGTTGATCTCCAGCGTGAGCGAGTCGCCGGTGATCGTGGTCTGCACCTTGGGCGTGGTGCGGGGAGCGTCCGGGAGCCAACCCTTCGTGGTCGCGGCAGCGGTGATCGCGGACACGAACCGGTTGCGCTCGGCGGAGCTGGCGCCCGTCACGTCGAGGGTGAAGATGGCCCGCGAGGCGATCTGCGTGGTGCTGCCGTAGGCGATGTCCTTGAGCGTCGGGTCGCCTTCGCGCAGGGTGACGCCGGCCGTGGCAGCCGTCAGCCGGAAGGCCTTGGTGCTGTCCGCCGCCAAGCTCATCGACACGGCCGGGGTCACCGAGCCGGAGTTGCCGACGATGACCGGGAACCGCGAGTCGGAGGTGTACGCCGCAATCGGCATCTCCTCCCGGTTGAGGTTCTTGTAGGCCCAGTTGTCGTAGAAGCTCGGGTTCGCGTTGTACGGGATGGACTGGAAGGCTGCGGTGTTCGCCGCCGTGGGCGTACCGGGACCGCCGTCTTCGTAGATTCCCATGACGATGCGGATGCGACGGTCGAGGGGCAACCCCGCTTCGAGCAGCGCCTTGGCCGCGAGCAGCGTCGCCAGCGTCGGGCCGCTGTCGTCCTGGATGCCCGCGCCGTAGACCCAGCCGTCCTGGAGATAGGGCGAGTGGTAGGCGCCAGGAGTGCCGAGGTTGCCATCGGCGTCCCGCCAGCGCGCCAGCTGGGCTGCCGAAACGGAAGACGTCGGCGAGTCGAGGTGGCTCAACGCCATGATCATTTCCGGGGCGTCCGGGTCACCGATCTCGGCGTAGACGTACTTGTCGGGCTGGCGTTGGACGACCACCGGGAAACCCAGGTCGGTGGCCAGCTTGACCACCCAGGCGAGCTTGGCGACCTTGCGGTCGTACTCGTTCTGGTTGGCTGGGGTGTTGCTGACGGGGAAGGGGTACGCCGTCGCGGCCGTGCCGCCCCGGGAGATGGAGTCGTAGTTCGACCCGTCCAGCATCGCCCCGACCAGAGTGAGCGGGTTGTAGGTGCCGTCTCCCGCCCGCGCGCTGTTGACGCGTCCAGCCAGCGCCTCGACCTCCGCGTGGATCGCGTCGCGCTCGGCGTCGGTCACCGACAGGTCGTAGGTGACGCTCGGCTGGAAGCGCTCCTCGCCGAGGCTGGTCGCGGAGGCCTTGGACGGTGGGGCAACGGTCGCCACGAGGGTCGCGGCGAGCATGACGGAGAAGATCGACTTCCGTCTGTCTCTCATATAAGCTCCAGAACAGGGGGATGTCACAGTAGTGAGAGCAGCACACACCAGCCGAGCCGCCAGCGGTCGCTAGCTGGGGATTTCTTGAGGATCATCTGAGGATCGGCCGGTGCCGTCAGCTCGGCCGCAGCCGGTAGCCCGCCCCCACGGACGGTCTCCATCGGGCCGGCATCGTCGACCTTCCCAGGGGGCAAAGCGGACGTCGAGGGTGCGTCCGGCCTTCCGGGTGGTCTGCCATACGTCCTTCAGCAACCGTTCACCGGACGCGCCCCCCGTGCCGCGTGCCGGGCCAACGCCATCAGCAGGTCGAACTCCTTGCGGGTCGGGTTCACCTTCCGGCCGGAGAGCTCGCGACATGCCGCACAACGGGCTCCGCCAAACGGATCAGCCGCTTCGGCGGTTACCCCACTGGCGCGGACTCTGGACCGAGCCCCGGCCGCCGCTGTGCTGGCCCTTTCCATAAGGTTGAGGCGAGGCGACCTTGCCCTTCGCGCGCCGGGCAGCCCGATTTGCGTGAACGGCAGGCTGGTCGGTCTCGGCCGCGGTCTCGGCCGCGGTTGAGGATTCGGCATCCGCCGCGTGGTCGTCCTGGACGGGCTCAGGCTCCGGCATCGGTATCTCCCTGGATCGGTGGGGCGCCCTGCGGGCCACCGACAGCCGACGGACGCGGACTACTCGACGCCGGTGTGGGCGCCATGACGGTATCGCAACGCCGAGCCCGTCCGATCGACGGTCTCTCAGCCTCGATCGGTTGGTCGCGTAATGCGCGCCGCGGCGATGAGGCCGGTGAGGCCGGCGTGAAGGTCGGCCCCCGCCAACAGCGCCTGATCCTGGCATTGTTGCTGGCCAACGCGAACACGCTGGATCTCCTGAGACGTCAGGGCCTCCAGCGCACGCCCGGGTTCACCCGCCCGGACCAGTCGAAGACCGCCATGTTGTCCCACTGGTTTCCGGTGCCGTTGATGTCGGCCGGGTCCCAGCCGTTGCCACTGACCGCGTACCAGGTCGGTTCCCAGTAGAAGACACCGATGGCCCCCGCATTGCGGGCGGTGTTCTGGACCCAGTCGAACTCCTGGGCCTGCCCGGACCAGGTCGCGCTGATGCCGTCACAGGTCGCGTCGCCGATGGCATTGGGCTCGCTGTCCGCGTTGTTCCGGGTGAAGGGGTACGCGGTCTCCACGATCACCACCGGCTTGCCGTAGCGGCCGCGCAGGTCGACGATGTTGTTGTAGAGGTTCGACAGGGTGCCGTGCCACATGCAGTAGTAGGACTGCGCCGTGATGTCCCACTGCACACCCTGGGCGCGGATGCCGTCATAGAACCATCGGGCGTTGGCGTTGCTGTCGGCGTTGGCGGTGTGGATCATCACCGGGATGCCGCTGCCGCACGCCTTGGTCGCGTTGTAGCCCTGCCTCAGCAGGCTGGCCAGCGGGGCGAAGTCGTTGTTGACGACCTTTCCCTCGTTCCACAGCATCCCGACGTTGATCTCGTTGCCGATCTGCACGCTGTCCGGTGGGGTGCCCTGCCCCCTGAGGCTGGAGCAGACGTCGTAGGTGAAGTTGTACACGTCGTTACGCAGCTGGCTCAGGCTGTGGCCGGCCCAGGCGGCCGGCTTGTACTGCTTGCCGGGGTCGGCCCAGGTGTCGGAGTAGTGGAAGTCGACGAGCACCTTGAGGCCCTTCGCCCTGGCCACCGCCGCCTGGGCCAACACCCTGCTCTTGTTGTTGTAGCCACTGATCGGGTTGTTCCAGACGCGCAGTCGGACGTAGTTGACGCCGGCGGACTTCAGGATGTCCAGTGGGTCACGGGCGACACCGCCGGCGTCGTAGTACCTGGCGCCCAGGTCGAGGCTGCGCTGCAACGAGGAGACGTCGGCGCCCCGCATACTGAGCGTGTTCGCGGCGGAGGCGGGCGCGGGCGTGCCGCCGAGCGTGCTGGAGACGACGAGGATGCCCGCCGCGAGTGCCCCGATCAGGGCCTTGGGGCGGCGGTGGGGTGTTGTCGAACCCGTGCTCACGAGATTCCTCCTCACTGTGGGACGGTCGAGCCAGATCAGCTCCCGGGCCGGGGTCAGCCCACGGCGCAGGGTGCCCCGTTGAGCGAGAAGCCGGTCGGCGGTGCGTCGCTGACGCTCCACCGTCCCTGGAAGCCGAAGGTCGCCGAGCCGTTCGGCGCGAGGACGCGGTTCCAGTCGACGTTGCGGGCGGTCACGGTGGCACCGGTCTGGCCGATCGTGGCGTTCCATCCCGAGGTGACCTGCTGGTCGCCCGGGAAGTTGAAGGTGACGATCCAGCCGTCGACCGGTGCCGTCCCGACGTTCTGGACCGTCACGGTGGCCACGAAGCCGCCCTGCCACTCGGACTGGTTCCGGTAGGTCACCCGGCACGTCGACGGCGGCGGGGTCGGCGGGTTGGACGTCGTGGGCAGTTCGACCGTGTTCGACGCGACCGACACGTTGCCCATCGTGTCCCGAGCCCGTACGTAGTACAGGGTGCGCAGCGGCGTCGACTGTGGCAGCGAAGCGGTGTACGTCGTTCCCGGCACGGTGGCGATCAGCGTCGAGGTGAACCAGCCGTCGAACCGGTAGACGTTGTACCCGAGCACGCCGACGTTGTCCGTCGACGGCGACCAGGACAGCGTCGCGGTCGAGGCGGTCACCCCGCCGACGGTCAGGTTCTGCGGGGCACTCGGTGGGGTGGTGTCCGGGCCGGTGTCCGTCACCGGAGTGACCACGGTCAGCGGGTCCGTCGAGCGGGAGCGGTGTCCGAGGCTGTCCCGAGCGGCCACCTGGAAGGAGTACTGCCTGCCCGGGCGGAGGTAGCCGGTGATCGTGGTGGTGGTGACGGCTCCGACGGTGACGCTGAGGACGACGTCGTCGAACGCCTGGTAGTACGTGATGTCGTACCCGGTGACGGCGCAGCAGCCGGGCGTGGCGGCCGTCCAGGTGAGGGTGACCGACCCGGTCTTGACCTCACTGACGGTCAGGTTCGTGGGCGCACTCGGCGGGAAGGGCGAGGTGCCCGGCGTGCTGGGTGCCGTGGGCGGCGCGGTAGCGGTCGGCTCTGCGGCGTTCACCACAGCGCGATCGGGCGCCGGGGCGACCCCCGGATACGCGGCAGGCGCCCCGGCGCCGGCGCCGGCGGGCGGGGCAGCGCCCAGAGCAATGCCGAGCACCGCCGTCGAGAGCACAACGGCGGCCAGCAGACCCGGCCGCAGACGGCGGAGCAGCGAGGACGAGCAGACGCCTGTCATACCTCGACGATGCAGTCCTTACATCGATGATCGCCAACGTATCTCACGCCTCGGTCGGCCGACCGGCCCGAGTCACGGTGGCTGGCCGCCCCGCTTCTCCGCCGACGCCTCACCCGCTCGACCGGAAGCGTGATCGGCTCGCCGGAGTCCAACGAAGACATTTTCGTCAATATTGCCAGAGCGGATGCAGGCATGTTGGAATGGCTCATATCGCCGCGGCACGGGGGCAACCGTGCTGGGAAGGGCGAGCACGGGAGCATCGCAGTGCCGGCAGCGCGCCGCTTGGGCAGGCGCTCACATGCCGCATCGCCGGGCCATCTCCACGACGACGGGCGCTCTGCCGACAGGCACCCTCGCCCGCCGTACGCATCCCCCCGGGCACGTGTCCCCCGGCGGCCGACCCGCTCGATGTTCGACCCGCCGGATGCGTCCGATTCGGTCTGCCAGCGCACCAGAACCGGCGACGAGGTGAGAAGCAGTCATGATTTCCCGAGAAGGTTTCGCGGGGTGGTACCGACACCGCCTGGTGTGGGTGGCGGTGATCCTGCTGGCGACGTCGGCCGGCGCGGTCATACTGACCAACCGCTCCGCCCCGGCGGAGAAGCCGGCGGATCTGCAGGCGCAGATCGTGGCCCGGATGCGTACCACGCTCGAACAGGCGGACCCGGGGCAGCACAACCACGCCGGGCACGGTGCCCAGCAGGCGGCCACCGGGGCGGAGAAGCCGCCGGTGATCTGTGGGGTCCACGTCTACGGCTACGAGCCGACCGAGGCCACCGCGCTCGCCGACGTGCGGACTGTCTACGGCTTCCACCTCTGCGGGATCGCCGAGAAGCAGCGCCCCTGGGACGTGGCGGTCAAGCTGGTCGGCCCAGTGATCATGGATATGTCCACTCAGCCTCCGGGCATCCAGGTGGTCGAGGCGACAGCCGACGTCAGGTTCGTCGACCGGCTGCGGGAGATGTTCCCGGACAAGTACGAGGAGTTGGCGCTCAAGGAGGCGCTGACCACCTCGGAGATGGCCGACCAGCGCCGCCGGTACGACGCCGCAGCCGGGCTCTGACCTTTCGGGGAAGCCGGGCCGGGCGTCGCGCTCGCACCCATCCGCCCGCCGGACCTCGACTGGCGGAGCCAGCGGCCGGACCTCTCCCGCACCGGGCACGACGCGCCGTCCGCGTACTGCCGTGGGTGCCGTTGTCGGCGATCCGTACGACGGTGCCGCAGCCACGGACCACCCGTCGTTGATCCGGCGATCTCGGACAGCTCGATCCACATCCACCTATAGATAGATCAGCATTGATATTTACGTCAATAGATGTAACAGTG
Source organism: Micromonospora sp. NPDC047527 (assembly GCF_040643015.1). Taxonomy (NCBI): domain Bacteria; kingdom Bacillati; phylum Actinomycetota; class Actinomycetes; order Micromonosporales; family Micromonosporaceae; genus Micromonospora; species Micromonospora sp. NPDC047527. The sequence goes on along the minus strand of NZ_JBEYTK010000001.1, from coordinate 158,305 downwards.
ATTTGGGAGCGTTCCCAAATCCAGTCTTCAGTACCAGGGAGGATGAACAGTGCGTTCACACAAGCCCGATCAATCCGGCGGGCAGTCCCGGTCAGCCATCCGTCGGTCCCTCCAGGCGCTCGTCCTGCTGTTCGCCATGGTGGTGGGCACGCTGCCCTGGACCGGCGCCGCCCAGGCCCACGGCACGATCATCAACCCGGCGAGTCGGGCGTATCAGTGCTGGAAGACCTGGGGCAACCAACACATGAACCCGGCCATGCAGCAACAGGACCCCATGTGTTGGCAGGCCTTCCAAACCAACCCCGACACCATGTGGAACTGGATGAGCCAGCTCCGCGACGGCCTCGGCGGCCAGTTCCAGGCCCGTACCCCGGACGGACAGCTTTGCAGCAACGGCCTGTCCAGGAACAACACGCTGAACCAGCCTGGCGCGTGGAAGAAGACCACCGTGAGCCGCAACTTCACGGTTCAGATGTACGACCAGGCCAGCCACGGTGCCGACTACTTCCGGGTGTACGTCACCAAGCAGGGCTTCAACTCGGCCACCCAGCAACTCGGGTGGGGCAACCTCGACCTGATCACGACGACGGGGCGCTACGCGCCAGCGCAGAACATCTCGTTCAACGTCTCGACCTCCGGACGCAGCGGAAACCACGTCCTGTTCGTGATCTGGAAGGCGTCGCACATGGACCAGACCTACATGTGGTGCAGCGACATCAACATCGCCTGATCGGCGACGCGGCACCACCCCGGCCCAGGGCGTTGGCGTCCTGGGCCGGATCCTTCGTCCGGTGGTGACCCGACACCGGGTGCCGGTCGACACCGCGCACGGGTGCGGCGGGCGACCGGCTGCGCCACCCGAGGGACGGCGTCCGCCCCTTCAGGAACCCAGTTTGATCCGGACCCGCCGATTCTGCCGGCCCTTGCTCTCGACCTTGGTGACGGTCACCCGGCCGATCTGGCCGGTCGAGGCGACGTGGGTGCCCCCATCTGCCTGCACATCGAGCCCGACGATGTCCACCACCCGCACCTGAGGCAGATCCGGTGGTGCCGTGAACTGCGTCCGTACCAGATCGGGGGTGGCATTCGCCTCGTCCCGGGTGAGCATCCGAACGACGATCTTGCGGTCGGCGGCGATCTCGGCGTTCACCGCGTCCTCCAGGGTCTGCTTGAACCCCGGTGGGACCTCCGGCAGGTTGAAGTCCATGCGGGCCTCGCCGGGCTCCATATTGCCACCGGTCACCAGCACGTTGAAGTCGCGGAAAACAGTGCCACAGAGCACGTGCAGACCCGAGTGGGTACGCATGAGCGAGGTACGGCGATCGTCGTCGATCGCCCCGGTCACCGTGGTGCCGACGGCGGGCACCGGATCCCCGGGCGCGGGCAACAGGTAGAGGTCGTCGCCCTTGCGGGTGCCGACGATCCGCGTCTGCACCCCCTGCCAGATCAGCACGCCGTGGTCCGGTGGCTGGCCGCCACCGCCGGGGTAGAACGCGGATCGGTCCAGCACGATGCCCTGCTCCGGATCCGTCGGGTCCGACCACAGGACGGTGCAGTCCCACGTACGGAGTGTCACATCTTCCCAGTCCAGCCGTTGGGTCCGGCCGTGATGATCAATGCCCATAGGTTGATGGGAGGGCGGCCGTCGGCGGCGCCACTCCGTCCCCCTTCAGCGCTCGTGTGGTCGTCTGCACCCCGATTATTCGTGCGTCGTACGTCGGGGACAAACACCCGGTGGCCCGCCGGTACACCTCGACGACCGTGACGGTGACGGTTTCTCCCGCGCTGTGCACGCCCCGGAGGGGCGGCGTGTGACTCACGCCGCCCCTCCGGGCGAGCTCAACGTCCGTACAGCTCGAATTCGTAGAGCGAGAACCCGTACGAGGTTGCCCGGCTGACCCCGTACACCCGCACGTAGCGGGCATTGACCGGGGCGAAGGTCACGTTGTCGACGCCGCCGTTGCCGGCGGTGGTGCTGAACACCGGCTGCCAGGAGTTGCCGTCACCGGAAACCTCGATCCGGTAGCCGGTGGCGTACGCGGCCTCCCACCGCAGCACCGCCCGGCTGACCGTCCGGGCCGCGCCGAGGTCAACCCGGAGCCACTGGTTGTCGTTGTAGCTGCTGGCCCACCGGCTGCCGAGACTGCCGTCGACCGCCTTGGCCGGGGTGTTGCTGGTCAGGAACTGGGTGCTCGACGCGGTGGCCGGCCGTCCCTGCGCCAGGTTGGTGACCTTGTCGCCGCGCCGCGCCGGGAACGAGACGACCTGCTGGTAGGTGGGACGGTTCTGCCAGGCGATCAGCGGGTGGGTGATGCCACCGAGCCCGGACTGGGCGATCGCGTCGGCGCACCACTGGTCACCGGCACCGCACGACTTGTCACCCGGGTAGACCGTGGTGGCCGGCAGCGCGGCGGCCTGACCGAGCGTGTCCAGCAGGGACTGCCGGCACGCGCCGAGGTTGCCGTTGCCGCAGTACGCGCGGCCCAGCCCGCCGGCGACGGGGTCGCCGAGCACGGTGCGCAGGTCCTTGTCGACGTAGCCCCACCAGCCGTACTGGAACGCCGAGCCCTTGTGCGCCTGCCCCTGCGACGACCAGCTCACGGTGCCGTCGCGTGCGCCATTCTGGCCGCCCGAGGGTGCCTCGTTCACCTCCAGGGCATCGACGAGCGCGGCGTACAGGTCGGGGCCGAGGCCGGGTCGGAACTGCGCCGAGGCCAGCAGCGGCCACCAGGCGTCGAAGATCCGGATGGCCTCGGCGTGCTGGTAGACCTTGGAGCCGGGTGACGTCTCCACCCGGCGGGAGCCAGCCTGCTGCCAGGCCCGCAGTTTGCTCACGGCGGCGGCCAGCGCCGGATCGGTGACCGGCGTGCTGTCGAGCACCCGCAGCAGCTCGCCGAGCACCTGTTGGCCACGCAGGTCGGTCACGGCCGCCTCGGCGGTGATCCGGACGATGTCGGCCCGGCCCACCTTGCGCTGGGCGATGGCCGCGCGCACCGGACCGTCGAGCAGCTGACCCCGATGCACCGCGCCGTAGCTGAAGTTGCCGTCGGCCGCGCCGAAGTCGCGCGCCTGCTTGTTGTTCCAGCTGACGTAGTAGTCCTGGTTGACCGACTGCGGATGCGCCGACGCCGGGGCGTACGTGGCGTCGTTGGTGTCCGGGTTCCAGCCCACCCACTCGTACGCCGGCTCGGCCTTGGTCGGCAGGTTCGGGTCGGCGGCGGCGGGCCGGACCGGGTTCGAGCCGGAGTTGAAGTACGCCGCCTCGGTCGAGTTGACGTAGAACCAGTTGAACGCGTACCCGACGTTCGCGGCGGACGCCTGGAACGCCGCCGCGCTGCCCATCGCCGCGGGGTCGTTGTACGCCTGGAAGCCGATCGCCGAGTCGGCCTCGTGCCGGTAGGTGGAGCGCAGTTTGGTGAACGCGGTGGGCTGCCCGTTGACCAGGCCCCGGTGGGACACCAGCCCGTACTTGGTGCGCAGCGAGCGCAGCGTGTACGCGCCGGCCGGGGTGGAGTCGGCCAGCGTCGGCGACCAGGAGTTGCGCTTCTCCAGCACCTCCATGGCGAGGCACTGGCCGCGGTAGAGGTAGCGGTTGGAGCGCAGCGTCGGGGCGCTGCCGTCGGTGGTGCACAGCGGCACCGCGTACGTGTCGGTCAGGTCCTGGGACGCGGAGGTGGCGCTCCAGGCGTAGTCCTGACCGCGACCGAGCAGGACGTAGAGGTTCAGCCCGGCGAACGCGGCGCCGCGTGCGCTGATCCCCGGCCCCTGGAGTTCCTGGAGCATGAGCAGTTGCGGGGCGAAGTAGCCGGTCTGCGGGCCGAACACGGCGACCGGGTTGCCGGTGGTGGTGTGCCTGCCGGAGACCACCACCGCGTTGGACATGCCGTGTGCACGCACGTTCGACAGCCCGCCGAGCAGTTCGTTGGTGGCCGTGCTGGCGCCGGTACGGGCGGCAGCCCCGCCGGTGGCGTCGTAGGCGAGGGGCTCGGCGACCACCGTGCCGGCGTCGGGGAGCACCGCACTGGTCGCGCCCGGCGGTGTCGCGCCGTAGGGGAAGCTCTGCCCGTCGTGCAGCGTGAGCACAGTCTCCGGGTCATTCTGCGAGCGGAACGCCTGCCAGACCCGGTCGCCCTCGGTGGTGCCGTACTTGGCCCGGGCGGCCACCCGGACCAGCGCGGACTGGATCTCGCTGCCGCCGCCCCCGCCGAAGAGCCCGCCCACCACACCGGCGGTGGCGATCAGATCGGTCATGGTGAAGTGCTTCGGCTTGCCAGCGCCGGTCAGCACGTACTCGCCGGGGTAGTTGTCGTCGGCGATCGACTTGTCGACGTAGGCGTTGATGCCGGCGATGTAGTCGACCACGTCGGTGTAGAGCTGCTGGCCCCGGGTGCCCTTGAGGCGCAGCGCGTCCACCTGCGCCTGGAGGTCCGCCTCCGAGTAGGGCGAGTTGGCCCAGATGCTCTGCTCCAACTCACGGTTGCCCGGCGCGCCGCCGGCGAACGAGGTGAGCGTGCCGCGACCGGCGTGCCGCAGCAGGTCCATCACCCACAGCCGGTCCTGGGCCCCGGCGTAGCCGGCGCCGAACATGGTGCCGGCGCGGGTGGTGCCTGTGACGTGCGGAACGCCGGTGGCCTTGTCCCGCACGATTGTGACGTCCGACCGCGGTGAGATGGTGCTCTCGACCTGCGCGGCGGGGACGCCGAACGAGGCGTCGTTGTAGAAGTGGGCGATCTGCTCGTCGGTCAGCCCGGCGTAGTTGTAGACCAGGTTCGCGTACTCGTCGAGCTGGTCGCTGGAATGCGCCGGGCGGGTGCCGAGCGCCTGGTGGGCCAGGATGGCGACCAGCGTGGCGTTACCGTTCTGCCCGGGCGGCAGGATGTCCGCGCACTGGCCGAGGCAGTAGTCGTCGGGGGTGAAGGTGCTGGCGGCGAGCGCCGGTGACGGCGGGATGACCGTCAGGACGCTCGCGGTCAGGACGGCGGCGGTGAGGGCCGCGAGCCGGGCACGAAGGGCGGGTCTGGGCATGGGGTCCTCCGGGGACGCGGAGTCGGGCCGTTCGTCACGCCCGGCTGCCGGTGCCGACCTCTCGCCCTCCGCGCCCGGGCGTTCCACCCGGAGGTGAGAATGACTCACATCGATTCGAGCAATGATCGACGCAGGACCGCCGTCCGGGATAGCCGTCGTTCACCACGCGCCAATGCCGACGTTTCGCCGCCTACCGCCACCGGCATCGAGCGCGGCGGGAGTGGCGCAGGTGCCGCCCAGCCTGGCAGGCCCCGCACTCCCCCAACTTCCCGCCTTCTGTAAACAATCCTTGATATTAGCCTTCACGAACGTCAATATATGGAGGTCGCGGGTCGCCTAAGCCTGGGGAGTTGGCCATGAGAAGCCGTCGGATTTTCGCAGTGGCAGCCGGGGCGGCCATGACCCTCACGGCCGCCGTCGCCTTCGTCCCCAGCAGCATGGCGGCCGTGTCTTCGGCCAACGCCGTCGCGATGGTCGCCTGCACCGCCCCGGCCTGGGCCGAGGGCAACGCCTACCAGTCGGGCGCCCAGGTCACCTACGGCGGCCGCCTCTACCAGGCACTGGTCACCCACACCGCGCACCCCGGCGCCGGCTGGAACCCCGCCGCGACCCCGTCGCTGTGGCGTGACCTGGGCGCATGCTCGGGAACCACGCCGCCACCCACCACGCCGCCACCGACGACTCCACCCCCGACCACACCTCCCCCCACCACGCCACCGCCAACCAGCGGGACCTGCGCGGTGAAGTCACGGCCCACCGGCAAGGTGTTGCAGGGCTACTGGGAGAACTGGGACGGCGCCTCCAACGGCGTCCACCCCGGCCTCGGCTGGATCCCCATCACCGACAGCCGGCTCAACCAGCACGGCTACAACGTGATCAACGCGGCGTTCCCAGTGATCCGCTCGGACGGCACGGTCCTCTGGGAGAACGGCATGGACGCTGGCGTGAAGGTGGCCACCCCGGCCGAGATGTGCCAGGCCAAAGCGGCAGGCGCCACCATCCTGATGTCGATCGGCGGCGCCGCCGCGGGCATCGACCTGAGCTCCACCGCGGTCGCCGACCGGTTCATCGCGACGATCGTGCCGATCCTGACGGCCTACCACTTCGACGGCATCGACATCGACATCGAGACCGGCCTGACCGGCAGTGGCAACATCAACACCCTGTCGACGTCGCAGGCCAACCTGATCCGGATCATCGACGGCGTGCTGGCCCGGATGCCGTCGAACTTCGGCCTGACCATGGCACCGGAGACGGCCTACGTCACCGGCGGCAGTGTGGTCTACGGCTCGATTTGGGGCTCGTACCTGCCGATCATCAAGAAGTACGTGGACAACGGCCGCCTCTGGTGGCTGAACATGCAGTACTACAACGGCAGCATGTACGGCTGCGCCGGTGACTCGTACCCGGCCGGCACCGTGCAGGGCTTCACCGTGCAGACGCAGTGCCTCAACAACGGCCTCACCATCCAGGGCACCACCATCCGCGTGCCGTACGACAAGCAGGTCCCGGGTTTGCCCGCGCAGAACGGGGCGGGCGGCGGCTACATGTCGACGTCTTTGGTCACGCAGGCCTGGAACTCCGTGCCCGGCCTCAAGGGCCTGATGACGTGGTCGGCGAACTGGGACGGGTCGAAGGGGTGGACCTTCGGCGACAACGTGAAGCGCCTGCAGGGCCGCTGACGGGTGATGGTGCCGGCGTCCGTACTGGTGGCATTCGAGACGGCCTCCGGTCAGGGTGAGCCAGATCGGCCGCGCCGGGCCCGCAGCCACACCCGCAACGCCACGCCGGCGCCGATCAGGGCCAGCAGGGCCCACTCGCCGATGCCCAGTTCCCGCTCCAGATAGCGGTAGGAGGCGGCGCCCAGGTAGCCCAGCAGCGCCACGGCTGTCGACCACACCAGCCCGCCGGCCAGGTTCGCCCGGAGAAACACCGGCCAGCGCATCCCACCCGCGCCAGCGATCATGGGGACCACGGCCCGCAGCACCGCCACCCAGCGTCCGGTGACCACCGCCCACGCCCCACGACGGGCGACCAGGCGGCGGGCCCGCGCAAGGTCGAGGCGCCGGCGCAGCACTCGCGGGGCGCGGGCGAGCACGCTCGGGCCGTACCGGCGGCCCAGGGCGTACCCGGCCTGGTCGCCGAGGCACGCCCCGACGACGCCGCCGGCGACCACCGCCCACAGCGGCAGCGCACCGCCGTGAGCCACCAGCCCACCGATCAGGATGGCCGTCTCGCCCGGTACGACCAGCCCGAGCAGCGTCGAGGACTCCAGGGCCGGCAGGACGATCACCAGCGTCAGGACGAGGAGCGGCGGCAGCCCGACGAGCGTCTCCACCACCTTGTCCACCACCCGCTGATTGTCGCCCCCAACGGGTTGGCCGGTAACGAAGATTGCCTTCCGGTGGGCGGGCGATCCGTAGGGTTCGGGTCGACGAAGGGGCACTGTGCCGGACGAGGGGCGGCCGAGGACCGGTGGGAGCGCGCACGCATCGCCCGTCGCCGGCGTTGCTGGTCAGCCTGACCGTCTCGACCGGACTGCTGGCAGCGGTGAGCGCGGCCATCCGCAGCCATCGGGTGCCGCCCTGGGAGCGGGACCTGTTCGCCCTTCTCAACCACCTTCCCGCCGGGCTGACGCCGGTCCTGGGTCTGGTCCTGCAGCTCGGCTCGTACCCGGCGGTGTTCGTCACCGCCGCAGCAGCCGCCCTCGCCCGCCGGATCGGCACGGCGTGGAGCCTCCTGTTGGCCGGAAACCTGGCGTACTGGCTCGCGGTCGCCGTCAAGGCCGTGATCGCCCGGCAGCGGCCGGCGGCGCTGCTCACCGACGTGGTCCTGCGCGAGACGATCAGCGGACGGTTCGGGTACCCCTCGGGACACGTCGCGGTCGCCACCGCCCTGGCGCTCGTCGCGGCGCGGGCCTGCGGCCCCCGGTGGCGCCGTGCGGCCTGGGTGGTGATCGGGCTGGTCGCCGTCGCGCGGATCCACGTCGGGGCGCACCTGCCGGTCGACGTGGTCGGCGGCTTCCTTGTCGGCTGGCTCGCGGTGTGTCTGACCCGGCTCGTGGTCGGCGAGGTCGGGCCGCAACGGTCGGCGCCCAACCTGCGGGCGGCGCTGCGGCGGCGCGGGATCGACGTGGCACGGTTGACACCGATCCACGGCGACGCCCGGGGGTCGCAGCCGTGGCGGGCCGTCACCACCGACGGGCGGCGGCTGTTCGTCAAGGTGACCGGCGGCCAGCAACGCGACGCGGACTGGGTCTACAAGCTGTACCGGCGGGTGCGCTACCGCCACGTGGCCGATGCGCCGCCGTACCTGAGCGCCCGCCAGCAGAGCGAGCACGAAACGTGTCTGACCCTGCTGGCCGAACGCGCCGGCGTCCGGGTCCCGGCCGTCGTCACGACCGCCGCCATGTCCGGCGGCGACGCCATACTGGTGCAGGAGTTCATCGACGCCGCCCCGCTGCACGCCGCCGTCGGGCCGGTCCCGCTCGCCGCCGTGCGCGACGCGTGCGAACAGGTGGCCCGCCTGCATCGGGCGGGCATCGCGCACCGCGACCTGCGCGCTGCGAACGTGCTCGTCGGCCGGGACCACGCCTACCTGGTGGACCTGGGCTTCGCCAGCGACGACGCCTCGGCCGAGCAGCAGGCTCGCGACGTCGTCGAGCTGATGGTCGCCCTGTCCACGCGGGTCGCCCCAGCCAGCGTGGTCGCCGCCGCGGTCGACCGCCTGGGCGTCGCGGCGGTCGCGGACAGCGTGCCGTTCCTGCAACCCCCGGTGCTGTCCCGCGCCGGCCGCAGCGCCCTGCGCGGCCGTCCCGGCACGCTCGACAGCCTCCGCAAGGAAATCGTGCGTCGCTGCCCCGCCCGCGACCGCCCGGCGGCGAAGGTGGTCCGGATCAACCGCCGCACCGTCCTGGAGCTGCTGATCCTGGGATTGACTGTGCACCTGCTGCTTCCGCAGCTCGGCGAGGTACGCACCGCGGCGCGTCTCATCCTGCACGCCAACCCGCTCGCGGTCGCCGCGACGCTGCTCGGCTCCGCCCTGACCTACCTGCTCAGCGGCGTCGTGCTCCGGATGGCCACAGCCAATCGGATCCCGCTGGGCGAGGCCACCCTGGTGCAGGTCGCCGCGTCGTTCGCCAACCGGCTGGCGCCCGGCAGCCTCGGCGGCGCCGCGCTCAGCCTGCGTTACCTACACCAGAGGGAACTCACCACCGCCGGTGCGGCCACCGCCGTCGGCGTCTCCCGCGCCGCAGGTGTGCTCTCGGTCGTGCTGCTCCTGCCGGTGCTGCTGCCCTTCGCCCGCCAGCCCGCCCGCATCCTCACCCATCACGCGACCAGAGCGATGCCGCTGCTGCTGGGCGCCCTGGCTGTGCTGCTCATCGTGGCGGCCGTCCTCGCCGCACCACGGCTCCGTCGGCGCGGACGCGCGGCAGCCGGCCAGGTCGGCGTCGCCCTACGCGCCCTGACCCGTCAGCACGGCCTGCGACGGCTCGTCGTCGCGTCCACCGCGCTCACCCTCACCTACGGCCTCTGCCTCTACCTCGCGCTACTCGCCACCGGCCCGGTCCCCCTCGCGCACCTGCCCCCCGTGATCCTGGTCTGCCTCGTCGGCGAGGGCGTTTCGTCCGCCGCGCCCACCCCCGGTGGGCTCGGCGCCACCGAAGCCGCACTCGTCTCCGGCCTGCTGCTCTACGGAGTGCCGCTGGACGCTGCCGTCGCAGGCACCCTGATCTACCGCCTCGCGACGTTCTGGCTCCCGGTACCGCCGGGCTACCTGGCCTTTCGGCTCCTGGCCCGCCGCCGGCTGCTATGACCACCAGGCAGTGTCGGCCACCGCGGCGGCCGGTGCCCGAGGTGAGGGGCCGTCGAGTGAGGCGGTGGCGCCCGGCCCTTCGGCACGGCCGGTCGGCTTGGTCGACGACACCGGCCACCCGGTGGCGCAGGCCCGGCCGACCGGTTGGCCGAGACCGAAAACGCGGACTGAGGCAGGACACGCCCCCGAACGCTGGGGGCGTCGGGGCCCTCCATTACGGTGACGACGAACGGGGGTGGGCCACGGTGCCGGAGGTGTCGCCACGAAGGGCGAGGGCTGTGCTCGTCGCGCTCTCCCTCGCCGCCTTCGCGTTCATCACGACCGAGCTGCTGCCCGTCGGCCTGCTGACGCACATCGCACCCGATCTGGACCGGTCCCGCTCGCAGATAGGCCTGCTGGTCAGCGGGTACGCCATCGTCGTCGTGTTGGCCTCCGTGCCGCTGGCCCGACTGACCCAGCGGATCCCCCGGCGTCAACTGCTCAGCGTCACGATGCTCCTGTTCGCCGCCGCGAACGCCACCGCCGCGCTCGCGCCGACGTACACCGTGCTGGCCGGCTCCCGGCTCGTGACCGCCCTGGCTCAGGCGGTGTTCTGGTCCATCGCCACGGCGACCGTGACCGGCCCCTTCCCGGTCGCGGTGCGCGGCCGGGTGGTGGCGCTGTTCGCGACCGGAGCGACGCTCGCCCCGGTGCTCGGCGTACCCCTGGGGACCTGGATCGGGCAGCAGGCCGGCTGGCGTGTCGCGTTCGCGGTGCTGGCCGGGGTTGGTGTGGTGATCGCCGCCGCGGTGTTCGTCCTCCTTCCCTCCTATCCCCCGGCCGCTGGCGGCGCCGCGCACGGCACCGCACCGGACGGGCGGCGCTTCGCCCTGCTGCTGGTCGCGACCGCCCTCGGCATCGGCGGCTTCATGACCCTGCAGACCTACGTCACACCGTTCCTGCTCGACGTCAGCGGCTTCGCCGACGCGGTGCTGGCGCCCCTGTTGTTCGTCTCCGGCGCGGCCGGCGTCGTCGGTACCCTGGCCGCGGCCCGGACCCTGGACACCCGGCCGATCGCTTCCCTGCTGACGCCACTGAGCATCGGCACCGCCTCGCTGTTCGGCCTGTACGCGCTCGGCACGCTCCGGCCCGGTGCGGTCGCGCTCCTCGCCGGGATCGGCCTGGCCTACGCGGCGTTCGGCTCCGCCGTGCAGAGCCGCATGCTGCAACTGGCTCCGGGCAGCACCGACATCGCGTCGGCCGGCGTCAGCACCGCCTTCAACGCCGGCATTGCCGGCGGATCACTCATCGGCGGTGTTCTCCTGCCCACCTCGGGGGCACGCCCACTGGCACTCGTCGCCGGGTTACTGACGCTGGTCGCCCTCACCCTGCTCACCGTGGACGCCCGGCGGGCCCGCGCCGCCGGCCGTCCGTCGACGGCCACCGGCCCCACCAGCTCCACGCGCCAGAGCCCAACCGCTCGGGCGGGTACGCCCTAGGTCCGAGTTCCTCGGGCAGGGACCAGCGTCAGCTAATCACGCGGAAGGTGGCGTCGGCACGGCTCTGCGCGTCGGTGACCGGGTCGAGCCGGAGCAGATAGCTGTAGTGCCGGATGTGGCGGTCCGGGTGGCTGTAGGACTGGAACGACGTCCACGAGGAGTTGGCGAGGCCGGCGACCTGCCGGAAGGTGGCGTCGGCGGCGAACGTGGCGGTGCCGTCGTTGGCTTCCAACCGGAAGTCGAACCCGTAGTGGCGCAGGTAGTAGCCCGGGAAGTTGACCGACTGGATGGAGACCGTGCCGGAGCCGGCCAGGCCGGGCACCAGCCGCCACTGGCCGTCCTGGGCCGGGCTGACGTTCGCGTCGATGCGGGCGTCGTAGTCGGCGTGCCGCACGTACCGGTCCTGGAAGTTGTACGACTGGATTCGGTTCACGGCGGTGGCGGGCCAGCGGGCGAGCACCCGGCTCTGCTCGGCGGCGGTCAGGTTGAGGATGGAACCGTGCCGTTTCTTGGTGCCGCCCATGGCGTACGAGCCGGACGCCGGCAGCCGGAAGCTGCCCGGGCTCGACGGGTTGGTGGTCAGGACGGGCAGATAGCCGCGCCCGGTGGCGTACTGGTCGAGGTAGAGAACCCACTCGTTGCGGGAGTTGAACTTCATCCACATCGGGCCCTCGACCTGCCCCCCGGTCAGCCCGACGCCGGCCAGGTTTCCGAGGTTCGTCCACGTGCCGAGCAGGGAGTTGCTGCCCTCGATGGTGATCTGGTCGTCCCGGGAGGCCCGGACGTAGCGGTAGGCGCCGACGCCGGCCGGCACCTCGACGATCTGGGTATCGATGATCTCCTGGCTGCCGGGCCGGTTGACGTAGACCTGCGGCGTGGTGATGCTGCGGAAATCCGCCGTGCGCGCGTAGTAGATGCGGTGTTTGGTCGCCCCGTTGAGCGGGACGTTGGTCGCCCAGTAGAGGACGTAGTCGCCGGTGGCCGGGTTCCAGATCGCCTCCGGGGCCCAGGCGTTGCGTCCGTCCGGGATCGCGCCGGCGACGTTCAACAGCCACGGCGCCGACCAGTTGACCAGGTCGGTGGACTCCCACACGACGAGGTTGCGGCTGCCGTTGTTGATCGCGGCCGACCAGTCCTGGCCGCAGCCGATGCACAGGTCGGTGGCGATGATCCAGTACCGGTCGCCGCCGGGCGAGCGGACCAGGGCGGGGTCGCGGACGCCACGGGTGCCGACGGTGGACCGCAGTACGAGCCCGCCGTTGTTCAGGTCCGTCCACCGCAGGCCGTCGGCGCTGTGCGCGAGGTAGATCTGCTGGTCGGTGGACGACTCGCCGGTGAAGTGCGCCATCAGGTAGCCGACTGTCGGGTCGAGTGCGGACGCCTCCTTCGGCGTCGCCGCCGACCAGGTGGTGAACAGCAGGCACGCGGCGACCGCCACCGCGCAGAGCCGGGCGAGGAATCTCGACATAGGTCTCTCCTTCGCGCAGGGGCCGTAGGGATCAGCTGGCGGGCGGTGCGGCGAGCACTGGCGTTAGCGCTAACAGGACTCCGGCCCTGCTCGGCTCGGATCTCGGATTCTTGTTACATTCGTGTTGCGGCCAAGTGTTAGCGACCCCATCTGGAGTGTCAAGGGATCGACCATGGTCGTTGGTCAAGAGCTATCCGACCGGCCGGACGACGGTGGCTCGGTGGCCCCGGAACGCCTTCTCCAGCAACCATGAGCCGCGTGCGGCGCAGACCCTGACGCCGACCGCCAGCGGCCGGGTACGCAGACCCGCGAGCCAACGGCGGACGGTCAACCGACCCGGATCTTCCTTCACGCGCGCCGCACACGGTGGCGTGGTCGGGTGTGGACGACAGGGCCGGGCGAGCAGCGTCCCGCGTGCCTCGCCTGCTCCGCTCGCGCCTCGCCTGGCCTCGTTGACCTTGCACTTCCGGTCGACGGTATGGACCGTCTCGCACCTTTTGTCAGGTCAGAAACTACAAGATCGCGGGAGTGCGGGTGCGCCAAGACCCGGAGCCCCGTCGATCATGGAGTTGCGGTGCCCGACGAAAGGTGCGGAACACCACATACCGGCCACCATTACTCCATGATCGACCGGTGACCGACGACCGCGCGGCCCGGCCCTGGACGTGGATCGGACTCGCACGCGGCAATGCCGCAGCGTACGCACGACAAGGACACCGGCCCGGTCGGATTGGATCTTGTTCGGCCGAAGGACTCGAAGCCTACCGCGCCCACCCGCAACAGGTCCGAAACTACCGGTTGAATTACCTGGAACTTTCTGCCAGCCTGATAGCCATCGATCAGTGTGAACGTTAACAAGATCACTTCAGCACCGGAGGCGCCGCACGCGACCGTCAGGCCCACCCACCTACCAGGTGACCACGTCCACCACCGAGAGAGCCCTACGCCCGCAACCAGTCACCAGCGGGTGACCGGACCACCCGTCGCAACCCTTCACACGCTGGCCAGGCAGCCCGAGCCGAGTCACATCGGGGGCGGACACCTGACGTGGGCCCCGGCCCGCTCAGGCGGACTCAGCATCGGGCCGCCACCGTTTCGAGCGGGGCCTCCCCACTGGAAACAGCGACAGGATTTCCTATCCACCACTGGAGGATCAGCATGATTTCCCGGACCCGTCCCCCCAAGCGCACCCGACTACGAACACTCACTTTTTCCGGAACAGCCGCGATAATTCTGGCCCTGGTCGTATCGCTGGTGCCCAATCTCGCACAGGCCGCTGAGACGACCCTCGGCGCTGCCGCGGCCCAGTCCGGCCGGTACTTCGGTGCCGCCGTGGCCGCGAACAAGCTCAGCGACGGCGCCTACACGACGATCCTGAACCGCGAGTTCAACAGCGTCACCCCCGAAAACGAAATGAAGATCGACGCGACCGAGCCGCAGCAGAACAACTTCACCTTCGGCAACGCGGACCGGATCGTGAACCACGCCACCTCCCGGGGGTGGAAGGTCCGCGGCCACACCTTGGCCTGGCACTCGCAACAGCCGAGCTGGATGCAGAGCATGGAGGGCAGCGCGCTGCGCAACGCGATGCTGAACCATGTCACCCGCGTGGCCAGCTACTACCGGGGCAAGATCGACTCGTGGGATGTGGTGAACGAGGCGTTCGAGGACGGCAACAGCGGCGCCCGTCGCAACTCGAACCTTCAGCGCACCGGCAACGACTGGATCGAGGCGGCGTTCCGCGCCGCCGACGCGGCGGACCCGAACGCCAAGCTCTGCTACAACGACTACAACACCGATAACTGGACCTGGGCCAAGACCCAGGCCGTCTACAACATGGTGCGCGACTTCAAGTCCCGTGGGGTGCCGATCGACTGCGTAGGCTTCCAGTCGCACTTCAACGCCAACTCGCCGTACAACAGCAACTACCGCACGACGCTGTCCAGCTTCGCCGCCCTCGGCGTGGACGTGCAGATCACCGAGCTGGATATCGAGGGATCCGGCACGTCGCAGGCCAACACCTTCCGCAGTGTGGTCAACGACTGCCTTGCCGTGGCTCGCTGCAACGGTGTCACCGTATGGGGCGTGCGTGACTGCGACTCGTGGCGCTCCAGCGGCACTCCGCTGCTCTTCGACTGCAGCGGCAACAAGAAGGCCGCCTACAACTCCACCCTGGAGGCGCTGAACAGCGCTGGCCCCGGCACCACCCCCACGCCCACCACGCCGGGTCCGACCCCCACCGCGACGCCCACCGTCCCACCCGGCTCGGCCAGTGAGATCGTCGGCACGCAGTCGGGCCGGTGCGTCGACGTACCCAACGCCTCGACCACCAACGGCACGCGAGTACAGCTCTACGACTGCAACAAGCAGGCCAACCAGGCATGGACCTACACCTCAGGAAAACAACTCCAGGTGTACGGCAACATGTGCCTCGACGCCGCAGGCACCGGCAACGGCGCGGCGGTACAGATCTACAGCTGCCACAGCCAGACCAACCAGCAATGGAACGTCAACTCCAACGGCACCATCACCGGCGTGCAGTCCGGACGATGCCTTGACGTGTGGAGCACCGCCAACGGCGCCCAGGTCCAGCTCTACGACTGCAACGGACAGTCCAACCAGCAGTTCCGGCTCGCCTCCCTCGGCGGCGGATCCACGCCGACGCCGACCCCGACGTCGACTCCCCCGCCGACCGGCGGCACCTGTGACCTTCCGTCGTCGTACCGCTGGTCGTCGTCCGGCGCGCTGGCACAGCCGAGGTCGGGTTGGGTGTCGCTGAAGGACTTCACCCACGCGCCGTACAACGGCCAGCAGTTGGTCTACGCGACGACGCACGACACCGGAACGACGTGGGGCTCGATGAACTTCGGTCTCTTCTCGAACTGGAACCAGATGGGGTCCGCGTCGCAGAACCAGATGCCGTTCGCGGCGGTGGCACCGTCACTGTTCTACTTCGCGCCGCGCAACGTCTGGGTGCTGGCCTATCAGTGGGGTCCGACGGCGTTCTCGTACCGCACGTCGACCGATCCGACCAACGTGAACAGTTGGTCCGGGGCGCAGACGCTGTTCACCGGAAGCATCTCCAACTCCAGCACCGGCCCGATCGACCAGGCAGTCATCGGTGACGACCAGAACATGTACCTGTTCTTCGCCGGGGACAACGGCAGGATCTACCGGGCCAGCATGCCCATCGGGAACTTCCCGGGCAGCTTCGGGTCGAACTACACGACGATCATGACCGACTCGACGAACAACCTGTTCGAGGGCGTTCAGGTCTACAAGCTCCAGGGCCAGAACCGGTACCTCATGCTCGTCGAGGCGATCGGCGCGAACGGGCGCTACTTCCGCTCGTTCACGGCCACCAGCCTGGGTGGCACGTGGACGCCGCAGGCCACGTCGGAGAGCAACCCCTTCGCCGGCAAGGCCAACAGCGGCGCCACCTGGACCAACGACATCAGTCACGGCGAGCTGATCCGCAGCAACGCCGACCAGACCATGACCGTTGACGCCTGCAACCTGCAACTGCTCTACCAGGGGCGTTCTCCCAGCTCCGGCGGCGACTACGGGCTCCTGCCGTACCGGCCGGGTCTGCTGACGCTGCAACGCTGACGACCGGACAACGCCGGGACGGGCGGGCTCGGCACACGACCGAGCCCGCCCGTTCCGCATTTACCCACCACCAGGAGGCACCGACAGTGCGAGGACACCGACACCACCCCCCGCCCTCGGGGAATACCCATGCCGACCGAACGCCCGCCCGATTTCGGGGACGGGTGTGGAAGCTCGCCGCGGTAGGGATCGCCGCCGTGGTCGGGTTGTTCACCATCACCGTGGCGACCGGGTCGGCATCGGCCGCCGACAACCCGTACCAGCGGGGACCGGACCCCACCCAGAGCAGCGTCGCCAACGTCAACGGCCCCTTCGCCAACACATCGGTCAGCGTCCCGACCGGGTACGGCTTCAACGGCGGCAGGATCTACTACCCGACCGACACCAGCCAGGGCACCTTCGGGGCCATCGCCATCTCGCCGGGTTACACCGCGTTGTTCTCCGCCGAACTGGCCTGGATGGGCCCGTGGCTGGCCTCCCACGGCTTCGTCGTGATCGGCATCGAGACCAACAGCCGCAACGACTTCGACACGGCCCGCGGCACCCAACTGCTCGCCGCATTGGACTACCTCACGCAGCAGAGCCCGGTACGTGACCGCGTCGACCCCAGCCGGTTGGCCGTCGCCGGTCACTCCATGGGCGGCGGGGGCGCGCTGAGCGCAGCCATGCGGCGCTCGTCGTTGAAGGCAGTGGTCGGCATCGCGCCGTACTCGCCGTCGTCGAACCTCGCCAACGACCGGGTGCCCACGATGATCCTCTCTGGGCAGGCGGACACGGTGGTCACCCCGTCCTACGCCACCGGCCTGTACAACAGCCTCCCGGCCACGACGGAGAGCGTCTACCTGGAGGTCGCCGGTGCGGATCATGGATTCATGGTCGGGCGGCCGAACCCGGTGATGGTCCGGACCATGCTGCCGTTCGTCAAGATGTTCGTCGACAACGACGCCCGGTACAGCCAGTTCCTCTGCCCGCTGCTGGACTCCAGCGGCGTGGTCACCTACCGCAGCACCTGCCCGCTGCTGCCGTCGACGCCGACCACCCCGACGCCCACCACGCCGGGACCGACCCCCACCGCGTCGCCCACCGTGCCGCCCACGGTCCCGCCCACCTCGGCCAGCGAGATCGTCGGCACACAATCCGGCCGCTGCATCGACGTACCCAACGCCTCCCGTAACAACGGCACCCGGGTCCAGCTCTACGACTGCAACAGGCAGACCAACCAGACCTGGACCTACACCTCAGGCAAACAACTCCAGGTGTACGGCAACATGTGCCTCGACGCCGCAGGCACCGGCAACGGCGCGGCGGTACAGATCTACAGCTGCCACAGCCAGACCAACCAACAATGGAACGTCAACTCCAACGGCACCATCAGCAGCGTGCAGTCCGGACGATGCCTGGACGTCTGGAGCACCGCCAACGGCGCCCAGATCCAGCTCTACGACTGCCACGGCCAGACCAACCAACAGTTCCGGCTCGTCGCCCGCGCGTAACGAGCACTGATACCGGCGGGCTCGGCATCAGCCGGGCCCGCCCACCTCATCCGGAAACCCGCGGCTGGCTGACGCCGATGTCCGGGCGGCAGCTGGTCAAGGTCGGTGCCGAACGCGGCGAGGCGGCGTGGGTCACCCGTTCAGCACAGCGCCGGTGGACGGGATGAGTGGCATGATGCTCCCAGTCCTGTCATCGGAGCGCTGCGAACGTAGTCCCGCCGCAACACCGAGCAGCGCTCACGCAGACAACAGCGTAGGCATTCGAGTAGCGCGTGACTGGGGGTGGATCGGCCCATGAATGACAGATTCCTGGACCTGGACCCGGACGGTCTGGGCCCAGTCGCACACGGCATCGGCGATCTAGCAGACCTGCTGCTCGCGCTCGACCTTCCATCCGCAACAGACGAAACCTCACGGTCCTGGGCCAACGAGTTGCCGCGGATTGGGGCCGAGCTCGCCCAGGTCGAAGCACAACTGCGAGAGATCGCCCGTACGGTCACGGCGACCGACGACGAACTCGCGATGCGGTTCGCCCGACACGGTGACGCATGACGGAGGGGTCCGTGTCCTACGCGCGGTTACTGGAGGACGACTCCAGCGCGGCCGACAGCGAGCAATGGGCGCAGGCTGCCCGCACGGCGCGGGACAGCGCCGAGGAACTGGGCCGGCTACACCGTCTCCTCGACGCGCACTGGCGCTCCGGCCGCGACCGGGATCAGGTCGACGATCTGCTACGTCGCCTGACCCGCCGACTCGACGAGGCACAAGACGCCTACACGGTCATCGCCGCCACGCTGGCCAACCGCGGACAGGAGCTGGCCCGAGCACGTGAGCTAGTACGGCAGGCGACCGCCGAGGCACACCTCACGGGTCTGTTGGTCATGCCGGCGGGCGACGTCGTACCACCGGAGCCCGCGCCGCTGGCGGTGCAGGCCGTCGCACATCGGCTCGCGGCACGCATAGCCGCGGCGGTGGAGGACGCGGCGGCGACACGGCGAAGGGCGGCTGAGGAGGTGGCCGCCCTGCCGCCACCGGATCCATGGTGACGCCGACCGCGTGGGTCACCCAGGCTCGCTCCAGGCGACCTGGATGAGCTGCTGTCCGTCGCGCCGGCGGACCAGGGTGCCCCGGCCGGGCGGTTGCGGGCTCGGTCGGAGATTGCCGAGGACCGCACCCTCGTCCCGGTTTCCGGACAACAACAGGCCGGGCGACTCCAACTCGCGCAGCCGCTGCAATACCGGCTCGTAGATCGCCCGCGACACGCCACCCATGCGCCGGGTGACGATCAGATGCAGGCCGATATCGCGGCCCCGCGCCAGCAACTCGTGCAGTGCGCTGAGGGGATTCTTGCCGCCGGATGCCACCAGGTCGTAGTCGTCCACCAGGATGTACAACTCCGGGCCCTTCCACCAGCTCCTGTCGCGCAACTGTGCGGTGCCGACCTCCGGCCCGGGAAGGCGGTTGGACAACGCGGCATGGATCGACTCCAACCCCTGACTGAACACCTGGTTCGACGCGGCGTACTCCAGCAGGTGCTCCCCCTCCACCGCGCCGAGCAGGCTCCGCCGGTAGTCGGCGATGACCAGTCGAGCCTGCGCCGGGGTGTACCGGTCGACGATCTGCCGGGCGATCAACCGCAGCACGTTGGTCTTGCCGCTCTCCGCGTCTCCGAAGACTGTCAGGTGGGGATCGGCGGTCAAATCGAGGTAGACCGGAGCCAAGCTCGCTTCGTCAACACCGATCGGCAGGCCCGGCGCGGTGCGGTCGACGACCCGGTCCAGTTGGGCCATGGAGAGCCGGCGAGGCAGCAACCGCACCTTCGGGGCCACCGGGCCGGGCCAGTTCGCCGCCAGCCGCCCGGCCAACTCCGCCGATGCCTCGGTCAGACCCTCGATGTCCTGCCTGCCATCGATCCGCGAGACCGCGGTGAGGAAGTGCAACTTGTCGCGGGTCAGGCCCCGGCCCGGGGATTTCTCCGGCACGTTCATCGCGGACCGGCGGTCGATTTCCGACTCGGCCGGGTCACCCAGACGCAGCTCCAGTTTGGTGCCCAGCAGATCCCGCATGTTGATCCGGATCTCCGCCCACCGCACCGCCGTCAGCGCCACGTGCACCCCGAAGCCCAGACCCCGGTTGGCCAGGGTGGTGATCGTCTGCTCCAGCTCCTCGTAATCCTCGCGCAGGGTGTTCCACCCGTCGACCACCAGGAACACGTCACCGAACGGGTCATCGGCGAACTCCCCCGACGCCCGACGCCGCCGGTAACTCGCCATCGAATCGACGCCGTGCCGCGCGAATCGTGCCTCCCGCTCGTCGAGCACCGCGACCACTTCGGCGACCGTACGGCGCACCGCCTCGGTGTCTCGCCGGCCGGCCACCCCTGCCATGTGCGGCAGTTGCGCCAAGCTGCGCAACGCCCCACCGCCGAAATCCAGACAGAAGAACTGCACCTCACGCGGCGTGTGCGTCAACGCCAGCGACGCTAGCAACGACCGCAGCATCGTACTCTTACCGCTCAGCGCCGTGCCGACGATCACCACGTTGCCGCCAGCACCCGCCAGCTCGACCATCAACGGATCCCGGCGCTGCTCGTACGGGCGGTCCACCACCCCCACCGGCACGGTGAGCGCGCCACGGCCCGGCCACGAATTGGCGGACAGTCCGAACTCCGGATGCGCCGATAGAGGTGGCAGCAGGCTGTCCAGCGTTGGCGGATCGGCCAGCGGCGGCAGCCACACCTGGTGCGCTGGCCGGCCCCGGCCCTGAAGACGCTCCACCAGGATGTCCAGGATCGAGTCGGCGGCCCGCCGCTCCGCAGGGTCGCTGAGCTCGGCGTCGTACTGCACGGGCGGTCGAGACACGTAGGCGCCCCGAAACCGGGTCATCGTCGAGTTGCCGGCCTTGACATAGCCGTGCCCCGGCGCGTTCGGCAGCTCGTACGCATACGGCACGCCGAGCACGATCCGGCTTTCCACCGCCGAGAAAGTGCGCAGGCCGATCCGGTACGACAGATGCACGTCGAGCCCGCGCAGCCTGCCCTCTTCCAGCCGCTGCGACGCCAGCAGGAGGTGCACACCCAGCGACCGGCCGACCCGGCCGATCTGCACGAACAGATCGATGAAATCGGGCTTTGCCGCCAACAACTCGGAGAACTCGTCGCAGATGATCAGCAGACTCGGCATCGGCTCCAACGGCTCACCGGCCGCCCGCGCCCTCTCGTAGTCGTGCCGCGAGGCGTAGTTCCCCGCCGCACGCAGCACCTCCTGCCGCCGGTTCAGCTCACCGGCCAGCGCGTCGCCCATCCGGTCCACCAGCGCCAGCTCGTCCGACAGGTTGGTGATCACAGCGCTGGTGTGCGGCAGAACATCCAGCGACGCGAACGTCGCCCCACCCTTGAAGTCCACCAGGACGAAGTTCAACGTCTCGGACGAGTGTCGCGCCGCCAGCGCGGCCACCACCGTACGCAACAGCTCGCTCTTGCCGGAGCCCGTGGCGCCGATGACCAGGCCGTGCGGACCCATGCCGCCCTGGGCCGACTCCTTGAAATCGAGCATGACGGGTTGACCGCCCAGCTCGAACCCGATGGGGACCCGCAGGTAGTCGGCTCCCATTGGCGTCACCCGCCCGGCGAAGTCCTGAAGAGCCTGGTAGTCCGCGACGCCGAGCACCTCCAACGCCTCGTCTCTGGTCTCGCCGGCCAGGTGCGCCGATCCCGGCCTCGACTGCGACGTCCCTACGCCCCACGCCTCCGCGATCATCGAAATCATCGCGGTCGTTCCGTCCGGTGCGGCCTCGTCCAACTCCGACTCGAGCTCCGGGTCCACGTCGGTCACTGTCAGTTCGGGCAGCGCGATGCGGAACATCCGCCGGCCCTGGATTGCCCAGCCGGGCATGGACAGCGGCAGTCTTGCCGCGTGATCCGGATCAACCATCGAGTCCGCAGGCTGCGACAGCCGGGTCTCGATCCGCAGCTGCGGTAGTTCAGCCAGCTCCTCCGGGATAGAGCGCCAGTTCCGATCGAGCACGGCCAGGTGGAACCCGTACCCGAGCCCTCTGTTCGCCAGCTCGACTACCCGGCTGGTGAAGCCGCTCAGCAGCATCGCGAAGTCCTGCCAGCGGTCCACCACCAGGAACACGTCCGGGTACGGGCCGCCCGGGAGCTGGCGCCGCCGGGCGCGCAGGCTCGCCGGTGACTCCAGCTCGTGGTCTCGGAACAGCCGCTTGCGCCGCTGCACCTCGTCCTCGATTCGGGTGAGCAGCTTGCCCAGCTCCTCGACCTCGTCGTCGCCCAACACCGTCTGCATGTGCGGCAGGCGCCGCATCGGCCCCAACCAGTTGCCACCCGACTCGAGGCAGTGGAACACCACCTCGTCGGCGGAGTGGGTGAGCGCGAGGCCGCCGATAATAGTGCGCAGCAGGGTGGTCTTGCCCATCCCGGCCCGCCCCACGATGAGCAGATGCCCCTCCGCGGACCCGAGGTCAAGTGACACTGGCTCGCCGGAGGGCGCGTCCATGCGCTCGCTGCGACCGACCGGCACCTTCAGGAGGCCGCGTTGCCGCCATTCGATTGCGCATAGCTTGACGTCGTCCACGGCCTTCAACGGCCCGAGCAGGTCACCAAGCCGGGGATCACGCTGGTCCCGCTTCCCGCGTTGCCGGTGGTGTCCGTCCCGGGACAGCGCGATGTGTACCTCGCTGCTTGCGCGTCCGAAGTGACAGGGCGACTGGTCGGTGGTGCGCTTCGGCAGCTCCATGTGCACGTACCGCCACAGGTCCTCCGGGGTAATCCGGCCGCGTCCGGTCAGGTCGGCGGCCCCTGTGCTCAGTCCCTGGATCACCGTCTCGGTGAACGCCGACCGTTGTCGCGGCGTGGCCGCCGTTGCCGGCCTGCCGTCACTGGCCCGCTCAATCGAGTTGGTAGCGGTGATGACGTACCGGCCGTCCCCGGCCTTCAGCTCCCCGTCCAGGTTGAGCTCCGTCGGTGACTTCGACTGCTCGAAGGCACCGCTGTAGCAACAGTCCAGCAGGATGATCGAGCTGGTAGCCGGTGACTCGTCGAGCAGTTCGTGGACGAACGACGCCGAGATGGCGGTGGACGACAGGTACTTGGCCTCGGTGTTGGCGACTGCCAGGTAGAAGCGGCCCTTGGGGCCCCGACGGATGCCGTGCCCAGAGAAATACAACAGGATTAGGTCTTCCGGGCCGGCCGCGCGCAGCATCATCTCCATGCTGCGCTCAACCGAGCTCTTCGACTCGTTCTCCAGCAGGGTTGCCCTGTCGAACGCCCCGATGTCCGCGTCGGCGAGCAGGCTCTGCAGGTCGCGAGCCTCCTCGCGCGGGGCGTAGAGGTCGGCCAACGACTCGTCAATGTAGCGGTCGTTGGCGATGAGCAGGGCCAGCCGCTGTCCCACGGCTCAGGCTCCCGCCCCGCCCAACCGAGGCAGGGGATCCGTAGCGGCAGCGGCAGCGGCAGCGGCAGCGGCAGCGGCAGGTGACGACACATGGGTCGGCCCTGCCTCTGCGGACATCTCGACTAGCCGCGCCAGCCCGTCGACGAGCGCGGGATCGTCGATCTGGGTGCTACCGGTGATGACCAGCTCGATGTCGCCCCGCCGAATGCGGATCGACCGCGCCTTGGTCCGTTCGGCGTAAGCGATGGCGACCAAGGCGATGGCCCTCACAGTGGTGGCGGAAAAGAGCCCACCAACCGCCAACATGCCCAGCTCCCACGCCTCTGCCGACTTCGTCCCGAGCACCGGGCCCGTGGCGCCGACCAGCGTGACCTGCAGTCGAGGCACCATTCGCAGGTCGTCACCGAGCGCTTGCGTGAGGGCATCGAACCGCTCGCCGCCGATCGGTTGCTCTGGTTCGACCAACAGCACCAGTTCCAGCATTGCCACCCCTCTCTGTGTCTACATTCAACACCACCGGGGCGAGGCCACAGGATCCTCAATCGTCAAACGACGGCGTCTCAGACAGGCCGCTGCGGAGGCGGTCCAGCTCGGCGTGGTACATCGCCTGCATGCGGTCATAGTGCCGAACCAGCAGCAGGACCTCCTCGGCGTTGTAGCCCTCGACGAGGCGTGCCGTCCGCTCGGCGAACCGCTCGTACGGTCGCTTCAGCTCGGCGATCCGCTCCGGCCGCAGAGTGACGATCACCCGCCGCCGGTCCACCGGGTCGCGCTCGGCCGTCACGTACCCCGCCTGCTTGAGCCGGCGCAGCATGCTGGTCACCGCCCCGGTGGTGAGGTTTGTCCGCTCGGCGACCTGCCCCGCGGTGGCGGATCCGGCGTCGGCCAGGTAGTCCAGGCACTCCAGGTCGCTCACGGTGAGGCCGAGCCGCTCCGCGATGGCGTACCGGAACACCATGGACAGCCGCGACATCTCCCGCCCGGCGCGCATGAGATCGGCGATCGCGGAGGTACGGGCCGGGTCGTGGGACATGGCCGCAATCATGCCTCCGGCACGGTCACCCGGTGCAGTCGAGGTAACACGCGGGTCAGCACCCAGTGCGGCGCGGCCGCTCCCCCGGTGAGGCGGCGCATCAGCCGGGCGGCGGTGTCGACGGCGCGGAAGGCGTACGGCACCATCTCGTCCTGGTAGCGGGCGATCGCCTCCTCCACCGGCGCGCCGCTCGCCCGGGCCTCGACCAGTTTTCTGCCGAGCAGGGCGGCGTCGCGCAGCGCGGTGTTGCCGCCGTGGGCGCCGAACGGCGGCATGACGTGCACGGCGTCGCCCATCATCGTGGCCCGGGGCACCGCCCACCGGTGCGGGCGTCGGCCGGTGGCGAAGAGGTTGAGCACTGTGGCGTCCAGCTCGGCGGTGCCGACCAGCCGCCGGACGAGCGGGTGGAAGTCGTCACTCATCAGGCTGGTCAGTCTCCACAGCGCCAGCAGGTCGCCACGGATGCCGATGGGCACCTCCTCCTGCCGGAGCAGTAGTCCCCACATGACGTAGTCGTCGCCGGTGGGGGCATAGCTGCCCGGGGCCAAGCGCGCGAACGCTTCCTGCGGATTCTCGCCGAACCGCATGGACGTGAAGAAGAAGGCGCGCCCCGGTTGGTCGCCGATGGCCAGGACCCCGCTGGTACGCAGCGCGTCCGGGATGACGCTCTGACCGTTGCGCCGCAGGGGTGACCGACCGTAGATGCCCGCCATCGGGGTGTTCTCCGGGTCCGCGTCCGGCATGAGCTGCGCGCGCAGCGCCGAGCCGACGCCGTCCGCGCCCACGACGACGGTTGCCGAGGCGGCCCCGCCGTCGGCGAACCGCAGCTGCAGCCCGGCGGGGCCTCCGCTCTCCACCGCGACGGCGTCCTTGCCGTAGTGGATGCGTCGGTGCAGCCCGGACTGCAGGATCGACCGCAGGGTCAGCCGGTCGACCTGGCGGGTCGCTTGCGGCTCGTCCTTGAAGGTGATGGAGAACGCGTCCCGCAGCCGGCTGTCGGTGAAACGTAACTGCCCGCCAGGCTCGTCACCGGTTGTCAGCGCGAGGTTGTACAGCGGGCGGGGCAGGCTCTCGCGCAGCGCCTCCAGCCCGTACCGGTCGAGGATGATCCGGTAGCCCTGCCGCCGGACGAAGGGGCCTGGGTCCCGCTCATAGACGTGCACGTCGATGCCGGCGCGCATCAGGTACTGGGCGAGACAGAGGCCGGAGAGGCCGGCGCCGGCGATTGCCACCGAGAAGTCAGTCGATGAGCCCATGCAGTTATCTTAATGACTAAGATGATTTGGGCAAGGCCACGCGGCGCGGCGCAAAGCCCAGCCATCCGCGACAGCACCGCAGCTCACGATCCCGCAACATGAGTCGCCTGGTGGTCTCGGGGTGAGGCTTGTGTCCCTACGACTCTCGCCCGCGGTTACGGCGGTGGTGGACGATCAGCGCGACCGCGCTGAGCACCACCACCAGGCCGAACGCCGAGCTGATCCACTGGTTGTCCGCCGCGGTCGACAGCACTATGTTGGCCGCCGCGCTGACGACGAGCACCAGCCACAGCAGCGGACGGAGCAGGCCGCCCGGCTTCTTCGGTGCGGCGACCGGGGCCTCGGTGATGCGGTACGGATCGGTCATGACTGCCTCCTTTGACGAATGTTTCTCGACGTGGTCAACGCTAGGCGGGCGGCGCGGCGGCGACGATCCCGCCAGCTCGACGACAGTGGTACAGCAGGCTGTACCTTCCGCGCCGGGCGTTGCTGGGCTGTGCCCGCGGTGGCCTATGTTGGCGGAGGAGGTGGGGTCGATGGCGTACGTGCAGGCCCAGGTTCGCGCCTCGGTCAACGCCCTGGAGCACCTTGTCGGGGGCCTGGGCACCGCCACGCTGGCGCTGGGCGCGCTGCTCTGGGCGGCGACCGTGGCGGTCACCTGCCTGGCCAGGGTGGGGCTGCTGGCGGCGCCTGGTGCGTTGCGAGCGGTGCGCTCGGTGGCCGACCGCGAGCGCGCCCGGCTGTCCCGCCGGGGCGAGCCGATCCCCACCCCGGGGCCGGTGCCGGCCGGGTTGCGGACGGCGGCGCGCGATCCCTTCGTGCGCCGGGAGCTCGGCTGGGTCGCGCTGTACTCGCTCATCGGCCTGGTGACCGGGCTGGTCGGCCTCGCGCTGCCACTCTATGCCGTGCAGGACGTCACATTCCCGCTGTGGTACCGGCTGCTCCCTGCCGACGCCGGCGCGCCGGGGATCGTCTGGTGGCGCATCGACGGACTGTCCGAGGCACTCGCGGTCGGGTTGCTCGGGGTGGGCTGGCTGGCCGCCGCGATCTGGTTCAGCCCGGTGCTGGCCCGTCTCCAGGCATGGCCGGGCCGGTGGCTGCTGCCCCCGCCGCCGGGTGTCGACCTGTCGCTGCGGGTGGCCGAGCTGACCGCCACCCGCGCCGCGGCGCTCGACGCCCACGCTGTCGAACTGCGCCGGATCGAGCGGTCGCTGCACGACGGCACCCAGAACCGGTTGGTCGCCGTCAACGTGTTGCTGGGCGCCGCGCGGCGGGCCCTGCGCCGCAATCCGGACCGCGCCGACGAGATCCTCGGGCAGGCGCAGGACGCTGCCGAACAGGCACTCGGCGAGCTGCGTACGGTGGTGCGTGGAATCCTGCCGCCCGTGCTGGATGACCGGGGTCTCGTCGGCGCGCTGGCGGGCCTGGCCGGCAGCAGCGTGGTGCCCTGCCGACTTGAGGTGGACGTGGCTGTGCGGTGCGCGGCCTCGGTCGAGGCCACCGCGTACTTCGTGGTGGCCGAGGCGCTGACAAACGTCGTCCGGCACAGCGGTGCGAGCCAGGTGGACGTGGCCGTGCGCCGCGAGCGCGCCCGGCTGCTGGTGAGCATCGAGGACGACGGGCACGGCGACGCGGACGAGACACGTGGCTCCGGGCTCACCGGTATCCGCCGGCGGGTCGAGGCGTACGACGGCCGGATGACACTGACGAGCCCACCGGGAGGGCCGACGAGAATGGACGTGGAGCTGCCATGCGGATCGTGATCGCCGAGGACGACGCGCTGCTGCGTGAGGGGTTGGCGCTGCTGCTGCGGGCGGAGGATCTGGACGTGGTCGCCACGGCCGGTACCCCGGGCGAGTTCCTGGTCGCCGTCGACGAACACGCGCCGGACGTCGCGATCGTGGACGTACGGATGCCGCCGACCCACACCGACGAGGGCATCGTGGCCGCGGTGGAGGCCCGGCGGCGCCGCCCCGGCCTCGCGGTGCTGGTCCTGTCGGCGTACGTGGAGCAGGCCTTCGCGACCGACCTGTTCTCGGTCGGCGCCGCCGGGCTCGGTTATCTGTTGAAGGAGCGGGTGGGCCGGGTCGAGGAGTTCCTCGCCGCGCTGCACCGCGTCGCTGACGGCGGCAGCGTGATCGACCCGGAGGTGGTGGCACAGTTGCTCGCCCGCAACCGCCGGACGGACACGGCACTGAGCGAGCTGTCGCCGCGTGAGCGTGAGGTGCTGGGGCTGATGGCCGAAGGGCTTGGCAACGGCGCGATCGCCGAGCGGCTGTTCGTCACCGACGGCGCGGTGCACAAGCACATCCGCAGCATCTTCTCGAAGCTTCAGCTTCCACCGGACGACCGTGCCGACCGCCGGGTCACCGCGGTGCTGCGCTACCTGAACGGCGATCGGCGGTAGCGCCTGCTGTACCCCGGACCTGGCAGCCCGCGGGATGGTCGCCGTTCTCCCACGTCAATAGCGTTTCTGGTGCGCGCAGTTCTTGCCGCTGACACGGAAAGAGGCCACCAGAATGCCGGACTATCCGGGACAGACCATCGAGCCGGCGGTACGCGTCGAACAACTCACCCGTGTCTACGGCGCCGGCCGTAACCAGGTGACTGCGCTTGCCGGCATCGATGTCGACTTCGACCGGGGCACCTTCACCGCGGTGATGGGGCCCTCGGGGTCCGGCAAGAGCACGCTGCTGCAGACTGCGGCCGGGCTTGACCGGCCCACCTCCGGTCGGGTGGTCATCGGAGGCACCGACCTGTCCGGGCTGTCCGAGACCCGCCTGACCGAGCTGCGTCGTACCCGGATCGGTTTCGTCTTCCAGGCGTTCAACCTGATCGGCGCGCTCACCGTCGAGGAGAACATCGTGCTGCCCCTGCGCCTGGCCGGCGTCCGTCCGGACCGGGCCTGGCTGACCCGGGTGGTCGAGCGGGTCGGCCTCACCGACCGACTGCACCACCGGCCGGCCGCGCTCTCCGGCGGCCAGCAGCAGCGGGTGGCGATCGCCCGGGCGCTGGCCGCCCGCCCCGAGGTGATCTTCTCAGACGAGCCCACCGGCGCCCTCGACTCGCGGACCGCGGCGGAGGTGCTGACGCTGCTGCGCGCGGTCGTTGACGAACACGGGCTGACCGTGGTGATGGTGACCCACGATCCGATCGCCGCGTCGTACGCGGACCGCGTGCTCGTGTTGGCCGACGGTGCGATCGTCGCCGACCTTCCGCAGCTCGGAGCCGCCCGTATCGCCGAGCACCTGGCGTCGCTGGATCGGCGGGTCCTCGCATGACCGGGCTCGCCGCCCGCCTGCTGCGGCACCGCGCCGGCCCCGCCGCCGCGACCCTGCTGGCCCTGATCGTCGGCGTGCTGATCCTGGTGGCGATGGGCACCGTCGTCGAGTCCGGGCTGCGTTTCCGCGCGGAGCCACGGCTCTGGGCCGCGGCCGACGTGGTCGTCGCCAACCGCACGGTCAGCCACACGTTCACCGAGTTCGGCGAAACCACCACGAGCACCGTCACGCTGCCCGAGGGCGGCACGGTGGACGCGGCCCTGGTGGACCGGATCCGCCAGGTGCCGGGCGTCGCGGCCGTCACCGGCGACGAAAGGGTGGTGATCGGCTCACCCGCTGCAGTGGGACACGGCTGGGACACGTACACCTTCACCGGTCGTCCCATCGCCGCGGGTGCCGCGCCACGGGCCGACGACGAGGTGCTTGTCGACACCCGGCTCGGCGTGGCACCCGGCGACCGCATCGACCTGGTCGTCGGCGGGGTCAGACAGTCGTACCGGGTGAGCGGAACCGCCGAGACCGGTTCTGCCGAGGTGTTCTTCACCGATGCGCAGGCCGCCCGGTTGTCCGCCCACCCGGGCCGGGTGGATGCGATCGGCGTGCGGATGGTGCCCGGCGCCGACCTCGGCGCGGTACGCGAGATCGCGTCGGCGGCCGGTGCCACGACGTACGCCGGGAAGGACCGTGGGAACGCCGAGCAGTCGGAGAACCAGGCCGCCCGGACGTTGCTGGTCGAGGCCGGGTTGGCTTTCGGGGGGTACGTCGTCCTGCTGATCGCCTTCGTGGTGGCCGGCACCATCGGGCTGTCCGTCCGGCACCGTCGACGTGACCTGGCGTTGCTGCGCGCGGTCGCGGCCACGCCGGGGCAGGTGCGCCGCATGCTGATCGCCGAGGCCGCCCTGCTCGCCCTGGTCGGCTCTGCGATCGGCGGCCCGGCCGGCCTGCTGGCGGCCCGCTGGGTCCACGGCGAGTTGGTCGGGCGGGGGTTTGTGCCGGCCAGCTTCCCGATGGCCGGCGGCCTGTTCGCGGTGCCGGCCGCGGTCGGTACGGCGGTCCTCGTGGCGGTGCTCGCCGCGTTGGTCGCCGCACGCCGGGTCACCGGGATCAAGCCGATCGAGGCGCTCGGCGAGATCGCTGTCGAGCCTCGGCGTAGCGGCCGGGTGCGACTGATCGCCGGCGTGCTGACGCTGGCGGCGGCCGGCACCTCCGGGGCGTTCACGCTCGGTGTCGCCGGGTCGACCGGGGCGCTGGCCGGTGCGGTCGGCATGCTGTACCTGTTCGTCATCGCGGTGGCGCTGCTCGCACCGATGATCAACGCGTACGCGGCTCGGCTGCTCACACCGTTGTTGCAGCGGATATGGCGGGTCAGCGGCTACCTGGCTGCGGCCAACCTGCGGGCCAACGCGCAGGGCATGGCGACGGTCCTGACCGCCCTCGTGCTGTCCGTGGGCTTCGGCGGCTCGGTCTGGTTCCTACAGAACAACCTGGAACGGCAGACCACCATGCAGAGCAGCGCGGGAACCCTCGCCGAGCGGGTGCTTGTCGCTCCGGGTGGGCTGCCGGCGGACGCGGCGCGGGAGATCCGCGAGTTGGCCGGGGTGCAGGCGGCCACTGGTGTGCGCCGTACGCAGGTGGTGGTGCGGGCGCTCGGCGGAATCGAGCCGGTCAGCGCGCAGTCGGTCGACCCAAACGGCATCACGTCGACGATGGACCTCGACGTGCGCGAGGGCAACCTGGCCGACCTCCGCGCGGGCACGGTCGCCCTGTCTGCGATACAGGCGTCCTCGTCCGGCTGGGACATCGGCGATCAGGCGAAGTTCTGGCTGGGCGACGGCACGCCTGTCACGCTGGACGTCATCGCGATCTACGGCCGTGGCCTCGGCTTCGGCGACGTCACGCTGGCCGCCGAGACGGTCGCCGGGCACATGGCCGGGAACACCAACGACGAGATCCTGGTCAGCGCCGGCCCGGAGGCCGACACCGCATTGGCCACCTGGTCGGCTGGGCAACCGGGCACCGAGGTTCTCGACGCCGCCACCCGTACGCGCCTGATCAGCACCGATCTGGCGCTCGGCGCCTGGCTGAACCGGCTGCTGATCGGCGTGATGGTGGGGTACGCGGCGCTGGCGGCGGCCACCACGATGGTGATGGCCGCGCTGGCCCGCCGCCGCGAGTTGGCGTTGCTGCAACTGGTCGGGGTCACCCGCCGTCAGATTCGGGGGATGGTCCGGGCCGAACAGGCTGGGCTGCTCGGCACCGCGGTGCTGATCGGCGCGACGATCGCGGCGCTGAGCCTGAGCGCGATCGTCAACGGACTGACCGGCAGCCCCATCCCGTACGTCCCGCCGCTCGGTGCGGTGGCGGTGCTCGGCGGCACGACACTGCTGGCGTTGGCAACCACGGTGTGGCCCGTCCGAACTCTGCTCAGCGCCTCTCCGATCGACAACATCGGTGTGAAGGAGTAGGCGTCGCGGCTCGAATATCGGCGACCGTGCCGCCTCCGCGGACACCGCTGAGGCGGCACGGTCGCCCTGGCGTCCCCGCTACGGGGATCACCGTCGCCGGCCGGGCACGACGAACCCGCCCTGGTGGGAATGTCAGACCGTCACGTCGCCGCGTACGAGCGCCTTCGCGACGACGGTCCGCAGGATGTCGTTCGTGCCCTCGCCGATGCTCATCAGGATCGAGTCCCGGTAGAGGCGCTCGACCTCGAACTCGGTGGAGTAGCCGTAGCCGCCGTGCACCTTCATCGCGTCGATCGCGGCATCGAGGGCCACCTCCGAGCAGAACACCTTGGCCATCCCGGTCTGCCCGTCGGCGCGACCGCGCCGGACCGCGTCGGCCGCCCAGTACGCCATCAGGCGGGCGGCCTGCAACTGGATCGCGATGGTGGCGAGCTTGAGCTGGATCGCCTGGAACTCGGCGATGTGCTTGCCGAACGCCTTGCGCTGCTGGGCGTAGGCCAGCGCCTCGTCGTGGGCGCGCTGCGCGATGCCGACCGACCGGGCGGCGATGTTGACCCGGCCCCACTCCAGGGCGGACAACGCCTGCTTGAGGCCGACGCCCTCGACGCCACCGAGCAACCGGTCCTTCGGCACCCGCACGTTGTCGAGGAGGATCTCGCAGGACTCGGTGCCCTTGTAGCCGAGCTTCGGGATGTCCCGCAGGACCTGGAAGCCCGGAAGCGTCGCGTCGACGAGCAGCACGCTCATGCCGGTGTGCGTGGGCGTGGCGTGCGGGTCGGTCTTGACCAGCACCGGCAGCGGGTCGGCGTACCGCGCGTTGGTGATCCACATTTTGGTGCCGTTGACGACGTAGTGGTCGCCGTCGAGGCGGGCGGTGGTGCGGATGCCCTGTAGGTCGGTGCCGGCGTCCGGCTCGGTGAGGCCGATGCCGGTCCGCCGGGCGCCGGTGGCGAGGTCGGGCAGGTAGGCCTGCTTCTGCTCCTCGGTGCCGTGTATAGCGATCATCCGGCAGGCCAGGGAGTGGCTGCCGAGGATGCCGGCGATGCCCATCCAGCCGCGGGCGAGTTCCTCGAACACCAGCGCGAACGAGACCGGGTCGAGGTCGAGGCCGCCGTACTGTTCCGGCACGGTGATGCCGAACAGCCCCATCTCGGCCATCCCCCGCACGATCTCCGTCGGGTACCGCCCGGTTTGCTCCCACTCCCGCGCGACCGGGATGATCTCCCGGTCGACGAACGTGCGGAGCAGGGCGCGGAAGTCCTGCTGCTCCTCGGTGAGCGTGAAGTCCATGGGTAGCCTCCGTCAGCGGTGGAAGACCGGCAGCGCCCGGCCGTCGTCGAGGTCGAGCCAACCGACACGGACCGGGTCGCCGATCCGCCAGTCCTGCCCTTCGAGGGTGGACAGCACGAATGGTCCCTCGGTGAGCCGGATTCGGGCGATCGTGTACGGCGCGGCAGCCCCCGGCACGGGTGACCGGTGCACCACGGTGAACGTGTCCACGACGCCGTGGCCGGACGCCTCGACGAACCCGAGATCCACCATCGACGAGCAGGCGGTGCACAGCGCACGCGGCGGATGCTGGACGTGCCCGCAGGACCCGCAGGTCTGCAGCGTGTAGCGGTGCTCCCGGGTGGCGTCCCACCAGCCAGCCGTCACGTCGTCGGGCGGCGGTACGTGCATCACCGCACCCCCAACACGACCGTCGCGTGCGTGGACAGGATCCCGCCGGTGCCGTGCGCCACGGCCACCCGGGCGTCGGGCACCTGCCGGGCTCCCGCCTCGCCGCGCAGTTGGCGGACCGCCTCCACCAGCAGCAGCACCCCGTACTGACCGGGATGGCAGTACGACAGGCCACCGCCGGAGGTGTCCAGCGCCAGCTCACCGCCGGGACGGATCCGGCCGTCCTGGATGAAGTCGAGCACCTCCCCCGGTCCGCAGAAGCCCAGCGCCTCGATGCTGAGCGCGGCGGTGATGGTGAACGAGTCGTACACCTCCAGCACGTCCACGTCAGCCGGTGTGATGCCGGCCCGGGCGAACGCCTCCCGGCCGGACTCGCGCGCGCCGGTGACCGTCAGGTCCTCGACCGCGGTCATCGACGTGTTCGTCGACCGTTCGCCGTACCCGAGGACCCGAACCGGTGGGTGCCGCAGGTCGCGGGCCCGGTCGAGCGTGGTGAGCACGACCGCCCCGCCACCGTCGGTCACCAGGCAGCAGTCGGCGACGGTCAGCGGGCTGGAGACCATCGGCGCGGCGAGCACGTCGTCGACGGTCAGCGGCCCGGCGTCGTAGCGGAACGCGGCCGGGTTGAGCAGCGCCCACTCCCTGGCGGCGACCGCGATCTCGGCCAGCTTCTCCCGCGTGCCGCCGTACCGGTGGAAGTACTGCTGCGCCGCCATCGCGTAGTACGACAGCGGGTACAACGGGCCGTATGGCGCCTCGAACTGGGCCTCCGGGGTGTGCTCCTCGACGATCCCGCCAAGGCTGCGCGAGCGCGCGGAGCGCTGGTTCGACGCGAAGCTGATGACCACGGTGGAAGCCTGGCCGGCGTCGATCGCCTGCGTGGCGCGGGCGACCATCATCTCGGCGGCCGACCCGCCGACGAACGTCGAGTCGACCCAGCGGGGCTGCTGCCCGAGATACTCGGCGAGCTGTGTGGTGGAGAAGCGGGACACTCCGGTGGTGGCCAGTCCGTCGACGTCGGCGAGGGTGAGCCCGGCGTCGGCGAGCGCCCGTGTGACGGCCTGGGTCTGAAGCGTGAGCGTGGACTTCCCGGTGCTGCCGAGGTCGCACTCGGCCGCACCGACGATCGCGACGCCGGTCACCGGGCGCCCGGCCCGTCGGCCGTGCCCAGCAGGACCGTCGCGTGGGCAGGGCGGGCGGCGGGCCGTTGCGGGCCGTACTCGCTGGCCAGGATCGTGGCGGAGAGTTCGACCCGGACGCGGTCGGCGCCGACCTCGACCACGGTCGCCTCGCACCGCACGGTCTCGCCGGCGAACATCAGGTTCCGGAACGTGAACGACAGCTCGTGCACGAAGCAGAGCGGACCGAGCGCGTCCTGCAGCAGCTCGACGAAGAGCGCCCCGAACACCTGCCCGTCCACGACCGGGCCCGGGACCCGCGCGGCGGCCACGAACTCGGGGTCGAAGTGCAGGCGGTACCAGTCCCAGGTGGCGCCGGCGTAGGCGACCATGTCGGTGAGCGTGATGGTGCGCTCCAGCGCGGGCAGCGCATCCCCGACGTTCGGTGGCACCCGGGATGTCATGCGGCACCGTCCAGGCTGACCAGGATGATCGTCTCCTCGTTGACGGCGAGCAGCTCGCCGTCCTGGTTGGTGTACGTCGCGCGCGAGGAGACCACGAGCATGTCCGCGCCGGTGCGGGTCTGCTTCTCGGTCAGGTCGTGGATCTCCCAGGTCGCGGTGATGACGTCGTCGGGGCGTACCCGGCGGTGGAACGTGTAGCTGTTGCCACCGCGCACCTGGCGGGTGCCGGGGACGTCGAGGTGCCACGAATGCCCCGCGTAACCGTCGCCGTCCATCGGGAGGTTCGCGTACTGGTTGGTCTCGCAGATGAGCGTCGGCGGGGCGGTCACGCCCGGCAGGCCCTGCGCGCGGGCGAACTCGGGGTCGGAGTAGAGCGGGTTGTCGTCGCCGACGGCCATGCCGAAGTATCGGCCGGCCGCGGCGCCGAGCGGTTCGGGCGCGGTGTAGACCTTCCTCGTGCCCAGCAGCGCGCGCAGGTCGTCGGTCAGCAGGCTCACGCCGTCTCCTCCGCTCCGCTGATGTTCGGATACACCGCCGTCGGGAACACCTCGAGCAGGAACTCGGGGCGCAGCAGGGCCTTGCAGATCGCTCCAGTCGACGCCGGCCAGGGCGGGCTGAGCAGCCGTTCCCGCACGCCGGCCACGCCCCGGTACGCCGGCAGCGCGGATTCGACGCAGTATTCGGTCGTCTCCAGCAGGTGCTCCGGTCCGAGGCCGGCGTGGCGCAGCAGGTGCAGGATCGCGCCGTACGTCGCCTCGGCCTGCGCCACGATGTCGTCGGGGTGCAGGGCCTGCTGCGTCTGCATGTCCAGCGCCGCGAACCCGGACATGTACAGGGTCCGGCCGGCCCTGACCCCGGGGGCGTAGGTGAGCGTGTCGTAGCGGGACCAGCCGGGGTTGACCATTTCCAACCGGTGCCGGGAGGCGGTGACGTCGATCGCGACGAGCGCGTCCGGGTGGTGCAGCCGGCTCATCAGGATGCCTCCCGCGCCCGGGTAGACACCGGCGCCGCCGAGACGTTCCCGCCGCACGCGGTGCGTCCGGCGGTACACGTCGCGGGTCTCCGGCGTCGAGTAGTCGTAGGTCGTGACGACCGCGTCGAGGGACAGCCCGACCGCCGTGAGCAGGTCGCCCGCCCGGTCCAGGCAGTAGGCGTACTGCGCGGCGAAGTCCCCCGGGTGGACCACGGCGCCGGTGGCGTCGACCGGGAGCATCGTCGGTAGGTACACCGCGCCGTCGTGGCCGGTCCGCACGGCGGAGGCCTGCCAGGTGCCGGCCGGCCGGGGCTCGCTGGCGGCCAGCACCTCGCCGCCGCCGCAGACCGCGTGCAGCTCGACCTCCAGCAGCGCGGTACGCCGCACGAGCCGCTCGACGACGACCGTCCGCAGCACGGGCTCGTGGTCGCCGAAGACCTCCCGCCGGACCGCTGCGGCCGCCTCGTACTCGGCGAGCCCGGCGACCGTCACGTTCTCGGTGACCCGGGTGACGTCCTGCGGCCCGAACCCGGCGGCCGCCAGGATCGTCAGCACCTTCTCGTACGCGGTGCGCGCCTGCGCCGCCATGTCCCCGGTGACCGTCATCCTGCCGACGGCCTCGTCGAACGCGGCGGAGGTGTGGCCGGAGGTCCAGGCCGCGTCGCCCTCGGCGAGGCCGAGGCAGAACGTGAAGCCGTCGTACGGGAACCAGCGGAAGGAGGGCGGTTTGATGGCGTGTGGTGTCACGGGCGGTCCCTGCCTGTACCGGCGGCGGCCAGCGCCGCCGCCATGAGCGGTTCGATGGTGTCCAGCTCGTCGAGACGGGACAGCAGGTCGACGACGTCTGTGGTGTCGCCACCGGCGTTGCGGTGGAACTTCGCGACGAGCTGCTCGTCGGTCAGCGGGTTGTCCGGGCCGCCCGCGCTGCGTGGCACGCTGCCGGGAACGGCCGAGCCGTCGACGAGCGTGATGCGGGCGGTGCCGGGCGCGTCGGCTGCGGGGCCGCCGGTGGGGGCAACGTGCCAACGCACCAGCCGGGCAACGCGTTCTACCTCGGGTCGGCCGAGCGAGTCCGGCTCGTACGTTGCGGTGGTCAGGTCACCGTCGACGACGGCGGCGGCGATGCTCCACGGCAGCGAGAACTTCGCCGCGTACGGCGACGCCGGTCGCGCCAGGTCCCGCCGGGTGTCGCAGACCGTGGGCACCGAGTCGGGGTGCACGTCGACGTCGATCGCGGCGACGTCGCCGGAACGGACACCGCCGCGGCGCACCGCGTCGCGGACCGCGTCGATCGCGGCGTGGGAGAGTTGGCACGCCGGGTACGGCTTGATGCCGATCCGGGTGGTCTCCCAGCGTGTGCCGAGCTCGGCGGTGATGGACGCGAGGTCGACCGGGCCGGCGGCCAGTGCGTCGTAGACACCGTGCGGGCCGTCGAGGACGTTCGCCGGGCCGCCGGCCCCGGCCGCGGCCAGCCGGGCGGCGAGGATGCCGGCGTGCCCGGCGAATCCCGGGTGCAGCTGCTTCGTCGAGGCTCCACTGTGCAGGAACGCGAGGAGCCCGCCGGCCTGGCTGCCGGCGATGCCGAGCGCGTCGGTCGTCCGCGCGGCGTCGAGGCCGAGCAGCCGGGACGCGACGATCGCCGAGGAGAACACGCCGGCCACCATCGTGGCGTGCAGCCCGCGGGCGTGGAAGCCGTGCGACGCGGCGGCGGCGACCCGGCACACGGTTTCGTAGCCGACGACGGCGGCCTCGAGCACGGCCCGGCCGGGCGCGCCGACCTGCTCGCCGACGGCGAACGCGGCCGGCAGCACCACGGCTGTGGCGTGCACGAGGCCGCCAGCGTGGGTGTCGTCGAAGTCCAGTGCGTGCACGAGGGTGCCGTTGGCGAGCGCGGCGGCCGGCGCACCGACCCGGCCCCGCGACCCGATGATCGTCGCCTCCGGCGGCCCGCCGAGTTCCCGGGCGACGACGACGGCCGGTATCGGCGACGGCCCACCGGTCTCCCCCGTCACCGGGCTGGCGCGCAGCCCACCCAGCGCCGTTCCGACCCCGTCAAGCAGGTGCCGCAGCGCTGCGGCCCGGACCGCGGCCGGCACTTCGACGTGGCCCGTGCCCCACTCGGCAAGCTCCTCGGCGATCATCGTGACGTGGCTGTTGTGTCGAGGCTGTCAGGGGTGTCGGGGGTGTTCGCGCCGTGTGCCGGCTCGGCATCGCCGAACGCGCCGGCCGCCCGCAGCGCCACCACCTGAGACGCGTCCAGGCCCAGGATCTCCTCGGTGACGAGTGCGAGGTCCTCGTTGCGCTGCGGTGCCCGGCGGTAGGTGGGCGTCTCGTCGCCGACCCGCACCGGGGACGCGAGCTGCCGTACCTCGCCGTAACGGGGGTGGTCGGTGGTGACCACGAGGTTCCGGGCGGCGGTGTGCTCGTCCACCAGGGCCGCGCCGACGTCGTTGATCGGGCCGCACGGGATCGACCCGGCGTAGAGCTGCGTGAGCCAGTCGTCGACGGTCTTCTGCCGGAAGATCGCCTCCAACCGGGGCACCAGGTCGGCGCTGTGCTCCCGCCGTCCGGCGAAGGTCGCGTACGGCGAGCCGGCCTCGGCCCACTCCGGGTGGCCGACGATCTGGCACAGCCGGGCCCAGAACTTCTCCTTCGCGCAGCCGACGACCATCCAGCCGTCCTTGGCCTCGAACGCCTGGAACGGCACGAGCGACGGGTGGGCCGAGTGGTGTGTGCGGACCGGCTGGAACCCGGCGTTCAGGTGCCACGTCGCGGGATAGGTCAGCATCGACACCGCGGTGTCGTAGAGGCTGACGTCGCAGTCCATCCCGACGCCGTCGCGGCGGGCGGCGTGCACCCCGGCCAGCAGCGAGATCGCGGCCACGAAGCCGCCCGAGTAGTCCACCAGTGACAGTCCGGACTTGGTGGGCGGTCCGTCCGGCTCACCGGTCAGCTCCATCCAGCCGGCGAGACCCTGCAACACGTAGTCGTAACCGGGTTCCTGCTTGCGGGGCCCGGTCATCCCGAACCCGGTCAGCGACACGCACACGATGCGCGGGTTGAGGTGCTTGAGGTCGTCGTACCGGATGCGCAGCTTCTCCGGCACGTCCCCGCGCAGGTTGGAGTAGACGACGTCGGAGACCGCGACGAGTTGTTCGAAGACGCCGCGCCCGGCGGCGGTGTTCAGGTCGAGGGAGATGCTGCGCTTGTTGCGGTTGAACGTCTCGAAGAAGAGCGAGTCCTCGTCCTCGGCGTACGGCGGCACGTACCGGCCGACGTCGCCGCCGGCCTGCGGGTCCTCGATCTTGATGACCTGGGCGCCAAGGTCGGCCAGGTGCACGCTGCCGAACGGCCCGGCGCCGTACTGCTCGACCGCGATGATGCGCAGATCCTCCAGCGGTCTCATATGGACGCTCCCGTCAACTCGCCGATCAGCGCGATGATCTCGTCCTGGGCTGCGCGGATCTCGGCGACCGGCAGCCCGTGGGTCGGCGGGCTCAGCTTCACGGTGTCGGCGATGCCGTCATAGGCCGCGATCCGGGCGGCGACATCGTCGCGGGTGCCGGCCATCGTGAGCGCGTCGACCATCCGGTCGCTGACGCTGCCCGCGAGGTGGTCCGCTCCGGCACCGGCCCGGAACGCGTCGATGACGGCCTGCTGGTCCTCGGCGAGGCCGTGGAACGCGAAGAAGTCGGCGTAGGTGCGGACCGTGGCGTAGAAGCCGACCACACCGGCGGCTCGGCGGCGGGCGAGCGCGGGGTCGGCGGCTACCGAGCCGCAAGCGGAGACGACGACGTCGACGTCATGGCGCGTTTTGCCGTCCGCGCGGTCGATGCCGAGCGTGAGGTCGGGCAGGATGTGCTCCCGCAGGTATCCCGGTGAGCACAGCTCGTGGCTGATCCAGCCGTCGCCGATCTCGCCGGCCAGCCGGGTCATCAGCGGGCCCATCGCGGCCAGGTACACCGGGATCTGCCGCTCCGGAACGGCGTACGGCCGCTCGTAGCCGCGGATGTGCATCGGCTCGAACTCGCCGTCGGCCCGGATCTCGGCGCCGGTGGTGCAGGCGTCCCAGAACAGCCGGATGTTGTGGACCGTCTCGCGCAGGTGACCGACCGGCTTGCCGAACGGCACGTTGTGCCATTGCTCGTTGAGCCGGCGCACCCCGGAGCCGAGGCCGAGCACGAACCGGCCGCCGGACAGCTCGTCCAGGTCGAGCGCCTCCAGCGCGGTGATCATCGGGCTGCGGGTGAACGCCAGGATGATCGAGGTGCCGATCCGTGCGGTCGACGTCGCCCCGGCCAGGGCCGCGGCGGTGCCGGTCGCGCTGCGGTGCAGCTCCGAGGCCCACAGCACCTCGGCGCCCGCGCGTTCCGCCCGGCGCCCGGCGTCGGCCAGCTCCGCGAGCGTCTCCCCCCACGGCTGGTACGTGAGCCTCATGCCGTTTCCTTGCTGTCGCCGTCGAGGGAAAGTGGGGACTTCCCCACCGGGAAGAGGTTTTCCAGCTGTTCGGCGCCCCGGCGGTACACGTAGAACGTGCGCTTGAAGGAGCAGACCTCGTCGCCGTGCTGGTTCAGCGTGCGGGTGCGCACCGTGACGATGCCGGCATGCGGGCGGGACGCGGACTCGCGCTTTTCCAGCACGAGTGACTCGCTGTAGAGCGTGTCACCGGCGAACACCGGGTGGGTCATCCGGATCTCGTCCCAGCCGAGGTTCGCGAACGCGTTCTGGGTCAGGTCGGTGACGCTCTGCCCGACCGCGATGGCCACCGTGAGTGTCGACACCACGAGCGGCTTGCCGAACTCCGACCGTGCGGCGTACTCGGCGTTGAAGTGCATCTCGTTGGTGTTCATGGTCAGCAGCGTGAACCAGGTGTTGTCGGTCTCCGTGACGGTGCGTCCCAGGGGATGCTGGTAGACGTCTCCGATCTCGAAGTCCTCGAAGAACCGCCCGGTCCAGCCTTGCTTGAGCCCCATCAGCCAATCTCCTTCTGACGATGCGCGAGGTACCCGTCGCGGATCATCCGCTTGAGGATCTTGCCGCTCGGATTGCGCGGCAACGCGTCGACGACGTGCCACTCGCGGGGCACCTTGTAGCGCGCCACGTGCTGCCGGACGTGGCCCTCCAGGGCTCCGACGTCAATCCGCGTCCCCGGGCGGCCCACCACGAACGCGGCGATGCGCTCGCCGTACACCTCGTCGGGCACGCCGATGACGGCGACCTCGTCGACCGGCTGGTGGCGGGCGATGACCTCCTCGATCTCGCGCGGGAAGATGTTCACCCCGCCCGCGATGATCATGTCGTTCTTCCGGTCGAAGATGGTGATGAAGCCCTCCTCATCGCGCACGGCCACGTCGCCGACGGAGAAGAACCCGTCGGCGTCGTATCCGGCCCGGGTGGCCTCCTCGTCGTCGAGGTACCCGGCCAGTAGCAGCGGCGAGCGGGCGAACAGCTCGCCGGGCTCACCCGGGGAGACCTCGTTGCCGTCGTCGTCCTTGAGCCGGATCTCGTTCCAGAACCAGGGATGCCCGACACTGCCGGCCCGCTCCAGGGCGAACTCGGGGCGCAGGTTGGTGACGATGGAGCACTCGGTCGAGCCGTACAGCTCGTGCACGTCGACGCCGGGGAACGCGGCGATCACCCACTCCTTCAGCGCAACCGGCAACGCGGCGGCGTTGAAGTAGAGCGTCCGCAGCGCCGACAGGTCGTACCGGGCGGCCGGCTCCTCGCAGAACCGGCGGAGGTGCTGGGCGTGCGTGGGCACCAGGAACACCGTGGAGGCGCGACTGGAGGCCATCAGGTCCAACAGCCGCTCCGGGTCCCAGGTCGGCAGCACGCTGCACGAGCCGCCGAGCATCGGGGCGGTGTAGGCGAACGCGAACCCCGCGCCGTGGTACATCGGTGCGACGGCGATCGTGCTGCGGTTGGGGCCGAGCCCGTAGTCCAGCCCGACTCCGAACGCGGTGAGGACCCGTCCCCGGTGGGTCAGCAGGACGCCCTTGGGCCGCCCGGTCGTGCCGGAGGTGTAGGTGATGCAGAACGGGTCGAGTTCGTCGACGGGGACCTGCGGATCGACCGCGCGGCCCTGTCCCAGGAACGTCTCGTACCGCTGGCCGACCTCGCCGGCGAAGCTGAGCACGAGCGGCAGGTCGTCGAGCAGGCCGTCGACGTTGCCGGCCAGCTCGTCGGCCAGGATGATCCCCCTCGCCCGGGAGTGGGCGAGGATGTAGGCGTTGTCCGAGCTGTTGTTCTTCGTGTTCAGCGGCACGGTCGGGATGCCGGCCTTGGCCATCGCCGCCGATATCTCGAAGTACTCGTAGCGGTTGTTGCTCAGCACCGCGATCCGCTCACCGGGGGCGATGCCGTGCGCGAGCGTCGCGGACGCGAGCCGGTTGGAGCGCTCGTCGAGCGCGCCGAACGTCACGGCGTGGTCACCGTCGACGACCGCGACCCGGCCCGGCGTGGCCCGGCCGAACTCGCGGATCCCGGCGGCCATGTTGAGCTGCACACCCTTCACCCGGTGCCATCCTTCCCTGAGTCATTGATGTGCATGACGGCCCCGGTCAGAGCCCGTAGCGGCCGAGCACGTCCCGCTTGCCGGCGACGAGAAACTTGCGGGTCATCCGGCCGGTGGTGAGCCACGCGATCGCGTCGCCGTTGCGGGTGCTCGCCAGCAACCGTTCGACCAGGTACGGGGCGACGTCGTCGACGTGGTCGCAGAGGATGTTGAGCAACCTGCGCTGCCGCGCCACCTGCTCCGGCGCGGCGGCGGCTTCGCGCAGCCACCCCTCGGTGATGAGGATGCCGGGGCGGATCTGGCCGATCCGCACGCCGGTACCGGTGACCTCCTTGGCCAGTGCCCGGGTGAAGGAGTCCAGGCCGCGCTTGGTGGCCGAGTAGACCCCCATGCCGGGGCGGATCGCGCCGTCGCTGCCGCCGCCGAGCACGTTGAAGACCTGGCCGCCGCCGGCTGCGAGCATGCCGCGGACGGCGACCTGCGACCCGTACACGGTGCCGAGCATGTTCGTGGTGACCATCGTCCGGACGTCCTCCGGCGCGGTGTCGACGATCGGCCGGGTGGTGTTGGCGACACCGGCGTTGTTGATCCACAGGTCGACGCCGCCCAGCGCGTCGACCGCGGCACTCCATATCCGCTCGACCTGCGCGGCGTCGGTGACGTCCGCGGCGATTCCATGGACGGTGGCCGCCGCGGCGGCCTGCGGGCGCAGCCGCGCGACGGCATCGTCCACGGCCGTTCGTGAGCGCCCCGAGACGACGACGGAGTGGCCCCGCGAGAGCAGCTCGCGGGCGAGCGCGAAGCCGATCCCCTTGGTGCTGCCGGTGATGACTGTCCTACGCATGACGGCTCCTGCCCACTCAAGTCGGGGAGAACGGGTCCGGTCAGTCACCGGTCAACCGGGCGACCGCATCGGCCAGCGGCACCACGTCGGCATACTTGGCGTCGAGGTCGAAGAGGTTGGCCTCGTGCGGGCCGGGATCGCGGTCGGCGCACGCCTCGCGCACCACCATCGGGCGGAACCCGTTCTGCAGGGCGTCGACCGCCGACGCGCGGACGCAGCCGCTGGTGGAGAAGCCGCCGAGCACCACCGTGTCGGCGCCGGCCGTGGTGAGCCAGGCGGCCAGCGCGGTGCCGGCGAAGGCGCTGGCGTAGTGCTTGTACGCGATGTGCTCGCCCCTGGCGGGCATCACCTGGGCCGCGAAGTCGCCGAGCGGGTTGCCGGCGGCGAACGCGGACAGCGCCGGCACCTTCGCGGCGAACAGGGGCGCCTCGGCGCAGGAGTCGTCGGCGTACCGCACCGCGGTGTAGGCCACCGGGACCCGGGCCGCGCGGGCCGCCGCCACCAGCGCGGCCATCGCGGCCAGCGCGCTCTCCGCGGTGGCCAGGAACAACGGCGACGAGGGTACGGCGTACGCGGCGACCGGGTCGACCAGCACGAGCGCGGGCCGGGTGCCCCAACCGAGCCGACGGGCGAACCCGGCACCGACGTAGTCGGCATCGAGCGTGCCGCCACGCGCGGTACCGTCGGACATCTCAGATCACCCCGTCCGCGCGCAGGGCCGCGCGCTGCTCGGCGCTCATCCCGAGCAGGTCGCCGTACACCTCGTCGTTGTGCTGACCCAGCTCCGGCCCGGACCAGTTCACCGCGCCGGGGGTGGCGGACAGTTTCGGCACCGGCGCCTGCATCGGCAGCTCGCCGAACCGCTCGTGCGGCACCCGCACGATCGCCTCGCGGGCCGCGACGTGCGGGTCGGCGAGCAGGTCGGCGGCGGTGTAGATGCCACCGGCCGGAACCCCGCCGGCGTGCAGCCGACCGAGCAGGTCGACGGCGGTGTGGGTGGCGGTCCAC
The DNA here is from genome assembly GCF_040643015.1 of Micromonospora sp. NPDC047527. Lineage (NCBI taxonomy): Bacteria > Bacillati > Actinomycetota > Actinomycetes > Micromonosporales > Micromonosporaceae > Micromonospora > Micromonospora sp. NPDC047527. Next base: position 114,370 of record NZ_JBEYTK010000001.1, on the reverse strand, counting down.
TCGGCGATGAGCGTGTCGAGCTCGGCCTGGTGAGCGCCGCGCGCGCCGTGGCTGGCGTACCGGGGATCGTCGGCCAGCTCGGGGCGGCCCAGGATCTCGGCGAGCCGGCGGAAGACGGTGTCCTGGTTGGCGGCGATCAGAATGTCGCCGCCCTCGGCGGTCGGGTAGACGTTGCTGGGAGCGACGTTGGGCAGGATCGCCCCGGTGCGCTCCCGCTGGTAACCGGCGACCGACCACTCGGGCAGCAGCGACTCCATCATCGCCAGCACCGCCTCGTAGATTGCCGAGTCGACCACCTGGCCGCGGCCGGTGCGCTCCCGGGCGTGCAGGGCGGCGAGGGTGCCGTACGCGGCGTAGGTGGCCGCGAGCGAGTCGCCGAGCGAGATGCCGGCTCGCGACGGAGGTCGGTCGGGCTCGCCGGTGACGTAGCGGATACCGCCCATGGCCTCGCCGATGGAGCCGAAGCCGGCGCGCGGCGAGTACGGCCCGGTCTGGCCGTAGCCGCTGACCCGGACCAGGATCAGGCGCGGGTTGAGCGCGCTGAGCACGTCGTAGCCGAGCCCCCACCGCTCCAGCGTGCCGGGACGGAAGTTCTCCAGCAGCACGTCCGACTCGACCACCAGCCGACGCAGCAGGTCCTGCCCGGCCGCACTGCGCAGGTTGCAGGTGACGGACTTCTTGTTGCGAGCCACGACCGGCCACCACAGCGACTGGCCGTGCGGCTTCTCCCGGCCCCACTGACGCATGGGATCGCCCCGGCCGGGGTCCTCCAGCTTGATCACCTCGGCGCCGAAGTCGCCGAGGAGTTGGCCGCAGAACGGACCGGCGAGCAATGTGCCGGTTTCCAGGACCCTGACGTCGGAGAGTGCCCCATTCATTCGACGCATCGTATGCCTGGATACGCCGTTTCGCTAGGGGGAACATTGCGGGGGGCGGCGGGCTTGCCGTGCTCGTGGAAACAGTGTTTCCATTGCAGCCATGCTGGTCCCGGACGGCACCGATCTCACCGACGCCGGCTGCCGGGCGCCCCGGCACCTCCGGCCGGGGGCGCCGCCCGCAACGCCGCCGGGAAGACCCTGAAACGCGAAGTGAGGAGCAGCGGGTGCGAGCGCACGTCGAACTGATTCACGAGAATGACTACATCTGGCACGTCGGGGAGTTGCCGCACGGCGAGGGCGGGGCCCGCGAACGCCGGCTATCGGTGGACGAGGAGGACGGGTCGTCCTCGCTGTCGCTGAGCTTCGACAGCGACTGGGGGCGCGGGCCGGGCGTGCCGCACGCCGACACGGAGTTCTACGTGCAGTCCGGCTCGCTGAACTACGGCGGTCAGGAGATCGGCCCCGGCGGCTACCTGCAGGTGCCGCGGGGCGTGCCGATGGACTGGATCAAGATCCGCGAGGGCTCGTCGGTGCTGCACTGGCGCGAGTACGGCGACTGCGGTTTCGACGTCGAGAAGGCACAGTGGAATCCGGCCTCAGCACGGTGGGACAGCGCCGTCGGCGAGGTGACGGTGGTGGATTCCAACGAGATGGAGTGGACCGCCGCACCGACGGTCGGGCCGATCACCCCGCTCTACATCAAGCTGCTGCACCGCGACCCGGTGACCAACTTCTACACCCGGCTGATCCGGGCCCACAAGGGCTGGAGCGACCACCGGCTGGCCCACCACCCCTGCTACGAGGAGTTCTACACGCTCGGCGGGAAGATGGCGTACAACTTCGGCGACATCGACGAGGGCACCTACTGCTTCCGGCCGGCCGGGGTGAAGCACGGCCACTTCGTGGCCGAGACCGACATCGACTGGATCATCCGATCGGACGGCGAGCTGATCAACTGGTACACCACCGATGAGTGGATCAAGTGGGGTGGCACGGCGACCAATTACCACGAACACGACGAGGCGCCGGTCATCTCCACCCTGCCGGTGCGGTCCCGTTCGCGCGGCCCCTGGTCCGGCGACGGGATGTGATGGCGACGGGGTGTGACGCGGCCACGACCACCGCCGCGTCACACCCCGGTCACACCTAGCGGGTGACGTACACCGGACCAACGAGGGACGGCGTGCCGCTGTGGTGGACCATGCTCGGCCGCAACAAGCAGACGGTCACGGGCGTCCGCCCGGCGCCAACAACCAGTCCGTGTACGGCGACCGGCTCGGCCTCAGCGCCGACGAGCTCGCCGACCTGCAGTCGAGAGGCGTGATCTGAGTGGGCCCACGCACCGCTGGACCGCAACCCGATTTCGACCCCGGCGCCACCGCTCTGTGGCCGGCGCTGGCTGGGGCCCGGATCATCGACCTGGCCCACCCGATGCGCCGGGGAATGCCCCAGTCACCGAACCACCCGCCGTTCCGGATGGTGATCGAGCGCCGCCACGGCGACCTGGTGCGCGCCGACGGCGGCAGCGCCGCCAACGAGGTCATCATCACCGGCGGGCACGTCGGTACCCACGTCGACGCGCTGGCCCACGTCTCGCAGGACGGATTCGTGCACGCCGGCCGGCCGGCCGGGGCAGCGCAGTCCCACGAAGGCTTCGCGGAGCTGGGCATCGAGACGTTCGACCCGTACGTCGGACGCGCCGTGCTGCTCGACGTCGCCGCCGTGCACTCCACCGCCGTGCTGCCGGCGGGTTACGAGATCACTCCGGACGACCTGGAGCGGGCCGCCGGGCACATTCGGATCGCACCGGGCGACGCGGTCCTGGTCGGCACCGGATGGTCGCGACGGTGGGGCGACGGTGCGGCGTTCGTCGGGCTCGCCGACGGCGTTCCCGGCCCGGGGGTGGCCGCCGCCCGCTGGCTCGCCGAGCGCGCCCCCAGGGTGGTCGGCGGCGAGACGATCGCCTTCGAGCACCTCGCGCCCGGACGAGGCCACGCCACCCTGCCGGTGCACCGGATCCTGCTGGTGGAGCACGGGATCAACATCGTGGAGACGATGAACCTGGCCCCGCTGCTGGACACCGGAGCCCGGGAGTTCCTGTTCGTGCTCAACCCGCTGCCCATCGTCGGGGCCACCGGCGCCCCGGTCCGCCCGTTGGCGGTCCTGCCGTGACGGCGGGCGGAAGCACGGCCGGGACCACGGCCGCGCCGGGCGACGAGCCCACGCTCAGCGCCCGGCTGGCGCGCTTCGCGGTCGACTGCCGCGACCACGGGGTGCCCGACGTCGTCCGCGCCGACATCCCCGGCCGGGTGTTGGACATCCTGGGGCTGGCCCTGGCCGCGCACGCCGACCCGGGTGCCGACGCCGCAGCGGCCGCGCTGCGCTCCGTGCGGCGCTGGGGCGGCATCGGCGAGGCCACCGTCATCGGCTCCGGCGACCGGCTGCCCGCCCCGGCCGCCGCGCTGGTCAACGGGGTACTGGCCCACTCGCTGGACTTCGACGACACGCACCTCCCCTCGGTGTTGCACCCGAGCGCCAGCGTCGTGCCGGCCGCGCTCGCCGCCGCGGAGGCGGTCGGGGGCGGTGCGGCTGCCGACGGCGCGGCCCTGGTCCCGGCGGTGGCCGCCGGGATCGAGATCACCAACCGGCTCGGCATGGCCGGCTACCTGCCCGGAACCGGGGTCAACGTCTACTTCGAGCGCGGCCAGCACGCCACCTCGATCTGCGGCACGATCGGCGCGGCCGTCGCGGCCGGCCTCCTCTACGGCCTGGATGCCGCGGGCATCGGCCATGCCATCGGGATCGCCGCGAGCATGGGCGCCGGCATCCTGGAGGCCAACCGCACCGGCGGCTCGGTCAAGCAGGCCCACTGCGGCTGGGCCGCCCACGCCGGGGTGAGCGCGGCGGTGCTGGCGGCCGACGGGCTGACCGGGCCACCGACCGTGCTGGAGGGACGGTTCGGTTTCTTCGCCGCGCACACCGGCGACTTCACCGCCGACGCGCTGCTGCGCGGGCTGGGCACCGACTGGGAGGTGCTGCGCACCGTCTACAAGCCGTACCCGTCGAATCACTTCACCCACCCCGGCGTCGACTGCGCCCTGGCGCTGCGGGCTGGCGGGCTCGACCCGGCCGACGTCGCCGAGATCGAGCTGGGGGTGGCCGCCCCGGTACTGCGTACCATCGCCGAACCCACCGCCGAGAAGACCCGCCCGCGCAGCGCGTACCACGCGAAGTTCTCCGGCCCGTACACGATCGCGGCGGCGCTGCTCGGCGGTGGCGGCCTGGGGCTGTCGCTCGACGACTTCGTCGGCGAGCTGGCGGCCGACCGGCTGGCGCTGGCGGCCCGCGTCCGGTGCGTGGCCGACCCCCGGGCGTCGGAACTGTTCCCGCGTGCGTTCGCGGCGGTGCTGCGGGTGCGGACCCGCGGTGGAGCCCTCTTGGAGCACCGGGTCGACTCGTCGCGCGGCGGGCCACAGCATCCGTTGAGCGCGGCCGATCTGGCGACGAAGTTCCAGCTCAACGCCGAGCGGGCGATTCCACCGGCGCGGATCGCCGCGCTGCGCGACGCCGTGCTCGGCACCGGGGTGACGCCATCGGCGCTACTCGCGCTGACCGCGCCGGCTCGCTGAGGCCGGACCCGGCCGGCCATGCCCACCGCCGCACCCACACCGACGCCGCGCCGGGAATGCGCGGGCGCCTACACCGCCAGGGCGAGCAGTCGCCGGGCGGAGCGGACCACCGCCTCGTCCACCAGCCGGCCCCGCGCGTCGAGGCAGACCCCCACGCCGTCGAGGACCGCCGCGTCGAAGCGGGCCACCAGGTCAGCCGCCGCCGCCACCTCGTCCGGTGTTGGGGTGAATGCCTCGTTGACCACCGCGATCTGCGCCGGATGAATGCAGGCCCGGCCGACGAAGCCGAGCCGTCGCAGCGCGATCGTCGACGCGCGCAGCGCGACCAGGTCCCGGAAGTCGGTGCTGACCGGTGCCACCGGTGGCTCGATGCCGACCGCCGCGCTGGCCAGCACCACCTGCGAGCGGACGAACAGCAACTCCCGCTCGTCCGGCCCGAGCGTGACACCGAGGTCGGCGCGCAGGTCCGCCTCGCCGAGTTGCAGCCGTCGTACCCGAGGTGCGCGGGCGATGTCGAGGACCGCGACCACGGCCGCCGCCGACTCCAGCAGCGGCACCACGGGGGTCGTGCCCGCCGGCAAATCAGCCGCCGACTCGGCCGCGCCGAGCACCTCGTCGAGGGCGGCCAGTTCGGCGGCGGACTCGGCCTTCGCCACACAGAGCCCGGCAAGCCCCGGCCCCACGACGGCCGCCGCGTCGACGTGGCCCAACGGGCCCGGGTTGATCCGCACCCACCAGGCGACCCCGGGCGGCGCGGCGCGCAGGAAGGCGGCGACCGCCGAGCGGGCGGCGTCCTTGCCGGCCGGCGGCACCGCGTCCTCCAGGTCGACGATGACCGCGTCTGCGCCGCGCCGCGCCGCCTTGGCCAGCTTGTCGGGCGCGTCCCCGGGCACGTACAGGTACGACCTCAACGGCTTCGGGCCCTTCCGCTCGACAACGCCCGGCGATGCGGCCATTGTTTCGACTGCGAATACAGTGTTTCCATTGGTGGTCGAGACGTCAAGGAGGCTTCATGGGACCGCACCCGTACGGCTGGTGGATTCTGCTGCACATCGTGCTCTTCGTCTTCTGGCTGGGCGGGGATCTCGGGGTCTTCTGGTCGAGCCGGTTCGTCCTCAAGCCCGATCTCACGCCGGCCGCCCGGGCCACCGCACTGAAGATCATGGGCGGGCTCGACCTGGGGCCCAAGATCTGCCTGGTGCTCTTCCTGCCCAGCGGCGTCACGCTGATGGCGCTGGACCCGCACGGCGCGCAGGTCTTCGGAATCAACCCGTTCGGCTGGCCGATCGTCGCACTGCTCTGGGTGTTCGCGGCGGGGTGGCTGGCCGCCACGATCTCCGACCACCACCGCCCGGGCCACCGCCGGTGGGTGCGCCGGGCGGACTGGACGGTCCGGATCGTGCTGATCGCCGGGCTGGCCGGGACAGCGCTCTACACACTCTTCGCCGCCGCACCGTTCGGCGTGGACACCAACCCGAAGTGGCTGGGCGGCAAGATCCTGCTCTACAGCGTCGCGATCGCCTGCGGACTGGGCATTCGTCTCACCCTGCGCCCGTTCGGACCGGCCTTCGGCACGCTGATGACGACCGGCTCCACGCCGGAGGTGGAGCGCACGATGCGGCGGGCGATCGACGGCTGCCTACCCTACGTGTGGGGCATCTGGGGCAGCGTGCTCGCGGCCGCGGCGCTCGGCGTGCTGAAGCCGCTCGCGGCGCTGTGACCCGGGCAGGTCGGTCAGGCGCCGCTGTAGCCGAGCTGAGCGGAGATCCGGCCGGTCGCCTCCAGTAGCGACTTCGCCAGCTCGGGCGAGTCCGGCTTGAACCGCCCCACCGGCCCGGCCACGCTGACGACCGCCACCACGTGCCCGTCGTGGTCGTAGACCGGCGCCGCGATCGACGTCGCGCCGGGCTGGCGTTCGCCGCGCGAGGTGGCATAGCCGCGTTTGCGGATGGCCGCCATCTCCTTGCGCAGCTTCGCCGGGTCGGTGATGGTGCGGTCGGTGACCTCGACGAGCCGGTGCCGCTCCAGGTAGGCGTCGAACTCGTCCTCCGCGACGAAGGCCAGGAACGCCTTGGACGAACTGCCGGCGTGCAGCGGGTACGGGATGCCGATGTTGACGTCGAGCCGCAGCTCGTGCTCGGGCACCACCTGGTCGACGTACAGCCGGGTGTCGCCCCGGCGCAGCGACAGCGTGGCGGTCTCGCCCGTCTGGGCCGCCAACGCGCGCAGCTCCGGGCCGGCCATCGCGCGCAGGTCGGTGCGGGCCAGGTAGGCCCGGCCGAGCGTGACGGCCGCGTGGCCCAGTGCGTAGCGACGGGTGCTCGGGTCGACAATGATCAGATCCCGGCTGCGCAGCGCCGTGAGGATGCGGTGCACGGCGGCCTTGGTCAGGCCCAGCGCGGTCGCGATCTCGGTGACGCCCAGGTCCGGTCGCCCGCTGCGCCCGAAGTAGAGCAGCACGTCCATCGCCCGCTCGACCGCCGCGATCGAGCGGGACTGGCCGTCGCCGTCCTCCGCAACGGCCGGTGCCGTCGCCGCGGATGTCCGACTGGTCATGGTTGGGCCTCCACAGCACTGTTCGTTTTTGTCCGGTCTCCAGAGCAGTGTAGGTCGCACGATTCCACCTAGCGAAACAGCGTGTCCGGGGTGTCGCCGGCCGCCCGGACCAATCGACGGTTGACACGGGACACCACCCCTCGTTACGTTTCTGGTAACGGCGTTTCCTGATGCGAAACGGAGAGCCTGTCAGTGTCGGTCGAAAGCATCACGTTCCGCTCGGCCCTCGCCCAGTGGCCCAGTGGCGTCGGTGTCGTGACCACGGTCGTCGACGGCCGACCGCACGGCATGACCGCGAGCTCGTTCTCCTCGGTCAGCCTCAACCCGCCGCTGGTCTCCGTCTGCCTGGGCGTCCACCTTCCCAGCCACGCCCTGGTGGAGCGTGCCGGGGTCTTCGCGATCAGCTTCCTCGGCAAGGGCCAGGCCGGCATCGGCCAGCGCTTCGCCGGCATGCGCCCCGAGATCACCGACCGCTTCGCCGGGCTGGACTGGGTGCACGCCGAGACCGGCTGCCCGGTCCTGGTCAACTCGACCGCCTGGCTGGACTGCCGGATCGTGCACGCCTACCCCGGCGGCGACCACACGATCTTCGTCGGCGAGGTGCTCGCCGCCAGCACCCCCCGGGTCGGCGCCCCGTTGCTGTTCCACTCCAGCGTGTGGAGCCAGCTCGCCGACCCGCTGCCGGAGAGGATCGACATCGCGATCGGGGGCCGGCTCTCCCGCCTGCGCGCGAACACCCTGGCGATGGCCGGCTTCACGGTGCGGGCAACGCCCGGCCCGATGATCGCCGACGCCTTCCGGGCCGGCGGCGAGGATGCCACCCTCGCCGAGCTGGACCAATTGCTGCGCGCCGGGCACACCGCCGTCACCCTGGTCGAAGCGGCCGATGCCAGCCCGGTGCAGGTGCGGGCAGTGCTCGCCGACGCCACCGTGCGCGCCCGGCGCGCCTCACTTCGGGTGCGGCTGCGGACTCAGCGTGGGCTCGGCCTGGTCAACGCCATGGTCGCGATGAAGAGCGGGGTCACCGGCTTCGACACCACCCTCAGCGGACGAGCGGACGCCCTGCGCACCCGCGACCTGGTCTTTCTCGCCCGTCAACTCGGGGTGTCCTGTCCCCGGCTCCCCGCCACCAACCCAGAGGAGTGACCCACATGTCCACCGGCGGACGGCTCATCGACGACCTCACCCCGGCCGAGCAGGATCGTGCGGCCCGGGTGGAGAAGGTGCTGCCCGCGCTGCGGGCCGCCGCCGCGCAGGCCGACGCCGACGGGGTGTTCCCCGCCGCGCACGTCGCGCTGCTGCGCGATGCCGGGCTGCTCGGCCTGGTGGTTCCGCAGGAGTACGGCGGCCTCGGCGGCGGCCTGCGCGACCTCGCCGCCGCCACCTTCGCGATGGGCAGCGCGTGCCCGTCGACGGCGTTGGCCTTCTTCTTCCACAACACCAGCGCCTCCCGGGGCCTGCTGCCGCTGGAGGCGATCGAACGCGGCCTCTTCGACGACGACGACGTCCCCGCCGTGCGGGCCTTCGCCGAGAAGGTGCTGACCCGGATGGCCGGTGGGGTGTGGCTGGCCAACTTCGCCAGCGAGGCGGTGAAGAGCTCGTCGGCCAACATCGCCATCTCCACCACCGCCACCCCGGTCAGTCGCGACGGCGTCGACGGCTGGTCACTCAGCGGCGAGAAGTCGTTCGGCTGCGCCACCGGCGTCGCCGACACCTACCTGGTCACCGCCCGGCTCGCCGGGCACGAGACAGCGGACGGGCTGGCACTGTTCCTCGTGCCCCGAGATGCCGCAGGGGTCGCCTCACGGCCGAGCTGGGACGGCATCGGCATGCGCGGCTCGGCCAACCACGGCATCCGGCTCGACGACGTCTTCATCCCGGCCGACGAGGCGCTCACCGTGCCCGGCGCGTTCGTGAAGATGTTGCAGTGCAGCCGGGGCAGCTTCGTCGGCAACCAGTTGGCCATCACGGCGGTCTACGTCGGCGCGGCGCAGAGTGTCTACGACGACACGCTGACCAGGCTCACCGAGAAGACCTTCGCCGACACCGGCCGGCCGATCGCGGAGAGCCCCATGCACCAAGTGATCATCGGCAATATGACGGAACGGTTGGAGACGGCGTACCTCTGGCTGCGCCGCCAGTTGCTGCTGGAGACCAGCGAGCCGCCGCTACGCTCGCACGCCGAGGTCTACCAGCAGTGGCGGTTGGCGAAGGGCTCGATCTGCGAGGCGTGCTTCGACGTGGCGGTCGGCGCGCTCAAGGCGTCCGGCACGTCGAGTGCCACCATGAACGGGCCCGTCGGCCGGGCACTTCGCGACCTGGCGATGGGGCTGGTGATGACGTTCCCGCCGGAGCGCGGCCGGTTGGAGGCGGCCGGCATGGTCACCAGCGACCGGTCCAACAACCTGTTCGCGGCGGTGGCCGGGTGACCTGGCCCCACCAGCCCGACCTGCCCGACCTCGCCGACCTGGTCGACGGGGTCTGGACACCCAGCGACGCGCCGCTCGGGTTCGACCTGGAGGATCCGGCGACCGGGGCGGCGCGGCGGCCCGCCGCCGGCACGCCGCCGGACCGGATCGAGGCCGCCGTCGCCGCCGCCTCGGCGGCGTACGAGGCCGGGATCTGGGCCGCACTGCCGGCCCCCGCTCGCGCCGACGTGCTGGACGGCGTCGCCGAGGCGGTCGAGGGCATCGCGGCCGAGATCTGCGCGCTGGAGTCGGCGACCACCGGCGTGCCGATCCGGCAGACCACACCGCTGGGCGTGATCCTCGGCGGCGCGTTCCGGCTCGCCGCCGCCCAGCTACGGCAGGGCCCGCAGAGCCAGGAGTTCCACCGCGAGGACGGTCGGATCGTGCACGCCGAACGGCTGCCCTGGGGTCCGGCCGTCTGCGTGGTGCCGTGGAACGCGCCCGCGCCGATGGCCGCGCACAAGGTCGCGAACGCGCTCGCCGCCGGCTGCCCCACGATCCTCAAGCCCAGCGAGTACGCCCCATACGGCAGCCAACGGCTCGCCGCCGTCATCGGGGCCGCGCTCGGCACCTCCGGCGTACCGGCCGGGGTGTTCCAGCTCGTGCACGGCGGGGCCGAGGCCGGCGCCGCCCTGGTCAGCGATCCCCGGATCCGGGCGGTCTCCTTCACCGGCGGGCTCGCCGCCGGACGGGCGGTCGCGGCGGCCTGCGCCTACGACATCAAGCCGGTGCAGCTTGAGCTCGGCGGAAACAACCCGCTGGTCGTGCTCCCCGACGCCGACGTCGCCGATGTCGCCCGGGCCGCGGTCGACCTGCTCAGCACCCTCAACGGGCAGTGGTGCCGGGCCCTGGGTCGGCTGATCGTGCCCGCCGACCGGCACGACGAGATCGTCGCCGCGATCGCCGACCGGCTCGCCGGCCTGGTCGCCGGCGCGCCGTTGGACCCCGCGACCGACCTCGGTCCGCTGGTGCACTCCCGGCACCTGGCCCGGGTATTGGCCGCCCGCGACGCCCTGCTGGCCCACGGCGGGACCGCGGTCACCGGCACCACGCTGCCGGCCGCCGGACCGCTGGCCGGCGGGAACTTCCTCGCCCCGACGCTGGTCACCGGCGTCGCCGCGGCGCACACAGGCGACGAGATCTTCGGACCGGTGGCGGCGGTGCACCGGTACGCCACGGTGGACGAGGCGGTGGCGCTGGCCAACGGCACCTCGTACGGGCTGGAGGCGTACGTGCTCGGCGCGGACGAGGAGGCCGCGCTGGCCGTGGCCCGCCGGATCCGGGCCGGTGAGGTCAAGGTCAACGGCTCCTCGGTGCTCAGCCTGCACCTGTTCAGCCCGCGCCCGGCGTTCGGGCTGTCCGGGTACGGCGAGGAGGGCACCGCCGAGACCCTGCGGTTCTTCACCAACCCGCGGGTCGTCGGCGTCGAGGGCGGCTTCGCGCTGCACGGCCGGTCATGAACCCGGGCGACACGGTCCCGTCGAATGCGCCCCCGGTCGCGCCCGGCGGCGCGGTGACCGCACGCCCGGCCGACGTGCTGCGGGCGCTGCTGGGCGGCGCCTCGCCGGTGCACGCCCCCGGCGTACACGACCCGCTCACCGCCGCGCTGGCCGCCGAGGCCGGGCACCGCGTCGTGCACCTGTCCGGTGCGGTCTGCGCCGCGGTCGAGCTGGGCCTTCCCGACCTGGGATACCTGCACGGCACACACGTCGCGGAGCGGGCCGCGCGGCTGGTCCCGGCGCTGGCCGGCGTGCCGCTGATCGCCGACGCGGACACCGGCTACGGCAATCCGCTGCACGCGGTCTGGACCGCCCAGCGGTACGCGGCGGCCGGCGTCGCCGGGCTGCACCTGGAGGACCAGGTCAGCCCGAAGCGCTGCGGCCACCTGGCCGGCAAGGAGCTGTTGGACATCGCGGGTGCGACGGCGAAGATCCGGGCGATCGCCGAGGCGGGCACCGGCCTGGTGCTGATCGCCCGCACCGACGCCTACTCGGTGGCCGGCCTCGACGAGGCGATCGAGCGGGCCGGCCGGTTCGCCGAGGCCGGCGCCGACGCGGTCTTCCTGGAGGGTGTGGACACCGCCGAGGAGTTGGCGGCGGTGCGTACCGCGCTGCCCGGCGTACCCCTGGTGGTGAACCGCTCGGAGGCGGCTGGTGTGCGCGCCTTCCCGCCCGACGACGCGCTCGGCGCGCTCGGGGTCCGGGTCGTGCTGCACCCGGTCGCGCCGATGCTGGCCGCGCTGCGCGCGGCTGCCGCCGCCTACGCCGCGATCGGCCGGGACGGTCACGCCGACGCGGTGCCCCGGCTTGCCTGGTCGTCGTTCACCGCGCTGGTCGGCCAGGACGACGCGCTGACTCTCGATCGGAGGTACGCCTGATGCACGTGCTGATCGCCGGAGCGGGGCCGGTCGGGCTGACCGCGGCGCTCGCGCTGGCCCGTCAGGGCTGCGAGGTGACCGTGCTGGAGGCCGGTGACGACCTCGCCGCCGAGTCCCGTGCCTCCACGTTCCACCCGCCGACGCTGGAGATGCTCGACGCGTTGGGGGTCGGTGTGGACCTGTTGGCGCGCGGGCTGGTGGCGCCGACGTTCGCCTACCGGGACCGTCGGGACGGGCTGATCGCGGAGCTGGACCTCTCGGTGCTCGCCGCCGACACTCCGTACCCGTACCGGGTGCAGTGCGAGCAGTCCAAGCTGACCCAGATCCTGCTGACCCACCTGGCCCGGCATCCAGCGGCCCGGGTCCACTTCGGCTGGCCGGTCGACTCGGTGCGGCAGGCCGCGGATCCGGCCGAAGGCGGCGTGGTCGCGGTCGCCGAGGACGGCCGGGAAGTGGCCGGCGACTGGCTGATCGCGGCCGACGGCGCCAGTTCCGCGGTACGGCGGGCGCTGGAGCTGCCGTTTGACGGGATCACCTACCCCGAACGGTTCCTGGTGGCCTCCACCGACGAGGACCTGCCTGCGCTGCTCGGCCCGCTGGCGTACGTCAACTACGTCTTCGACCCGGTCGAGTGGTCGGTGCTGCTGCGCACGCCGGAGCACTGGCGGGTGCTGCTGCCCACCCCCGAGGACACCCCCGACGCCCACGAGCTGGGCCGGCTCGACGAGCGGCTGCGGGCGATCGCCGACCCGGGCCGGCCGTGGCGGGTGGCGCACGCCAGCCTGTACCGGGTGCACCAGCGGGTCGCCACGGCGTTCCGGCAGGGGCGGGTGCTGCTGGCCGGCGACGCCGCGCACGTCAACAACCCGCTCGGCGGGCTGGGCATGAACTCGGGCATCCACGACGCGGTCGCCTACGCGCAGGTGCTGGCCTCAGGCCGCACGGCACCGGACGACGGGGAGCTGGACCGGGCGGTGACGACGGTGGCCGACGAGCGGCGCCGGATCGCCCTGACGTACGTGCAGGAGGTCTCCGACCAGAACTACCGCCGGATGCGGGTCACCGATCCGCAGCTGCGCTCCGCGCATCTGGCCGGCCTGCGCGCGCTGGCCGAGGATCCGGCGGCCGCCCGGGCGTATCTGCTGCGCAGCTCCATGATCGCCTCGCTGCGCCCCGACTCCGGGCAGCCGGTGGCGCGGGCATGACGGCGCCAGACGACGGCCCGGTGATCGAGCGGGAGAACCCGTCCAGGGTCACCGAGCTGGTCGGCACGGTCGGTGTGAGCGGGCCAGAGCGGGTGGACGCCCTGGTCCGCCGGGCCGACGCCGCGCAGCGGGGCTGGGCGGTCACCGGCATCGCACGGCGGCTCACCGCGCTGGCCGCCGGCGCCGACGCGATCGCCGGACGGTGCGAGGCGCTGGCCGAGTTGCTGGCCCGGGAGTCGGGCAAGGTGCTCGCCGACTGCCGCGGCGAGGTCGGGTTCGCCGCCACGTACCTGCGCTGGGTCGTCGAGCACGCCCCGGCGGCATACGCGGAGCGGGAGATCGACGACGCGGCCGGCCGGCTCCTGCGGCTGCCCCGGCCCTACGGGGTCGTCGCCGCGATCACGCCGTGGAACGCGCCGATCATCCTCACCGTGCTCAAGGTGGCCCCGGCCCTCGCCGCCGGCAACGCGGTGGTGGTCAAGCCCTCGCCGCTTGCCCCGCTGGCAGTCTCGGAGGCGCTGCGCCTGCTCGCCGGGGCGTTGCCGGACGGGACGCTGGCGGTCGTCCACGGCGACGCCGCAGCCGGAGCGGCGCTGGTCGGGCACCCGCTGGTGCGCAAGGTGGCGTTCACCGGCGGCAGCGCGGCGGCCCGGCAGGTGGCAGCGACGGCGGCCACCCAGACCACGCCGGTCGTGCTGGAGCTGGGCGGCAACGACGCGGCGATCTTCCTGCCCGACGCCGACCTGGACGCCGAGCCGATGCGCCGGCTGGTCCTGGCGAGCTTCGCCACCAGCGGCCAGGTGTGCATGGCGGCGAAGCGGCTGTACGTGCACCGCAGCCGCCGCGACGATTTCGTGGCGGCGTACCGGTCCGCCGCAGCGGAGGTGCTGCGCGTCGGTGACGCGCTCACGCCCGGGGTGAGCATGGGCCCGGTCGTCTCGGCGGGCGCCGCCGCCCGGATCGAGCGGATCGTGGCCGCGGCCGTTGACCGGGGAGCCACCGCGCTGCCGCTGGGCACCGTCGACGGCGGCACCGACCTGGCCGGCGGGTACTTCGTGACCCCGACACTCGTGCTGGACGCACCGGACGACGCCGAGGTGGTCGCCGGGGAGCAGTTCGGGCCGACGGTACCGCTGTTGCTCTACGACGACGAGGAGGAACTGCTGGCCCGGGTCAACGCCGACGAGCTGGGCCTGGGCGGCTCCGTCTGGTCGGCCGACGAGGAGCGGGCGTTCGCGCTGGCCCGCCGGGTCGAGGCGGGCTTCGTCTTCGTCAACACGCACAACCGCACCGGGCTGTCGCTGCGGGCGCCGTTCGGTGGGGTGAAGCGCTCCGGCTACGGCCGTGAGTACGCCGAGGAGGGGCTGGCCGAGTACGCGCAGACCTGCGTCGTGCACGCCCCCGGCCCGTTCCGGCCCGGTGGTGCCGGGCTGGCCGCCAACGCGTACCCGGGCTGAGGCCGGGCCGCGTCGGGCGGGCCCTGTTTCAGTAGTCGACGACGACGCGGGCCGCGAGGCGCGGCTTGAGCCAGCCCGCCACCTCCAGGTGGGCGGGGTGGGCCTGGTAGGCGCGCAACGCGTCCGCGTCGGTGTGTGTGCTGATCATGCACAGGTCGTAGGAGACCGCGGTCCGCAGCGTGTCCAGGGCGACCGTCAGCGTCGCGATCTCATCAATTGTGTTGGCCAGACCTTCCAGCAACGACTTCGCCTTGGCAGCATCGGCCGAATCGGCGAACTTCATCAGTACCACGTGCGTAAACACCTGTTCGTCCCCCTGTTCCCCAGCGTCGCCCGAGTGTATGTTCTGGAAACAGCGTTTCGCTAGGGGAACCGGAGCGGGCATGACCATCAGGGTTGCCGCCGTACAGTTCGAGGCCGGCCAGGACATCGATGCCAACCTGGCCGCCTGCCTACGCCTGGTCGCCGACGCCGCCGGACAGGGCGCGCAGCTCGTGGTGCTGCCCGAGTTCTGCAACCACCTGGCCTGGTACACCGACCGCGCCCAGGCACACGCCCTGGCCACCCGGCCGGGCGACACGTTCCTCACCGCGATCTCGGCGAGCGCCGCCGAGCACCGGATGTACATCAAAATCAACGTCACGCACGCCTACCCCGACGGGCGCACCGGCGGCACCAACTTCCTCTTCGGACCGGACGGGGCGGTGCTCGGCAGCTGCGACAAGCAGGTCCTGATGGGCGCCGAGAACGACCACCTCGACCCGGCGACCGAGGTCGGACCGGTGCTCGACACCCCGATCGGCCGGATCGGCATGTACGCCTGTATGGAGGGCGTCATTCCCGAGGTCACCCGCGGGCTCATGCTGCGCGGCGCGCAGGTGCTGCTGAACAGTCTGAACTCGTTCGCCACGGATGAGGCCGCGCTGCACATCCCGGTACGGGCCGCGGAGAACCGGGCCTGGGTGATCGCCGCCAACAAGGTCGGCCCGCTGCTGCCCGCCGAGCACCTACCGGCCATGAGCCGCGGCCTCGGCGTGCCGGAGCAGTGGCTGCACGGGGCCGGCGAGTCGCAGATCGTCGCACCGGACGGCACGGTGGTGGCCAGGGGCCCGCGCACCGGTGAGGCCATCGTCATCGCCGACATCGCTCCGGAACGCGCCGACGACAAGCACCGCCCGGACGGCACCGACATCCGCACGGCCCGCCGACCAGAGCTCTACGGCCCACTCGGGGGCGCACCGACCGGTCGCCGCCGGCCGGCCGGCGCGTCGAGCCTGCCGGTCGCCGTGGTCCGGCCGCGGGACCCCGGCCAGGCGGCCGACCTGCTCGGCAAGGCGGTCGCCGAGGGCGCGCTGCTCGGCGTGCTCGCCGAGAACGCCCTCGGCGCGCACGCCGGGCCGGCCGACGTGGCCGCGGCGCTGGCACCGGCACTGCGCGGCACCGACGCGTACGCCGTCGCCACCGCCCACGGCGCCGACGGCCCGGTCGGGCTGCTCATCGGCCCGTCCGGCGTGATCGGCGAGCAGCCACAACTGCATCGGGCCGGCGCGGCCCGTGACGCCGCACGGCCCGGCGACGCGCTGCGCACCTTCGACCTTCCCTGGGGGCGGCTGGCGATCGTGGTGGGCGACGACGCGATCTTCCCGGAGACGTTCCGGCTCGCCGCGCTCGCCGACGCCGATGTGGTCGCCGTGCCGTTCACTCCGCGCGAGCCCTGGGAGCTGGCGCTGGGCCTGCCGGAGCGGGCCGCCGAGAACCGGCTCAACGTGATCGCCGCCGGGCCCCTCGGAACCGGCGCCGCGGTCTTCGCGCTCAGCGCCGACTTCACCCTCTGGACCACCTGGGCCGGACCGTTCACCGGCCGGATCAGCAGCCCGCTGCGCACCGACATCGCCGCCGACCGGCCCGTCACGCATGCCGTGGTGGCCCCGGCGCAGGCGGCGAACCGGCTCGTCTCCCGCCGCACCGACCTCGTCGACGGCCGCCCGTGGCGGCTCGTCCAGGCTCTCACCGAAAGGCGCTGACCCGTGGCCGACACCTTGAAACATGTCGAGGACATGCTCGACGACTCCCCCACGGTCGACGTCCACGAGACGTTCCACCGGTACCAGGTGCTCCTGGATGAGCTGAAGGCCAAGATCGACGCACGGTTCGAGCTGACCCGCGACCCGTCCACAGAGCCGCTGGAGCACTACGGGGACTACCCGAACGGGCCGGGCGGCTCGCTCGCCGCGTACACCGGGCCCGAGGTCGACTGGCTCGTGCGCTCCTGGCTGGGCAACCCGGCGGCCAGCTTCGCCAACCTGCACCTCACGTGCTGGCTGGGCCCGCAGGTCAGGGTGCCGCACCTGGGATTGGCCCTGCTGGTCTGGCCCGGTGGCTGGTTCTACGTCGACTCGGTACCTCGGGTCAACATGGTCGAGCACGGCGACTACTACGACCGGTACTACGAGCCGGTCAACGAGGAGTGGCTACAACTGCGCGACGACCCGGCGTTCAACTACTTCGTCAGCCGGGCCGGGTTCATCCGGGCCAGCCTCTCGCCGACGGCGCACTGCTACTCCTTCGACCGCAGCCCGGAGAACATCGAGAAGGTCAGCCAGCTGACCCACGCCCACGTCGACCGCTGGCTGCGCTGGGTCGACGAGGCCGAGCCCGTGCCGGCCGAGGAGCGGGCCGCGCTCGCCGAGACCGACCTGCGGATCCGCCGCAACATCACCGACCGCGACCCGGCGAACGTGATGGGCGTGCGCTACTTCGGCGAGGAGACCACCAACCGTCTCGTCCGTGCGCTCTGGGGCGGCGACCGCGAACTCCCCCGGCCGTCGGCATGAGCGATCCGCGGCGAAGTGGTGTCCGGTCGCTCTGGTGGGCCGCACGCGTCCCCGGTGCACCAGCCCCGTTCGACACCGCACACCTGCGGGTCTACTACCCGGCGCGGCCCACCGGCTCGGACGCCGAGCGGCTCAGCGGGGTGCTGGCAGCCGATCCGGCCGGGGCGCCGTACCCGGTGGTCCTGCTGGTCTCCGGGGTCAACGTCGGGCAGGACACCTACCGCTGGCTGGCGGTGGAGCTGGCCGCCCGTGGCGTCGTCGCGGTGACCTACGACTGGGTCGGGGTGCTCTTCGCCGGCCTGCACGGGATCACGCCGGGCGTCGACCTGGACGCGGCCCGGCCGGACGGCTACGGCAGCCGGCCGACGAGCCCGTCGCTGCGCCCGGTGCTCGACGCGCTGGCGCAGCTCACCGGACCGCTCGACGGGTTGCTCGACCTCGACCGGGTGGCGCTGGTGGGCCACTCGGCCGGCGGTACGGTCGCGCTGCAGTCGGCGCGGTTCCTGCCCGAGGTCCGTGCGGTGGCCACCTACGGGGCGCACACCATGGTGGCGACCATGCTCGGCTGGCCGGCCGGCACCGTGCTGCCGGCCCAGGTGAACTGCCCGGTCATGCTGCTCGCCGGCACCCACGACGGCGTGATCAACGGCTCCGCCGACCGGTACGGCGAGGACGCGGCCACCCGCGCCGACCCGATCACCCGCACCTTCGACGAGGCGCTGCCCGACGCGGGCGGCACCAACCTGCTGGTGCGGCTGGCCGGCGCCAACCACTTCGGCATCGTGCACCCGCTCGATCCCACCTCGGCGCGCGCCTTCCTCGACGAGGAGGCGACCGCCGAGCCAGAAGCCACCCGCGCGCTCCTGGTCGACCTGCTGTCCGGGTTCCTCGCCGTCCACCTTCGCGGCGAACCGGCCGACGGCTTCGACCGATTGCTGGCACAGCTCGACACCACCTCTTCGATCGCCTCGTTCCGTCGGAGGTAAGCCACCATGCTCAAGAACTTCTGGTACGCGGTCGAGTTCTCCGACCGGGTCACCACCAAGCCGGCCCGGATCACCGTGCTCGGCCAGTACCTGGCCCTCTACCGCACCCCGCGCGGGCGCGTGGTGGCCCTGTCCGACCTGTGTGTGCACCGGGGCGCGGCGCTCTCCGGCGGCTCGACGGCCGGCGAGAACATCGTCTGCCCGTATCACGGCTGGGAGTTCGAGCCGGGTGGGGCGTGCACGAAGATCCCGGCGAACCAGCCCGGCCGGGGCATCCCGAACAAGGCCCGGGTCGACTCATACCCCGTGCAGGAGCGCTATGGCTTCGTCTGGGTCTTCATGGGCGACCTGCCCGAGGCCGAGCGACCGCCGATCCCGGTCTGGCCGGAGTTCGACAACCTGGTGGAGAACGGCGGCAAGTTCCGCGCGGTGACCGGCGAGTTCCTGTGGAAGGCCAACTACGAGCGGATCCTGGAGAACGGCTGCGACATCGCGCACGCGCCCTTCGTGCACGGCGGCGCATTCGGCAACCCGCAGAAGCCCGAGGTTCCCGAGTACGAGCTCGAAATACCCGACGAGTGGTCGGCGTACGCCACGGTCAGCCTGCACCCGCCGCGCTCCAAGGGCCTCTGGTCGCTGATCAACCGCAACAACGCGGACCTGGCCAACCGCCCGCCGGTGGTCACCTCGGCCGGTTGGATGCTGCCCAACATGATCAAGCTGCATGTCCGGCTGCCGATCGGTGAGCTGATCATCTACGACACCAACATCCCGGTGGACGAGACGACCACGCTGGTCAAGTGGGTCGCGCTGCGCACCTTCTTCACCGGGGCGTGGGCCAACCGCAACGCCGTACAGCGCGTCCTCAAGATCTTCTACCAGGACGCCGAGGTGGTGAACAACGTCCGCCCCGAGCTGCTCCCGTTCGACCTCGGTGCGGAACTGCACGTCAAGAGCGACCTCATCGCGGTGCACTACCGGCGACGCCGCCAGGAGCTGGCCGAACGAGGCTGGATGCTCTCCGACGCCGACCGGATCACGGGCGACGTCCCGCGCCGGGAGGCGACCGTCATCCCCTCGCCGGCCCGCCGGGAGAACCCGGAGCTGGCCCGTGCCTGGGTGCACAAGGCCAAGGGCGACCACCCGACCGTGGCGGAGGCGCAGCGGATCGGGCTCAAGCGCATCACCGAGGAAGAGGGCGCCGACGCCGCCGCGGGAGCGCAGGCGCAGGCGAGCCCCGAACCGACCAACGGCGCGACGACGAAGGAGCAGGCATGAGCCTCCCGCTGGAACTCTGCGAGAACGCGGTGGCCCATCTGACCGCCCGGCACCCGCTCACCACGGTCATCGACGAGCCGCTGAGCAGCCCGATGTCGCCCGACCCGGTGGGTGCGCTGCGGGTCTGGCAGGGCGCACCCGGCCAGCCGGTGGCCAAGGTGGTCTACGTCGGGCTGGTCGTCCCGATGATCCGCCTCGACAGCCACATGGTCTTCGCCTTCACCGCCGCCGACAGCGCGGTCCCGCACTTCACGCTGGATTCGGTGTACGGCGGCGACTACTACGCGTACCACCTCGACCTGATTCCCCGGGCCGAGCTGAGCAGCCACCTGCCCTACATGGACGCGGCGTACCAGCCACTCACCGAGGTCTTCACCGAGGCCAGCGCGATGGACGGGCTGAGCCGGGCCGACATCGGGCCGCGCCAGTACGCGCTGATGTCGCCCTGGATGCTGGTCGGCCGGGCCACCGAGGAGGCGTTCCGGAAGATCGGAGCCGCCGTCTCCGCGTACGTCGAGCACTGGTCCACGCTGGTCACCGACGGCCTGCCGACCGACGTGCTGGCTGGCCTGGCCGACACCGACCTGGCCGCCCGGGACACCGCCGTGCGGGTCAACCTGTTCAGCCCCGACGTCGACCCGGTCTGGGCCCGGGTCACCCGGCTGATCGGCGAGCCGGCGACCGACCGGATCCGGGCGGAGCTGATCGGCGATGAGTGAACCAACGGCACCGACGACCGAACCGACGGAGGCCGAACCGAGCGAGTGGCAGCAGCGGATCGCCGGCGACTGGCACGGCCGGCCGTCGCTGTTCACCGCCACCGGCGTCTGGAAGGGCTTCGAGGACATCCGACGCTCGTCGGTCTTCGCCGACGGCGTCACCACCTATTACATGGACGGCGGGCTGGTCGGCGGGGGCGAGTTGGCCGGGCGTTACCGGCTGGGCGCGCCTTTCGCCTTCGGCGTGCTCGACTCCGACGCGGACCGGGTCTACACCGGCCCCGATTTCTTCGGCACCGGCCAGCCGTACGGGTCTTTCGTGGACTCGCACTACTACGGCCCCGGCTGGCAGGTCGACCTGAACACCTGGAACCAGGTGCTGCCCGACGGCGAGACCCAGGTCTACTCGTCCATGCTCTACCAGGGCTGGGCGGTCGTGGGCTGCTTCAACGGCGTCTACACCCGCAGCTTCGACCACGACACCAACCCGGACACCCGGGAGCGGGTGGCGCGGTTCCTGTCCGCCGAGGAGCGGCGCGGTCCGGTGCCGTACATCCTGCCGACCAAGCAGGCCGGCGCGTTCACCGGCAACTGCGAGCTGTGGGGCGCCGACCAGCAGCTGCGCGGCGAGGTCGCCGTGCGGCTCGGCCTGGAGCCGATCGACCTGCTCCGCACCCGCCGGGTGGTGAGCTGGGCCGGTGCCGGGCTGGACCGGCGGTACACGGTCGAGCAGCGCCGCGACGGCGACCGGCTGTTCTTCGAGGGCCCCGACGCCTGGGGCAACGCCCAGGGCTTCGGCCGGGCCAGCTACCCGTCCTGGCACTTCCACGCCGACGGCGGCGACGTATGGAAGGTCAAGGGACGCGAATTCGCCATCGACGCCGAGCCGGGCATGTCCGCCGGCGGGCGCCTCGCCGTGGTGTACGAGCTGTTCCGGGGCAACGTGCTGGACAGCGTCCTGCACGGCCTGCTCACCTGGGAGCCGGCCAGATGACCGCGGTGGTGGTGACCGGCGGCACTCGTGGGATCGGTGCCGGCCTGGTACGCGCGCTGCTGGCCCGCGGCGCCCGGGTCGCGTTCTGCGGACGTAGCGCGGAGTCGGTGTCCACGGCGCTCGCCGCGCTGCCCTCCGACGCCTCGGCGCCGGCCGGCGCCGAGGCGCTCGGGGTGCGTGCGGACGTCACCGACCGCGCCGACGTGGCCGCGCTGTGGTCGGCTGCCGCCGAGGCGTTCGGCGGCGTCGACATCTGGATCAACAACGCGGGCACGAACCATGCCCGCCGCCCGCTGTGGGAGCTGGCACCGGCGGAGCTGGACGGGGTGCTCGCGGCGAACCTCGGTGGGGTGGCCCGGGCCAGCGCGGTGGTGCTCGCCGCGATGGTCGAGCAGGGCCACGGCGCGCTGTGGAACATGGAGGGCTTCGGCTCCAACGGCCAGGCCCGGCCGGGGCTGACCGGGTACGGGGCGTCGAAGCGCGCGGTCACCTACCTGACCGACGGGCTGGCCAAGGAGCTCGCCGCAGCCGGGGTCGCCGACAAGGTCACCGTGCACCACCTCTCGCCCGGCATCGTCGTGACCGACCTGCTCACCCACGACTACCCGCCGGACGAGCTGGCGAAGGCCAAGAAGATCTTCAACATCCTCGGCGACCGGGTGGAGACGGTCACCCCGTGGCTGGCCGACCAGATCCTCGCCGGGGGCCGCAACGGCAGCCGGGCAGCCTGGCTGACCAGCCGCAAGGCCGCCGCCCGGTTCGCCGTCGCCAGCTTCCGCAAGCGCGACCTCTTCGGCGACTCTGTCGGAGGCCCTGGGTGACCCGACGCGAGCACACATCGTGAACAGCAACGACTACACCGTCGTTCTCGCGCTGGAGGACTTCGTGCCGACCGGTCTGGCGCTGGTCGGGTTCTGGATCCTGGCCGGGCTGTCCGGTCGGATCGTGCCCCGGGTGGGCCCGGTCGCCCGCATCGGCGCCGTCCTGATCGGCCTCGGCGGCCTGGCCAAGTCGACCTGGAAGCTGCTGCTGGCCGGGTTCTCGATCGACCTGCCCTGGCTGGAGGCGGCGCTGTTCCCGCTGATGGCGGTCGGCGCGGTCGGACTGATCTGGGGCCTGGCCGGTGCGCTGCGCGGGCGCAGCGTGCCGTGGTGGCCGTTCGCCGCCGTGCTGGTCGTTACCGCCAGCGTGGCGACCGCGTACGCCATCTTCGCCCCCATCTTCGCCCTCGCCACCACGGGCGTGACCACCATCAGCGTCCTGGCCGCGATCATC
Source organism: Micromonospora sp. NPDC047527 (assembly GCF_040643015.1). Classification (NCBI taxonomy): domain Bacteria; kingdom Bacillati; phylum Actinomycetota; class Actinomycetes; order Micromonosporales; family Micromonosporaceae; genus Micromonospora; species Micromonospora sp. NPDC047527. Next base: position 91,714 of record NZ_JBEYTK010000001.1, on the reverse strand, counting down.
GCCGCCCAGCGGCGCGCCTGGGGCGCGGTGGCGCTCTACGCCGTCGGGCTGGCCTGCGTGCTGCTGCTGGTGCCGCTGCGCAACCACCCCGATCACGAGACCCTGGCCATGCAGTGGGTGGAGCAGGGCACGAACACCCTCGGCCAGGCGGCGTTGCTGGTCGCGGCGTGGCTGACCGCGCGCGCCCACACCCTGGCCACGGCCAGCCCTCACCCGAACCCCACCCAGGAAGGAGCTGTCAGGTCATGACCGACGCGCTCGGCTGGCGCCGCAAGTTTGGCGTCATCGCCCCGTCCACCAACACCATCGTGGAGCCGGACTTCTACCGAATGACGGTGCCGGGTGTGACCGCGCACTTCTCCCGGATCCACATCCGCAACCAGGACCTGTCCAGCGACAGCAACTTCGAGAACCTCCTGACGCAGATCCGCGACGAGATCGGCGCGGCCTGCGAGCGGGTACTGACCTGCGAGCCCGACTACATGGTGATGGGCATGTCCGCCGAGACGTTCTGGGGCGGTGTCGAGGGCAACCGGCAATTCGTCGCCCAGATCGAGGCAGCCACCGGGCTGGAGGTGGCGACCGGGGCGGAGGCGTGCGAGCGGGCACTGCGCCTCTACGGCGCGCGCCGGATCGGCGTGGTGACGCCGTACCAGCCGATCGGCGACACGAACGTGGTGCAGTTCTTCTCCGAGATCGGTTTCGAGGTGGCCGCGATCGAGGGGCTCAAGTGCCCAACTGCGGTCTCCATCGCCCACGTCACCGAGGACGAGTTGCGCCGGGCGCTGCTGGCGGTGGACGGCCCGGACGTGGACGCCCTGGTCCAGTGCGGCACCAACCTGTCGATGGTCGGGCTGGCCGACGAGGCCGAACGCTGGCTCGGCAAGCCGGTGATCGCCATCAACGCGGCAACCTGGTGGATGGCGCTGCGCGATAACGGGATCGCCGACAAGGTGTATGGCGCCGGTTCCCTGCTGCGCGAGTACTGACACCGGCGCGGTCGGCGATATAGACAACGGCGCGGGCCGGGGATGTTTCCCGGCCCGCGCCGTTCGCCGGCTCAGCTCCGCGGGATTCCGCGACGCCTCGGCAGCACCACGACCAGGCCGACACCGAGCAGGAGCACGGCGCTGGACCAGAGCAGCAGCAGCGCCGTCACGCCCCCCTCGCCCGTGGTCGGCAGCGACCCATCGCCATTGCCACCGCCGCCGCCCTCGCCCTCGTCGCCGGTCGCGGCCCGCGACTTCACCGTGAACTTGGCGACGATCGACGTCGCCGCTGGGCCGGTCACCGGGTCCGCGCCCGCGTTGCACTCGGTGTCGACCTGCGGGTGGTCGAAGACGATGTTGGTGACCGTCAGCGACACCAGCCCTGCCTGCGAGGTGGTGTAGGTCCCGGTCAGCGTCGCGCCGGGCAGGATGGCGTTGGCGTCGATCGCGCCGTACGCCGGGCCGTGCAGGTTGACCGTGCCACTGCCCACCCCGCCGACCTTGACGGTCGCCTTGGGCACCAGATCGCCGCCACCGACCGGCACCGGTCCGCTCTTCGGTCCGGCCGAGAACTTCAGGCTCACCGTCACCTTGGCGCCCCGCCCAGGGTTGCTGGGCGACATGCTCAGCGTGTGCGTGGCGGTCCACGACGAGAGGCTGCTCAGCGTCTTGCAGTTCAGCTTCACGCTCTTCGGGCCGAACGGCTGGGCGGGCGTGTCGACCTCGTCGGTTGCGGTCGGCGCTGGGGCGTTCGTCGTGGGCGGCGGGGCGTTCGTCGTGGGCGGCGGCAGCGACGGCGACGGCGACGCGGAGGCGGAGGCGGACGGGCTCGGCGGTGGGGTCGCGGTGCCGGTACCTCCGACGGTGAAGCTCTCCACGATGGAGGTCGGCGCCGGTGCCGCCTTGTGGTCACGGTCGCCGGCCGCCGAGCAGTGCGTCGTCGCCGAGGCGTTGGTGAACGTGACCCGCCCGACGGTGAGCGTCGCCGCTCCGGCGGCGGCGGCGAAGTAGGTGCCGGTCGCGGTGATCGGGCCGAGCGGCGCTTCCGGGGCGACGCCCCGCGCCGGGTACGAGGACATCCGCAGCGTCGCGCTGCCCGAGAGGGATCCACCCAGGGCCAGCGTGACGTTAACCGGCACGTCACCGGCGTTCAGCCCCACCGGCCCGTTGTCGGGGCCGGTCTTCGCCGTGAGCGTGACGGTCACGGTGTCGCCGACCTTCGGCTCGGCCGGTGACTGGGTCAGGGTGAAGGTGTCCTGCCAGACCGTCGGCGAGCTGCCGGTGCCAGCGTCGTTGAAGTAGAGCCGGCAGCCCAGCGTCCCGGCCGTGGGGCCGACCGCCGCGGCCGGCAGCGTCGCCCGGGCGGGGGCCGCCGCCGGGATCGCGAGTAGCAGCAGCAGCGGCGCCAGGATGAGCGCGAGCGCTGCCACCCGGACGGTATGACGACGTCGGGTCATTGGGTCCTCCGGTTCCGGTAGGGCATCAGCACGAGCAGGCCGATGCAGAGCAACAGCAGGCCGGAGCCGACCAGCACGGTGACCGCGTAGCGGTCCGGGCCGGCGCTCACCGGGTTGGCGTTGACCAGCGTTGGGGTCGACGTGCCGGCTGCGCCCGCCGGCCCGGTCGAGGGTGCCGTGGTGGCTTCCGGCGTGGCCGCCGGTGCCGAGGGCGCGGCGGGGGTCGCGGATGGGGTTGCCGGTGAGGGCTTCTGTGCCGGCTTCTTGCCGAACGTCAACGGCACCGAGACCTTGTTGGCCTCGACCTGGTCGGCGTTGCCGCTCGCGGGCAGGATCTGCGCCGCGACCACGCACTCGTGTTTGGTGCAGTCGAACGCGCCGAACTTCTGGGCCAGCTTCAGGGTGACCGTGGGCAGCTTCCCGCTGCCGTCGGCGTTGACGAACGCGGCACCGCCGGCGAGGTTGCAGTCGGTCGGGCCCTTGAATCCGGCGACGCACTGACCGACGGCAATCTGCTTCAGGTCCGGGGTGAAGCCCGAACCGTTGACGACGACCTGCTGCTTGTCCGACAGCCCGGTGGTCACGCTGACGGTAAGGGTCGGCGCGGCGAACGCGGCCGGGGGTGCCCCCACGACGGCGAGGGCGCTGCTGGTGGCGAGCAGGGCGGCGAGCGTGAGCGCCCGGCGGCGGAAGGTTCGCACGGCGATCTCCTGACAGGTTCGGCGCGGGCCGGCACGGGCAAGGGGCGGGGCGACGCGGACAGCGCTCACGACGGCACCGCCGCACGCTGGGCGGGCGCGCCGGAGCGGTTGACGGCGGCGTGGTCGGTACCGAGGTAGGAGCGGACCACGTCGGGGTGGGTGCGGACCTCCTGCGGAGTGCCGTCGGCGATGACCCGGCCGCCGTCCATCGCGACCAGCCGGTCGGCGAGCCGGGCGAGCAGCGGCAGGTCGTGCTCGATGATGACCATGGTGACGCCGAGCTCGTCGTGGATCCGGCGCAGCACCTCGCCCAGCGCGACGCCGTCGGTCTGGGACACCCCCGACGAGGGTTCGTCGAGCAGCAGCAGCGCCGGCTCCAGCGCCAGCAGGCAGGTGATCTCGACGATCCGGCGGGTACCGGTGGACAGCTCCCCGACCAACCGATCGGCGAGCGGGGCCAGACCCATCAGCGTGACGAGTTCCTCGGCCCGGCGGCGCTTGGCCCGGTCCGGGCCGCCTGCACCGAGAGCCGCGGCGAAGAGGCTCGTCGGCGCGGTGCGTTCGCCGGCCACCATGACGGTCTCCAGCACCGTCATGGTGGCGAAGAGCCGGGCGTCCTGGAACGAGCGCACCAGCCCGAGGCTGGCCCGCCGCTGCGGCGACAGCCCGGTGACCGGGCGGCCGGCGAACAGGACCGCGCCCCGGTCCGGGCGGGTGAAGCCTGCGACGATCTCGAACAGCGTGGTCTTGCCGGCCCCGTTCGGGCCGATGATGCCGACCACCTCGCCGGCGGTGACGTCGAGGCTGGCGCCGGCAACGGCCCGCACGCCGCCGTAGGAGCGGGCCACCCCGCGCACCGAGAGCAGCGGCTCGCCGGTCACCGCCGGTCGCAGCGGGACGGTGCGCGGCGGCAGCGTGATCGCACCACCGGATCCGGCGGCGGCCGGCGATGGCCCGGCCACGGGCTCGGCCACCTCATCGGCGGCGGGCGGCGCCGGTGCGCCGCGGCCTCGGACGATCAGCGCGGCGAACCGGTCACGCAGCCACAGCACCGGCCCGCCGAGCCCGGCCGGCAGTGCGATCACCACGACCAGCCAGACCAGGGTCAGCGCGGCCTGGCCGATGATGTCCAGCTCCAGGAATCCGGGCACACCGATGATCAGGAACGCCCCGAGCAGCGGGCCGCCCAGCAACGTGATCCCGCCGACCACCACGGTGGCGACGACGTCGATGCTGGCCGAGGCCGGGAACGTGTTCACGGTGAGCTGGGTCTGCCCGTGGCCGATCACCGCCCCGCCGAGACCTGCCAGCGCGCCCGCGACCGCGTACGCCTGCAGGACCCGCACCGGCACCGCGACGGTGAAAGCTCGGGCGGCGTCGGCATTGTCGCGCAGCGCCACCAGGATCCGCCCGAAGGCACCGGTACGCAGGTTCGCGGTGACCCACAGGCCGAGCAGCAGCGTCGCCAGCGCGAACAGGTAGTAGTCGGTGGCCAGGTCGAAGGTGTGGCCCCCGATGCGCGGCTTGGGCACCTGGGCACCGTCGCCGAGCAGCCACCCCTGCCGCAGCAGGAACGCGCTGGTGGCCAGCGCGAAGGCGAGCGTGGTGACGGCGAGGGCGAGCCCGCGCAGGCGCAGCGCTGGCACCCCGACCGCGACTGCGGCCAGCGCCGCCGCCGCGCAGCCGGCGAGGATCCCCAGGAAGAGGTTGCCGGTCCGCACGGAGACCTGCACCGACACCGCGGCGCCAATGCCGGCGAACGCGAACTGGCCCAGGGACAGCTCGCCGGCCACGCCGGTGACCAGCCCGATCGAGAGGCCGACCAGGGTAAAGCCGATGATCGCGATGAGCACCGAGGCGCTCTCGTTGCTGATCACGAAGGCCAGCACGGCGGCGACGGCGAACCCCACCCCGGCGACGACCCGGCCCAGGTTTCGCAGCAGCCAGACCCGCTGGTACGCGGCGGGCAACGGCGGTGCGCCGATCCGGCCCCAGCCACCGTCCTCGCCGTCGCGGCGCGCGCGGACCGGTTGGGCGAGCAGCGCGACCAGGATGACCCCGACCAGGGCCAGCTCGACGAGGCCGCCGCTGGATTGACCGGAGAGCAGGATCTGCTCCCCCACCCCGATGCCCAGCGAGGCTGCGAACGCGATCGGTACGGAGGAGAACCGGGCGATCACCGCACCCGCGAGGCCCCGCACCAGCAGGGCCGGGCCGAGCGTCTCGATCGACTGGGTGCCCTGGGTCGGTGCCACGAGGATCGCCGAGAAGGCGGCGACGGCGCCGGCGATCGACCAGGCCAGGGTTGCCATCCGGGCCGCTGTGACACCGTTGAGGGTGGCCGCGTCGGGGGCGTCGGCGGCGGCCCGGATCGCCAGCCCGAACCGGCTGCGCTTGAGAAACATGGCGAGCCCGACCAGCAGCACCGGGGTGAGCAGCAGCATCGCGGTGAACGCCGGGCCGACCGGGGTGTTGCCGACGGTGAACGACGGCATGCCGGGCGGCGCCGGGAATGCCGGGCCGCTGGCCCCCGAGCTGTTCACCAGCAGTGCGAGCACGAGTACGAACTGGGACAGCCCGAGGGTGGCGATCATGCCGATCACCCGGGGCCGGTGCCGCAGCCGGCGGACCACGCTCAGCTCGATCGCGCCGGAGACCGCTGCGGCGGTGAGCATCCCGACCGGCAGGGCTAGCCAGTACGACAGCACGTCGTCACCGACCAGCCGGCCGACCACGGCGGCGCCGAACACCCCGACCGCGCCGTGTGCGAAGTTGACGAACCGGCTGGACCGGTAGACCAGCACCAGCCCGACCGCCAGCAGCCCGTACGTGAGGCCGGTGAACAGACCCAGCACGATGCGGTCCGGGCCGAAGTCGAAACCGCCGATCACCGGAGCACCGCCCCGTCCGCTGGGGCGGCCTGGGGCGCAAGCTCAGTGTCCGGTGCCTGGAGGGCGGGCTCGGCATCCTCAGCCGGTGCGTGGCCGCCGAGCATCAGGGCCCGGACCAGGTCCGGCTGGCCGGCCAGTTCGCTCGCGGTGTGCTCGGCGACCATCGCACCCTTCTCCATGAAATAGATCCGGTCGGCCAGCGACAGCGCCACATTGACCGACTGCTCCACCACCAGCAGCGAGGTGCCCCGCGCGTTGAGCCGGCGCAGCATCTCCAGCAGGCCGCCGACGACGACCGGGGCCAGGCCGAGCGACAGCTCGTCGACCAGCAGCATCCGGGGGCGCTGGATCAGCGTCTTGGCGAGCACGAGCAGCTGCCGCTCACCGCCCGACAGGGTGGCGGCGACCTGGTCCCGCCGCTCGTAGAGGCGGGGAAAGACGGCGAACGCCGCATCGACCCCCCGGTGCACCGCGTCGCTGTGCCGACCCAGCGCGTAGCCGTGCATGCGCAGGTTCTCGGTGACGGTGAGCGAACCGAACACCGCCTGGCCGACCACTGTGGAGAGCCCGAGCTCGATTCGGCGGGGCGCGTTCAGCGCGGTCACGTCGACCCCGCCGAGCCGGACCACCCCGGCGGCGGGGCGGTGCAGCCCGGAGAGCACCCGCAGCAGAGTGGTCTTGCCGACCCCGTTCGGGCCGCAGATCGCCACCATCTCGCCGTCGTCGACGCGTATGGCGGCGTCATAGAGGACCTGGACCGGACCGTACGCGGCGTCGATCCCGGAGCAGGAGAGGGCGGCCGGGCGCGCGCCGCCGCGCCGTAGCCGGGCGACCTCCGCCTCGTCGGCGAGCACCCGGGCCAGCCGCTCGGCGTCGGCCGAGGCGGTGCGCTGGAGCCGCCGGGCGTAGCCTGCGCCGACCAGCACCGCCGCCGCGGCCACCGCCAACGCCGGACCGGCACCGTACCGGGTACCGAGCAGGGCGAGCAGGCCGGCGCCGCCCAGGCCACCGGCCAGGGACAGCACCGACGCCGCCGCCGCGAACGCGGGGCGGGCGTCCGGGTGGAGCACCTCGGCGGCGACGCGCTCGCCCGAGATGGCGAGTGCGACAAGCGCACCGGCGGCCACGGCCAGGCCCGATGCGAACAGCACGACGCCGACCGCGGCGGGGGTGGCCCCGACGAGCACCGCACCGGCGGCGACGAGCAGCCCGGCCGGGGCTGCGGCGACGGCCAGGCGTCTCGCCCGCTCGCCCCGCAGCAGCACCGCGAGCGCGGCCCCAGCGAGCAGCGCGTCGCCGACCACACCGACGGCGCCGCGCGGACCGAGGCCGAACTCGGCGCGCAGCACGTCGACGGCGAAGATCAGTGCGCCGGGCACGACCAGGCCGAGGCCGGCCTGGGCCAGCACGGCGACACGCGCGGTGGGTGGACGGGTGGCGTTGTCGAACAGGGTGCGCAGCGCCGGTGGCCACCCGGCATCGCTCGGCAGGTCCGCGGCGGCCGCCCCGGCCAGCGCGCCGAGCGCCGCGAGGACGCCGGCCGCCGCCCAGTGGTAACCGGCGCCGCCGCCGGTGCCGCCAACGAGCAGCGCGGCCAGGCCGAGCCCGTTCAGCAGCCCCACGTGCCAGTACCGCAGGGTCGCCGTCGCGGCGACGACCGCGCGGCCAGCCACCACCAGGACGGCCCAGGGCAGCCCCAGCGCGGTGAGCGCGAACAGTCCCGGCATCGGTGCGGCGACGTTGAGCACCAGCAGCAGCGCGGCGCCCAACCCGGCGCCGGCGAGCAGCGCGGCCCGTACCGGATGGCGGTGCGGCACCCGCTGCACGACCGCGACGGTCGCGGCCGCGCCAACCACCGCGGCGGCGATCACCGCAGCCAGCACGCTGGTCAGGTCGACACCGAGGCCCCGGGCGAGTCCCGCAGCGCCGAGCAGGGGCACCCCGGTCAGCAGGCCGCCGGCCGTGCCCGCGGCCCAGCCCGCGCTCCGGGAACGCCATGCCCCCGCACCGTCGCGGGCGATGCCCGGCGGGATGCTGTCATCGGGTCGCAAAGGACACGTCCTCCCCGCGGTAGGTGAAGCAGGCGCAGCCGCTGTCGTAGCCGAACGCCCGGTAGCTGTTCGAGGCGGCGAACCGGCCCGGACCGAGCCGCCCGGAGAATCCGGTCGCCGGCTGGAAACTCGTGTCGAGCCTGCCCACGGCCGCCAGCCACCGGTGCGCGTTGAGGTCCGCGCCGAGGTCCTTCGCGCCGGCCTGCAGCAGCAGGGCCGCGTCGCAGTACGGGAAGGCCACGCGCGCGTTCTCGCGGGTGCCGAACGACTCACCTCCCGCGGCGAAGATGCCCAGGCAGGTGCGTTCGGCGTCGGTGGCGGGGAAGGCGTACTCCCGGTCGGCGACGTCCTGGCTGGGATTGAAGCCGATACCCACCGCCCCGGTCAGCGCCTCGCGCGGAATGATGCCCGGGTTGCCGATCAGGAAGCTGGGATTGTCGTAGCTGGAGATGCCGTACCGGGCGGTGAAGTCCTGCGCGGCGGCCGAGGTGAGGAAGAAGGAGGCCAGCCGGGTTCCGCCGAGGAAGAAGACCCGGTCGACGCGCTTGGCCCGCAGGTCGACGGCAGCCTGGTTGAGCCCCGTGTTGAGGGTGCCCAGGTCGGTGGTGTCGATCCAGGCCGAGGTCGGGGTGATTCCCCGCTGCTTCAGGTACGGCACCACGTGCTGCTCGTACATCGCCCGGTTGGCCGGTGCGTCCACCGCGACGATGCCCGCCTGCCGGGCCCCGTCGAAGAAGCCCTGTGCGGCCAGCGCCGGCAGGTATGCGCGCACGAAGTCGTCGTACAGGGGGTAGGCCGGGGCGAACAGGTACGGAGCAAGCCGCTCGTTCGTCGCCTGGTCGATGGTGATCAGGGTGGCGTCCAGCACCAGGGTGCGCCGCTGGGCGTAGCAGGGGCGGGCGTTGGCCTGCAACTGACCGGTGAGCACGACCGCGAACGCCCGGTCGTCCTGGGTGATCTGGTTGCAGAGCTTCTCCTCGGTGGCCGGTGAGTCGTCGCTCGCCTCGAAGTTGCGGAAGACCGCCCGCATTCGTCGGCCGGCGATGCCGCCGTTGGCGTTGACGTGGCTCTCCAGCGCCCGCATCTGGCGCGCCGGGTCGCCGGCCGAGGCGGTGTTGAACCCGGTCAGGTTCGCCGTCTTGGTGAGGTCGGTGCCGACGAAGACGACGGTGACCTCGTCGGCGGTGACGCCGGGCCCGACGCCGGTGCCGTCCGCGCCACCCGCGCCGGGCAGCACCGCGCCGCAGCTGACGAAGGCGAGCAGCGCGGCGACGGCGGCGACGGCCGCCCGTACCGTCAAAGTCCGGTCCCCGCCGTCGGCGTGGCTGCCAGGATCGCGGCTCATCGAGGGCTCCCGAGGTAGGTGTCGAGCGCGGCCAGATCGATCACGGCGGCGGCGGACTGGTTGCCGCCGCCGGCTCCGGCCCGCGTGTCCGCGCCTGGGCGGGCTGCGAGCACCGCGTCGAGCGCGGCGAGGTCGACGATCGCGGCGCCCGCGGCCGGATCGGCGCCGGATCCGTTCGGCAGCCCGGCGTCGCCGAGCAGGTCCCGCAGCGCGGCGACGCTCAGGTGGGCACCGGCCCGCCGACGCAGCTGACCGGCACCGGGAGCGTCGTCGAAGACGAGGTACGCACCGAGCGAGCCGACCCGCACGACGGACGGCAGCAGCGTGCCGGCCGGGGCGGCGGCCATCGCGGGCAGCGGCGGGCGGTTGCGGTGGTTCTTGATGCGGCGGGCGACGCCCACGACGATCAGCACCCCGCCGAGCAGGTGCACCACGAACAGGCCCCACGGGTACGTCCGGAGCGTCACCTCGGTCGGGCCGAACCCGCCCAGGTCGGCCTGCACGGTGTACCGGCCGAACGCGGCGAACGGGGTGGTGACGGGCACCCGGTAGGTGCGCGTCTCGCCCGGCCGGATGGCGTCGGCGCCGGGCGTGCTGACCCGGTCGCCACTGCCGTCCCGGCCGACCCGGACGTTGAGGGGCGGGTTGGGCAGCGGCTGCGGCCCGGGGTTGTGCACGGTGTAGACGAGGGTCCGGGTCGCCGCCGCGCCGAACAGGCTCCGCCAGCCAGGCCGGCCGACGATTCCCGCCTCGACCACGTCGAGGCGCACCGGGGCCGCAGAGACCGTGGGGGTGTCCCCCATGGCGTGCCCGGTGAGTTCCAGCGGGGCGTCGACCTGGCCACGCGCTGCTCCGCCGACCAGCGTGGCGTGCACGACGCACGGGCAGGGCACCGGCGGGGTGCCGAGCACGTACTGCACCGCGAAGGTGCCGTCCGGGCGCACCGGAACGGCCAGGGCGGCCCGCGTGTCGCAGGAGGCCGAGCCGGCGATGGCAAGCTGTCCGCAGGTGACGATCTGGACCAGCGCGCCGCCGGGCCAGCCGGTGCCGGTCACCCCGAGCGGGTCACCCGGTGCCGCTGCCGGGGCGGCGAGGGTGAGTCCCTCGGCGGCGGCCCACGCCGGGCCGGTGGGCAGTGCCAGCCCGCAGGCCAGCGCGCAGGCGACGGCGGTCAGGGTGCGCGCGATCCTCGTCATCCGACCTCCGCAGGCGCGCGGGCGGGCCGGACGCCCCGGGGGCGGGCCACCTGGGCGCGGCGGCGTCTGCGCCAGGCCATGACGCCGGCGGCGACCAGCGCGGCGAGTGCGGCGAGGCCGGTCCAGGAGACCACCACGGTACGGGTGGTCCGCACCGCCAGCACGCCGCCGTCGGCCTTCGCCGTCACGGTGGCGGTGACCACGTCGACCGGCCAGAGCCCGGTGAACTGGGCACGCATCCGCGCCTCGGTGCCCGGCACCAGGTCGAGTTGGGGAGTGGCGCCACGTTGACGGATCTGATGCCCGAACATGCCGGAGGCGGTGACCGTGAGGGTGGGGGCGAGGTGCAGGTTGCCGGTGTTGGCGAGGGTGTATTCCAGGGCACCGTCGACCGGCGTGGGCAGCCACGGCGTCGGGTGCGTCAGGTCCAGGTCGGCGACGTTGAGGCCGGGCACCTCAGGCCCTGCGACCCGCAGGTAGATGCGGGCGCCGACGGCCCGCTGCACCGCGATGACCACGCCGTCGCGCTCGCTCCGTCCGCCCGGGACGGCCTCCATCGCGACGACGCCACCGACGTGGTCGCCAGGGCTGGCATTCGTCGGAATGGTGATGGAGAACGGGATGTCGGCCTGCGCCTTCGGCGGGATCGCCACCGTGCCGGCGCCGACCGCCGTCCACACCCCGATGTCCGACTGCTTCTCGTCGACCCGGCGCAGCGCGAACCCGCCGTCGCGCGCGGTGTTGTAGGCGTCCGCGCCGTACACGGTGAAGGTGCGCTCGGTGTCGGTGCGGTTGATCACGCGTACCGAGTCGGTGAGGGTCCGGCCGGCGGGTGACTCGAGGAAGAAGTAGAGCCGGGGGGTGGGCCCGGCGTTGGCCGGCGGGGTGGGCACGACGGCCCACTCGCCGTTGTCCGCCGCGGCGGCCGGCCCGACCGGGACGATGGTCAGCGCGGCAACGGCGACAGCGGCGGCGAAGGCCACCGCAACGGTGCGGCGGTGACGTGGCCAGAGGGGGTGACGCACGCGGTTCCACCCTTCGACTGGTCGGTGTGGGGCGGCCGGCTCGGCCGACCGCCCCACACCTCAAGGCGGTCCTCAGCTCAGGGTGAGCGTGAGGGTCGCGGCGTAGGCACCGGCGAGTTGGTTCGCCGGCACGGAGAGGGACAGCCCGGCCGAGGCGTCGAAGCTGCCGCCCGTACCGGTGGCGCTGGTCGGCGCGGAGCAGAGCGTCGCCGCGTCGACCGTGCCCGGGGTGCCGGCCACCGCGGTGACCGCGTTTGTCGCGCCGGCGGTGCCGACACAGGCCGGCGTCCAGGACAGGTTGCTCTTGGCGATGGTTCCGCCCGGGGTGCCGGTGAAGTCGGTGACCGTGCCGACGAGGCTCCACCCGAAGGTGCTGCCCCGGTAGTCGGTCACCGTGACGGTCGACAGGTTGCCCGTCGTCGTCTGTACGCTGCCGCCGACGGTGACGCCGGAGAACGCGATGTTGCCGCTGCCGGCGGCGCGAGCCATCGACAGGTTTCCGGCGGTCACGGTCTGCGACAGGTTGTACGAAAGGGTGCAGTTGCCGGTCGTGGCCGAGCCGGACTTGGCGGTGCACGAGTCAGCCGACCCCGTCCAGGCGGAGATTGCGAACAGGGCGCCGGACTGCGCGCCGATGTACGCGGTGGTGCTGTCCGTGACGGTGAAGGTGGCGTTGATCCCACCGGTGGCGCCGGCCGTGGCCGTCGTTGCCGGGTCGCTCGTCGCGGGCGGCGGCGGGGCGCCGGTGAGCGCCTTGTAACCGCCGATCGTGACGGTGCTGCCCGGGTTCCAGTTGGTGCCGGTGACCGTCACCACGGTGCCGGAGCCGCCACCGCTGGGCGTGATCGCGATGCTCGGCGAGCCGAGGATCGTGATCGGGACGGAGACCGTGTTGGTCCCGTCCGAGACCGCCACGGTACGTGCTCCCGTGGTGGCGCCGCTGGGCACCGTGAGCGTGCCGGTGCCGGCGCCGGTGGCGTCGGTCGTGCCCGTTCCCGTGCCCTCGGGCGTTCCGGTGCCGTTGGCCGCGCGCAGCGTCGCGGTCAGGGTGGTGGACGGCGCGAGACCGGTCACCGCGTAGTTGATGACGTTGCCGGCCCGGGCGGACCCGGTCACGGTCTGGCCGGTCACCGAGGTGACCGAGACCGTGCCACCGAAGACGGTGAAGCTCTCCACGATGGGTGTCGGGACCGGCGCTGCCTTGTGGTCCCGGTCGCCCGCCGCCGAGCAGTACGTCTTGGCGATCGGGTTGTTGAGGATCACCCGGTTGACGGTGAGCGTTGCGGCTCCCGTCGCTCCCGCCACGTAGGTGCCGGTGGCGGTGATCGGGCCGGTGGGGGCATTGCCGGGGATCGGACCGGCCGGGTAGTTGGGCTGGGTGAGCGTGACCGGGCCGCTCTGCGAGCCACCCAGCACCGCCTCCACCAGGATCGGCACGTCACCGGGGTTGATCGCGACCGGGCCGTTGCTCGGACCGGTCGCCGCGGTGAAGGTCACCGTCACGGTCTGCCCCGGGCTCGGCGTCGCCGGCGTCTGAGTGAGCCCGAACGAGTCGGCCCAGTTCGTCGGCGAGCTGCCGGTACCGGCGTCGTTGAAGTACAGCCGGCATCCCAGGTTGCCCGGGGTGGGGCCGTACGCCTGCGCGGGGGACACGCAGACCGCGGTAGCGGCGGCGACCAACGCCGCCACGCCCACCGCTGTAGCCGTAGTTCTGAGCAATCCCATTGCGGTCCCGCTCTCCTTCCTGTGGGGAACGGTGCACCCCTGGCCGCCGTTTCGCTGATGGAAACGGCGGTTTCCAAAATTGGATAGGTCCCATAAAGGCAGCCGTGGCGCCCTCCTGTCAATAGCCCGACAGGCGATTTGCGCCGGCCGATCTGATCGACTCCACCGACGCCGCAGCGTCGCCGGCAGGCCTCGGTCTTGGCAGGGGGCCGGAGATCGGGCAGAGTGGGAAACAGCGTTTCCCTTAGGGAGGTTCAGGTGCGTTACGTGATCATCGGATGCGGCAACGTCGGCATGGAGCTGGCCCGTCACTGGGTCTCAGCCGGCCACCACGTGGTCGGCACCACCACCTCCCCCGAGCGGGTGCCCGAGCTGACGCCCGTCTGCACCGAGGTGGCGGTCCTCCGTGGCAGCGACCGCGCGGCCGTCGAGCAGGCCACCCGGGGCGCCGACGCGGTCGTGCTCACCGTGAGCCCGCGCATCGCCCGAGCCTTCGACGCCGACCAGCGCATCGCCGAGTACGCCGACACGCTCACCGCGTCCGCGCGCACCGCCGCCGCCGTGCATCCCCGGGTGGTCTTCACCAGTTCGGTGTCGGTCTACGGTGCCGGCCATGGCGCGCTGGTCGACGAGGCCACCCCGGTCACCGACGACCCGGACGCCTCCCCCCGCAACTTCATCGCCGCCGAGGCCGCCGTGCTGGCCGCCCCACGCGGCGCCGCGCTGCGGATCCCCGACGTGTACGGGCATCCGCGCGACCTCGACTATCCGACCCGGGTGAAGCTGGCCCACGAGATGCTCGGCGGCAGCGTGCCGTTCTCGGCCGAAGCCCTGCACTACCGCATCGACTACCGCGACGCCGCCGCCGCGCTCGACTTCGTGGTGACCCGCGACCTCACGGGCGTGTTCAACGCGGTACCGGACGCGGTCGTGCCGCAGACCAACCAGGCCGTCCTCGACGAACTCTGCGCCGCTGGCGGCTGGCCCGCGCTGACCTACCGGGGTGAGATCAGGACCCCGTTCGTGCCGATCAGCTCCGGCAAGCTGCGCGCGGAGGGCTTCGCCTTCGCGCACTGACTCGGCCCGGAACCTCTGTCCGCTCTGGACTGTCCGGCCAATACCGGCTCAGCCGGCGGTCCCCGCGAGCCGACGCCCGACCAGCCGACCGAAGGCCATGGCCGGCGTCAGGCACATGCCGGAGCAGAACGCGTTGCCATTGACGGCGGCGGAGCCGATCACCTCGCCGACGGCGTACAGGCCGGGGATCGTCGTGCCGTCCGCACGGCGGACCCGCAGCAGCTCGTCCACGTCCAGGCCGGCGAACGTGATCAGGGTGACCGGATGGTTCTCCAGCGCGTAGAACGGCGGCTCGACGATCGGCGCCGGCAGGTACGTCCGGCCGAAGTCGGCATCCCGGCCGTCGGCGACGAAACCGTTGTAGCGGGCCACCGTGGCCGACAGCCCCGCCGGGTCGATGCCGGCCAGCCCGGCGAGCTCCGCCAGCCCGGACGCCCGGTGCACGCCGCGGCGCCGGCCGCACTGGGCGTCCAGCTCGGCCGCGCTCCAGCCGTGCACCATCGGGTGCGACTCGCGCAGGGCGTGGGCGTCGAAGACCGTCCAGAAGGTCATCCGGTCGACCGTGGTCAGCACCCGCTCCTTGTGGTCGATGCTGGGCTCATCCTCGGCGATCCAGCGACTTCCGGCGCGGTCGACATAGATCTCCCAGGGCGGCCGCTCCGGCGCCACCAGGTGCGGCCGGTGCGCCCAGTCGACCCGAAGGTCGCCGTCGACCGGGGGCAGCCCGCCGAAGGTGGGGATGTAGCGGCCCAGTCCCTGCAGGCCGGCGCCGACCGACCGGCCCATGAGCAGGCCGTCGCCGGTCGAGGTGGGCGCCGCCGAGGTGGTCAGCGGCGCGCCCTCCAGCTCGGCGAACAACTCCGGCGCGTACCCGAATCCGCCGGTGGCGAGCACGACGGCGGGTGCCCGCCACCGCGCGCCGTCGGCGGTGGCCACCCCGACCACCGCGCCGCCCTCGGTCAGCAGCTCGGTGACGCGCACCTCGCAGCGCAGATCGATGCGGCCGGCGGCCCGATGCGCGTCGAGCATCGGGCGCAGCACGGCCAGAATGGCCGGACCGCCGGGGACGGTGGTGGCGTGGACGGTCCGCGGCGTGCGGTATGGCTCGTGCCCGTACACGATGCGGGGCGTACCCGGATCGACGGTGAGCCCGGCGGCGAGCAGCCACTCCAGCACCGCCGGCTGTTCGCGCAGCGTCAGCCGGGTCAGGTCGGCCCGCGCGGCGCCCCGGCTGATCCGCCAGACGTCGTCGAAGTGCCGCTCGGGGTCGTCGCTGATGCCCCGCTCATGCTGCAGCGAGAAGCCGCCGGCGGACAGGTGCCCGCCCGAGTAGGGCAGGGCGCCCCCAACGTCCGGCGCCTTCTCCAACAGCAGCACGGTGCCGCCCGCGTCGGCGGCGGCGATGGCACAGGCCAGGCCACCCGGCCCGGCGCCCACAACGATCGTGGTTGGCACACCCACCTCCGGCCCTCCAGTCGCATAGCGGGGGACTTTCAGTCCACCGGGTGGTTGGGGATCCTCGATCGGACGGCCAGGCCGTACAGGCAGGCCAGCCCGGCCAGGATGCCGAACAGGACGAACGGGCCGGCGGGGCGCCAGTTGTCGTACAGGGTGCCACCGGCGGCGAACGCGATCATGATGCCGATGCCACCGCTGAGCGCGAACGTTCCGATGACCGAGCCCCGGGTACGGCTGGGAGCCTGTTCGGCGATCAGCACCTGACTGGAGATGACGGCGCTGACCTGGCCGAGCCCGATCAGCGCGGCGACGGCGTAGCCGAGCGGGCTGAACGGGTCCCCGACGAAGATCGTGGCGGTGTAGCCGAGGGCGGCGGTCCCCAGGGAGATCAGCACCGCGTCGGTGCGGGACAGCCGGTCGGCGATGATGCCGATGGCCGGTGCCCCGATCAGCGCGATGCCGTTGGCCACTCCCAGCAACAGACCCGCCTTGGCCAGCGCCTCGGCCTCGCTGAGCCCGAGGTGCTGGGTGCCGTACTGCTGTGCCCAGAGGGTGAGGTAGGCGCCGACGAGCGCCAGGTCAGCTCGGGCGACGAAGGCGCTGAGGTAGGCGAAGGAGACGCCGGGGCGCCGGATTTCGGCTACGCCCTCGCGCAGCAGCCTGGGGATCGGGATGTGCTCGGAGTGCGTTGTCGCCAGCCCGCCCCGGAGGGTGAGCCGCATCAGGATCGCGGTGAACAGGGCCAGCCCGCCGACGATGAGGTAGGTCGCCCGCAGCGCGGCGATCGCGTCCATCCCGATGCCCTCGAAGATGTCGGGCAGTTTGATCAGCACGAAGAACGTGACGAGCGCGCCGAGACCGTTGCAGAAACCGAGAATGCCGTTGGCTCTGCCGCGGGTGCTGTCCCGGACATAGTCGGCGACCACGGCCGTGAGCATCACGGTGACCATCGCCACGCCGACGGCCGCGACGCCCCGGGCCAGGTAGTAGGGCAGGACCGAGCCGAGGAACGGTGCCATGCCGACGCCGAGGCCGAGCAGGATGTAGCCGCCGACCACGATCGGGCGCCGTCCGAGGCGGTCGGACCAGGCACCGGCCAGGCCGACCGCCGCGATCAGGACGATTTCGCTGATCAGCCCAGCGGTGCCCACGATCGAACCCTGCTCCCCCTTGGGCACACCCAGGACGGAGGTGAGTAGTGCCGTCTGCGCGGCCGGGATGAACGTGAACGTCATGATCGACGTCAGCGCCAGCCAGTAGAACCCGCTGATGTTGGTCCGGGTCGTGCCCGGTGAGAGCTGGAGTGGGCCGAACGTGGTGGTCTGCTCGCCGGCCTCCGGCGCGGCGGCGGTGTCTTCCTGGCTGCGATGCACGCTGGTCCCCCTGCCCTGTGATGGCATGAATGGAAACGCTGTTTCCACACACTAGCGGGTCAGGGCCCGGACGTGATGGCGTCGGTGCGGCGCATTTCTCGCCGCCCGGTCCCGGTCCGGCGCCGTCGACCCGTCCCCGGTTGCGGACGGGCGACAATGGCGAGATGTCAGCGAGGAGACACTGACCGTGATGGCACCGTCGATCGCCGTAGAGGGCCCGGCCTGGGGCGGACGTTGCCGCGACAGCTGCCAGGACGTGATTCATGGCAGCACGTCGGGCGCTGACCCACCGCCGGCCGGTGCTACCCGCGGCCTGCCCAATCAGCAGGTGCAAGTTCTTTGAGCTGCCTGCGGGAGGTGATGCCCAGCTTGCGGAAGATGCTGCGCAGGTGGGCTTCGATCGTGCGCGGGCTCAGGAACAGCTGTGCGCCGACCTCCCGGGAGGTCGCTCCGGTGGCGACCAACCGGGCGATGTGCAGCTCATGGGCGGTGAGCGCGTCGGTCGGCTGGGCGGCGCGTTTTCGTGGGTGTTCACCGGTGGCGCGTAGTTCGCGGGCGGCACGCTCCGCGAACGCCTCCGCACCCATATCGGACAGCAGCTCGTGGGCGGTGCGAAGTTGTTCGCGGGCCTCCCGACGGCGGCCCTCGCGGCGCAGCCACTCGCCGTAGACGAGATGGGTACGAGCGAGGTAACCGCCCATTCGGCTGTGCTTGAGCTGCGCGATCGCCTCGCGGTACTGATCCCCGGCTGCCGATCCGGTGCTCGTGAGCGCCTCTGAGCGCGCCGCCATTCCCAGCGCCCACGGCGTCCCGCTGGCACGAGCCCGGGAGCAGAGCTGTTTCATCGCCTCGACCGCTCGTTCTGGTCGACCGGCGCGGGCAGCTGACTCGATGAGCTCGAAGTGGACGAGGTTGCTGAGCGCCAGCTCTGGGGAATTGAACGCCCGTGCCGCAGCGTCCTGCGCGGCCGGATAGTTGCCCAGCCCGTTGTGGAGCACCGCCATCGCGTACTGAGCGAAGGAGGCCTCCGTACTCTCGTCGGAGAAGGCGGGGTCCTGGGCGGTGAGGGCGTTGAGCGCCGTGGTCTCCGCCTGGTCGCCACGCCAGGCACTCAGGATGATGTGAGCGTGCCGCAGCTGTACGCCGCCGGTGGCCTGCGTGATGGTCGTCGCCTCGGTGGCGAGCTCGCCGGCTCGGGCGAGTTCGCCCATCAGGACCAACGTGATGGACAGGAAGCGCAGCGAGTCCGGGAGCTTCGTCAGCGCACCGGCCTCACGAGTCAACTGGACGTTACGGCTGGCCAGTAGGTAGAGCAGCTCGTCGTCGAGGATTGCCACCGCGTTGCGGCCGGCCAGCCGCAGCCAGCGGTCGCTCTGGCGGTCTTGCTCGGGGTCCGTGAGCGGGCTGTTGCGAAACGCCTCCAGGGCGTGCCGCAGCCTAGGCGCTCCCGCCGCATATCCACCCGTCAAGGTCTTCGTGAGGCCATCAAGCAACAGGTCCGACGGCTGCGGCGACCCTGGCGGTGCAGGTGCGGCCCGAGCGGCCTCGGCGACCTCCAGGACGCCGCGGTCGGAGTCACCGGCCACGAGCGCCGCGTCGAGCGCGTGCAGGTAGGTCTCACGGGCCAGGGCCGCATCGAGCGGGGTGAGGGTCCTGGCTGCGTCCAGCAGCATTTCCGGCACCTCGCTACCGCGCGTGGTGTGGAACGTGACCTGGGCACGCAGTAACTTCAGGCGGGCTGCTTGCAACGCGTCCAGCGGCCCGGCGGCCGCGATCGTCAACAGCCTCAGGGAGCTCTCGGGCGCACCGGCCTCGTGCTTGGCGTGCGCGGCTACCAGCGCCCGTCTCGTACGGTCGGCCGGCTCGGGAGTCAGCTCGGCGGCTTGCTGCAGGAACGCCGCTGCGGCAGCCCACCCGCCGCGGGCTCGCGCCCGGTCGGCCAATTGCTCAAGTTCTGCGGCGGCTTCCTCGTCGGTGCCGAGCACGGCCTGCGCACGGTGCCAGGCGCGCCGGTCGGGGTCGAGCTGCGGGTCGGTGGCAGCGGCCAGCGCGCGGTGTGCGCGGCGGTGATCGGGTGGTGTGGCGGCCCGGTACACCGCCGAGCGCACCAGCGGATGGCGAAACCGCACCCGGGTGTCGATCTCCAGCAGTCCGGCGGCTTCGGCGGGTGCGGCCTCTTCGCGGGCAATCCCCAGGTGTGCGGCCGCGCGCCACAGCAGCGCCGCTTCGCCAGTCGGCTCGGCGGCCGCGACCAACAGGAGCAGTTGCGTCTCGACGGGCAGGCTACCTGAACGGCGCTGGAAGCTCTCCTCGATGCGGTGAGGAACGCTCAACGCGTCCGGCAGCTCGAACCCGCCGGCCAGCTGCGTCGGCGGCGTGCTTCGGGGAAGTTCCAGCAGCGCCAAGGGGTTGCCGCGCGACTCGGCGATGATCCGGTCGCGGACCCCGTCGTCCAGCGGTGTGGGGACCGCGGCAGCCAGCAGCGCCTGCGCGTCGGTCTCGCCGAGCCCATCCAGGCGCAGCTCGGGCAGCCCGGAGAACGGGCGAACGTCGCCTCCGTCGTGGTCGCGCAGTGCGAACACCAGCGCCAACTGCTCGGCCGCCACCCGACGTGCCACAAACGCCAGCACCTGGGCGGATGGCTGATCGAGCCACTGCGCATCGTCGACGAGGCACAACAGTGGCCCCTCCTCGGCGACCTCGGCCAGCAGGTTAAGGGTCGCCAGCCCGACCAAGAACCGGTCCGGCGCGGCACCGGCTCGCTGCCCGAACGCCACGCCCAGGGCAGCCTGCTGCGGCTCGGGTAGCGCACCCGCGCGGTCCAGCAACGGCCCGCACAGCTGGTGCAAACCGGCGAATGCGAACTGCGTCTCAGACTCCGCTCCGGCCAGAATCTCCGCCCGGAACCCCAAAGGAGCCGCGACGTCGCGGGCATACTCCACCAGCGCCGTCTTCCCGATGCCCGCTTCCCCGCGCACCACGAGCGCCCCGCTGCGCCCCGCCTGCGCCCGGGCGAGCAGTTGCTTGACCGTTTCGCGCTCCGCGTGCCGGCCTAGAAGATTCGCCAGTTTCATTCCCACTCGAATCTGTCGGCACTGTAAAAATTAGGTAATTGTCACCGACGCGAACCCCGTCCGCCAACCCCCGTTCTAAACCGTGGACGGGTGGGCGATTCGGTCGCCGCATGCCGGGCCTGCCCGCACACCGGCCCTTTTGCTGGTCTGGCACGCCCTGGCAACGGCCATCCACCTCTCTGCACGGTGGCGACCGGCGACGACATCAGGGGCTTCCACCGACGCGAAGGCGTCGCCGCCGATGCCAGCCTGAAAACACGCCATAACCGGCAACGACCGGACCAGCGCCAGACCTCGTCCGTCCGGGAACGGCCCTGACCCGCGAGGTCGCCCCCCGCTTCGGACCGTCGACGCGAAAGGAACCGCCATGTCTGTCAGCGCTGTCATCGACGTTGCCAGGCGGAACCTCAGCCGCAGCGGTGTTCGTGCCGAGTCGTGTTTCACGAGTGCGGCTGGGTCGCCGACCGGACTTGTATCAACGTGGCGAGTCGGTGATCGAGAGACGGCGAGGTCTCCGGTAGATGATTCTTCGACCAGGAAGAAACTGAGCAGTGGAGACCTCACGGCCAGCGCTGCGGTAACGAGGCGGCACGCCGTGGCGGCTAATCATGGCCGGATTGCAGCTGACACGGACGCAATCAGCATCTCGAAAGGACATCGAATGATTAGGGAAATCCATGACAACACCGGGGCGCTCGTAACGGTAGAACTCAACAAAAATCGCCCGATCGGCACCTACACCATCAGCCTCACTGAGGGATCACCCGTCGGGCGTGTGGACTTCGTCGACTCCGCCAAGGTGGATGGTGAGCGAATCGTATTCCACACCGAAGTGGACCGACAGTTCGGTGGACGGGGCCTGGCCGGGCTGCTGGTCCGCGAGGTGCTCGCGGACAGCATTCGCACGAGTGTCACCGTCGTTCCGGTGTGCCCGCTGTTTGCGGACCATTTAAAAAGGCATGGTCATGAGTTCGTCGCGGATGGCGGCAAGTTCCGTCCTCCGACACCTGCCGACTTCGCGCTCGTCAGGCGTGCTACGAAGCCCCACGTTTCTTCTCCGCGATGAGGGTGCAGGGAGGATCATCAATGACCGCGCACACGATCAGCGAGCAGCGGACCAGACCGTGCGCCGCCCAGAAACTCGACCCGCGCCCGCCCACCGACCTGCCCCTCGCAGGGGAGCCCAAGCGGCACTACCGCGACCGCACCTGGGACGTCCAGGCGCCCTGCCGTCTTCAAGAGTTGAGGCTGACCATCCTCGACGCCAACAGTTCACTGCTGCGGGTCCTGGGCCGCCCGCCGACGGTTGCCGACATCGCCGCCCACCTCAAGCTCACCGAGGACGAGGTCCTGGAAGGCCTGGAGGGTGCCCGCGCGTACAACGCGGTGTCGCTGTTCACGCCGACCGGCGACGGCGACCGGGCCGCCGAACTGGATGACCTGCTCGGCGGTGAGGATGGCAAGTTCGAGCTGTCCGACCTGCGGGTCGCTCTGGGCACGGTGCTGGCCACGCTCACCGAACGCGAGCAGCGGATCCTCACGCTGCGCTTCTACGGCAACCTGACCCAGTCGCAGATCGCCGAGCAGATAGGCGTGCCCCAGATGCACGTGTCCCGGTTGCTGGCTCGGGCCCTCGGCAAGCTGCGCGAGCAGTCGGACGGGACGTACTAGTGGGCGCGGACGGCGGCCCGGGCACCGTTGTGCGTCTGATAACAGATCCCCCTACCGCAGGCGTCAAGAGGTGCCTTCCTTGCCGCGGTCGGTGCTTTCCGAGGTGTCGTACGACCTGCCGGTGCGGGCGCCGCCAGGGCCGGCAGCATTCATTTCTCATCGCCGGGTACGGCTGTCCACGCCTCCCGGGGATCGACCACGGTCGGCGACGTTCGGCCGAGCCCCACCCACGCCCTGCACCCGGTCACCGCCCTCACCGCCATGTGAGACCTCTCCCAACGCGCCGACAATCAGGAACGTTCGACCGGACGGCGTCGCGTCGCACCAATCATCGGGGGCAGCCGCACTCGAAGATCTCGATTGCGGCTTCGACGCCGATGACTGGCAGAGAAGGGCCGGGAATATCAGTCGCCCCTCCCGAGGTTCAGAGCTAGCGTGATCGCCATGTTCGGCACCGTCGGCTCTGTGCGGCCCGCAGGTTTCCACCTGCCGGCTGCCGCTGACGTGTGCGCATGGCTGGCTGATACCCGAGGCTGACCCTCCTCCCGCTCCGGCAGAACCACGGAGGAGGGTGGCCCGGTGGTCCGGCGCGCTGGTGAGCGCGCCGTGACATGCGGTTCTGGCGCGGTTTCTCGCGGAGTGGCATCCGCCCGCGTTCGTCGTCCGCCAATTCGTCTCCAGTGTGGAGCTCATCATGGCCAAGAGCCAATTCGTGCGCGCGAAGCCACACCTCAACATCGGCACGATGGGTCACGTCGACCACGGCAAGACGACCCTGACGGCCGCCATCACCAAGGTCCTCGCCGACCGCGACCCCGCCGTCAACCGGTTCGTGTCCTTCGACGGCATCGACCGGGCGCCGGAGGAAGCGGCGCGCGGCATCACCATCAACATCGCCCACGTCGAGTACGAGACCGAGACCCGGCACTACGCCCATGTGGACATGCCCGGCCACGCCGACTTCGTCAAGAACATGATCACCGGGGTGGCGCAGGTCGATGGCGCGATCCTGGTTGTCTCCGCGCTTGACGGGGCGATGCCGCAGACCCGCGAGCACGTGCTGCTCGCTCGGCGGGTCGGCGTGCCCTACCTGGTGGTGGCGATGAACAAGGCCGACGCCGTCGAAGACCCGGAACTTCTCGACCTGGTTGAACTCGAGATGCGGGAGTTGGTGTCCGAGTACGGGTTCCCCGGAGACGAGGTTCCGGTCGTACGGGTGTCGGCGCTGCGGGCCCTGGAGGGCGACCCACGCTGGGTTTCCTCCGTCATGGAGCTGCTCGACGCGGTCGACCGGTACGTCCCGGTGCCACCCCGCGAGCTCGGCGAGCCGTTCCTCATGCCGATCGAGAACGTGATAACGATCTCCGGCCGGGGGACGGTGGTGACCGGCGCTGTCGAGCGGGGCGTGCTCCGTGTCGGCGACCCGGTCGAGGTGGTCGGTCTCAGCTCAACGCTGTCCACTGTGGCCACTGGGCTGGAGACGTTCGGCAAGTCCCTGGCGACCGCTGAGGCCGGGGACAACGCCGCCGTGCTGCTGCGCGGGGTCAAGCGTGACCAGGTGCAGCGGGGTCAGGTGGTGGCGCTGCCGGGCAGCGTCACGCCGCACCAGCGGTTCCGGGCCAGGCTCTATGCGCTGACCACCGCCGAGGGCGGGCGCCACACACCGTTTCTCGCCAACTACCGGCCGCAGTTCTACTTCCGCACCACCGATGTGGTCGGGTCGGTAGACCTCGGTGATCTGACGATGGTCCTGCCGGGTGACACCGTCGACCTGTCGGTGGAGCTTGGCAGGCCGATCGCGATGGATGTCGGGCTCGGCTTCGCCGTCCGGGAGGGCGGCCGTACCGTGGCCGCCGGCACCGTGACCGAACTACTCGACTGAGCTACGTGGCAGGGCCCCTTGCCGGCAAGGGGCCCTGCCACGTACGGCCCTGCTCAGCTGCGCTGGCCGAGCCCTCCGTAGGACCGACTCCGTGGCATTCCACCGGCCTGTCCCTCGCGGTGAACGCCGCAGCGAACCGCTCACCTGCGGGTCAGTACCCGCTCAGCAGCGCACGCCGTACCCCGATCTTCGGTTTCCGTGTCTCTCGCAACTCGGAAACCTGGACGGGGTACGGCGTGCGCTGTTGATCAGGGTCGAGACCCTTCCACGAGAACGTCACGGGTGCCATCGTTGGCTATCCGCGAGCTGCGGCCCTCGAGAGCGCGGACGCGGGTCGAACGGCCGCCGAGTCCGGTGTTCGCAGAGGGCCGCTGCGCCGGGTGCGCAGCCAGACCACCAAGGCGGTGATGACGACAACTGCGCTGGGAACGAGGACACCGATCGTCGCGGCGCCCGCTGCGCGATCCGTGACGACGTTGGCGATATCGGTGCGCAGCGCAGCATCGAACACGAAGGACAGGGTGTTGTACCCCGCGTGTAGCACCACTGCGATCTCGATACCCCCGCTGCGCCAGGTGATGAGCGTGAGCCCGATGCCGAAGATCAGGTACCAGAGGTTCAGCCAGATGTCGGTCGACAGGTGGACGACCGCGAAGGCAACGCTGGAAACAAGCACACCGGCGGCGAGGCCCGTCCGCGCTCCGCGCGTCCAGCCACTGGCGACGCGGAAGATGAGCCCACGGAACCCGTATTCCTCACCCGCGGCCTGCAGGGGCGTGAGCAGGAGCGTGGCGAGGAGTATCCACAGGACGTCGGTGTAACTCCATTCGGTCTGCGGCAGCGGGACCCAGTAGTGGAACGCCATGACGGCAACCCACGCGGGGGTGATCAGAAGCAGCGCGCGCCCGAAGATGTCGAACCGGAACCGCGAGATCACCGAGTGCAGCGACGGGCCTCTCACGCCGTAGAGCCACCGCTGGATGAGCATGCTCCACGGGATGATCAGTGCGACGGAAACCATGCCGGCGGTGTGCATCAGAGGCGTCCACTCGGTGCGGCCGTCGGTGTCGACGGCGGAATCCACGAACGCCGCCATCAGGCTGAGAGCGACGCCGGACAGCGTCATCCCGCCGATCAGAAGCACGATCGCGAGGATCCCACGACCGATACGACGTCTCTCCCCGGCCAGCACCCTGTGGTACTCGACATCGTGCGGAACGGTATGCGTTTGCTCGGTCATGGCTCACGCCACCTCGACGACGTAGGTGAGCGCGGCCCACGCCAAGAGGGTGCCAAACGTCGTCCAGATGACGATGGAGATGGCCTGCCAGAGCAGGACCCACCGGCGTGGAGTTCCGCCGCCCACGAGGATCGCCGACATGATCTGGGTCGGAATGGCGAGAGGACCGAGGATGCTCGCGCCGGGGACGCCGAAACGCACGAGCCATCTGTTGAAGCGCCGACGCCCCTTCGACTCCGGCTTCGTGGCTGCCGTCTCCTGGTACGTCTCCCCGAGGGCGCTCGATCGCGCTCCTGCGCCTCCGCCCACCCCGACCAGGCTGTCTCGGCGATCGACGATGGTCGTCCTGGCGCGTGAGGTGACCGCGACGACCAGCAGCACGCACAGAAAGTTCCCCGCGGCTGCTGCGACGCCTGCGACAATCGGATGGAGACCACCGGCTATGCCGATGATGGCCGCTCCCTCACCTTCGACGAACGGGATCGCGCCCGCCAGCATGACGATGAACGGCTGGACGATCCCGGGCACTTGGGCGACGAGCTCCTGGAAGTTGCTGATGAGCTGCTCGATGGGACTCATGTCTGGTCCTCACTTTCCTGCGATGTGGGTGCGTCGTGTGGCGGCGCGGCAGTCCTCGCCGTCGAGGGAGTCACGAAAGGTGCGCAGGTGGCGTTGACCTCGCCTGCGTGCGTCCAGAGCGGCCAGAGGTGGTGAGCCAGCGCGGACCGTTGCCTAGGTGGATCACAGGGTGGCCTTGTCCTTGTCACGGGCGGGTCGACGAGGCGAGTGGTCCGATGGCGATGCGGTGGAGATCGTCGATGTCAGCGCAGTGCGCCACGACGGGTGGACCGGAATCGCGTTGTCCAACGCGTCCATGTCGGTGCGCTCGTCCGCACGGACCAGGCCCTTCGCCGCGGACTGGAGCGCCTCCCTGAAGGATCGGGCGCTCTGGAACCGGTCCTTTCGGTCTTTGGCGAGCGCCGTGAGGAGAACCGCGTCAATCGCCGGAGTCACCTCGGTGCGGTAGGCACTGGCGCGCGAGGGCTCCTGGTGCACGTGCTGATAGGCGACGGCAACCGGGTTGTCACCGACGAAGGGTGGCCGCCCGGTCAGCAGCTCGTAGAGCAGGCAACCCGCGGAGTACAGGTCGCTGCGGGCGTCGGCGACCTCACCGCGCACCTGTTCGGGAGAAAGGTACTGGGCGGTTCCGAGGAGTTCGTGGGTCTGCGTTGCCGGGGCGGCACCACCCTCGACACGCGCGATGCCGAAGTCCACGACCTTGATTGCGCCGTCGAGAGTGACCATGACGTTGGCGGGCTTGATGTCGCGATGGACAACGCCTGCACGATGGCTGAACTCGAGTGCCGACAGGACCGCTATCTGATGCTGGATCGACTCCTCCAGCGTGAGCGCGCCCTCGCGGAGTCGGGCCCCCAGCGACTGGCCGGCGACGTACTCCATGACGATGAACGGAACGGTCGGCTCGTCCGCCCGGCTGCCTTCGACGTTCTCATGTCCGACGTCATGAACAGCGACGATGCCGGGGTGATTGAGGCGGGCGACGGCCTGTGCTTCCCGCCGGAACCGGGACCGGAACAGCGGATCGCGGGCTAGCTCTGCGCGGAGCACCTTGACCGCGACCCAGCGCTTGAGCCGGATGTCACGAGCCAGGTGAACAACGGCCATGCCGCCCCTGCCCAGGACGTCGCAGAGCTCATAGCGTCCGCCAAGCACACGATCCGTACTCATGGGTCCTCCCAACTTTCTCGTTGTCGGTGTACCGGGAACGGGTTCGACGTCTGGTCTTCAGACGCCCGCCCCGGGCTCCGGAGTCCATCAACTCCGGGTACGCCGGGGTCCGGATGCCCGATCCTGGCGACGTCATCAGGCTCGCACCGCAGGCCGAGCCCTCGCGTCGGTCACCACCACGTAGGTCCTCACGGCCCAGCGCCACCGAGAACCACTGAGGTGGCAGGTGCTAACTTGCAGCTTCCGCACTTCGCATCAGGGACGCCTACGGTGTCGGCTACTTACATCTGGCGCGTTGACGGGAGGCACAACGTGACGGATCTCGTAGGCCGGCGTTCAGAGCGTGACGCGGTCGAGAAGCTCCTCTCTCTGGCTCGGTTCGGGCGCAGCGGCTCTCTCGTGGTGCGCGGAGAAGCCGGCATCGGGAAGACCGCCCTGCTCGAGCACGCCCACCAGACGGCACTCGCCTCGGCCTTCCGGGTGGAGCCCTTGGCCGGCGTCGAGTCCGAGACGCAGTTCGCGTTCGCTGGGCTGCACCAGTTGTGTGCTCCCCTGCTGGAACGCACCGGCACGCTGCCCGAGCCGCAGCGGACCGCCCTTGGGGTGGCGTTCGGACTCCACGCTGGCGCCGCACCGGACCGGTTCCTGGTCGGGCTGGCCGTCCTCAACCTGTTGGCCGAGGTCGCCGAGGAACAACCGCTGCTGTGTCTCGTCGACGACGCGCAGTGGCTGGATGAGGCTTCGGCGCAGGTCCTGGCCTTCGTGGCCCGACGGGTGGGAGCCGAAAGGTTGGCCCTCCTGTTCGGGGTGCGCGACTCCGACGACGGCGACCGCCTTCCGTTCGCCGGGTTACCAGAGCTGGGCCTGGAGCGGCTCGGCGCGTCCGATGCGCGGGTACTGCTCAACGCTGCGGTACGCACACCGCTGGACGAGGGTGTGCGCGAACGGATCCTCGCCGAAGCGGGCGGCAACCCGTTGGCGCTGCTGGAGCTGCCCCGCAACATACGGTCGCCGTACTGGGCCGGCGGGTTCGAGCTGCCCGACGCGCTGAGCGTCCCGCGGCGCCTGGAGGAGAGCTTCCGACGTCGGTCAGCGAGCCTGCCCCCGCAGACGCAGCTACTGCTGCTGGTCGCCGCGTCCGAGCCGACAGGCGACGTGGCCCTGCTGTGGCGTGCGGCCGCGCACCTGGGCCTGGCTCGCGAGGTTGCGACACCCGCGGAGGTCGCCGGGCTGCTGGAGATCGACGTCCGGGTACGGTTCCGTCACCCGCTGGTGCGGTCCGCCGTGTACCAGGCGGCCACCCTTCCGAACCGTCGCCGCGCCCACGGCGCGCTGGCCGAAGCAACCGACCCACAGGCCGACCCTGATCGCCGTGCCTGGCACCGCGCACAGTCGGTGCCCGGAGCTGACGAAGAGGTAGCTGAAGGGTTGGAGCGCTCGGCCGATCGGGCGCGTGCCCGCGGGGGCCTGGCCGCCGCGGCCGCGTTCCTGCAGCGCGCAGCCGAGCTGTCCCCTGAGCCCGGCGCCCGCGCGAGGCGGGCGCTTGCGGGCGCGCACGCCAAGCACGAGTCCGGTGCGCCCGAGGCCGCCCTTGAGCTGCTGGCGGTCGCGGCTGTCGGGCCTCTGGACCCTCTGCCACGCGCCCGGCTGGAACTGCTCCGCGCCCAGATCGGGTTCCACCTGACACGAGACAGCGACGTGCCACGGAGGCTGCTGGACGCGGCCAAGATGCTCGCCCCGCTGGACACCGCGCTCTCCCGCGAGACCTATCTGCACGCGCTGGATGCGGCGGTCATCAACGGCGGCGACGACGCGACGCACATCGCCGCAGCGGCCCTGGACGCTCCTCCAGCCGACGTGCCGGCTCGGTCCGTGGACCTGCTCCTCGACGGCCTCGCGACGGCTCTGACGAGGGGATTCACGGCGGGAGCACCCGGGCTACGGCGCGCCATTGAAGCGATTCGCGACAGCTCGTACGACGGTGCTGGGCGGGACCCTCACAGCGACCGTTGGCTGTGGCTGGCCGGCCGCAGCGCAGTGGCGATATTCGACGACGAGCTGCTTTACCTCCTGGCAAGCCGCAACGTCCAGTTGGCTCGTGAGGCCGGCGCGCTGGCGACGCTCCCCACCGCGCTGAACCTCTTCTCGATCACATCGGTCCTGATGGGCGAGCTCGCCCTAGCCGAACAGCTCGCCGCCGAGGCGGATGCGATCATGCAAGCCACCAGCGGCGTGGAGCTGCGGCATGCTCGCGTCATCCTGGGCGGCTGGCGTGGCGACCAGGCCGAGACCACAGCGCTCAGCGCCAGCACCGCCCAAGACGTCGCCTATCCCGACGGGAGCACTGACGCCTCCCAGGCCCAGTACGCGATGGCGGTGCTCCACAACGGGCTGGGGAACTACTCGGTGGCCCAGGAGGCTGCGGCCCAGGCTTGCACGTCGCGTGAAATGCCAATCATCGGCGCGAGCCTCACGGAGTTCATAGAGGCCTGCGTCCGTGCGGGGCAGCCGGAGCGCGCGACCCAGGCGATGGAGCAGTTCGACGCCCGGGCTCGCGCCAGCGGCACGTCGTGGGCGCTGGGGCTGGCGGCGAACTCACGGGCGCTCATGAGCACCGGATCGTCGGCCGAAGATCAGTACCGTACGGCGATCAAACACCTCGGGAACAGCCGGATGCGCGGCTACCTCGCCCGCGCCCACCTCGTCTACGGTGAGTGGCTACGTCGTGAGGGCCGCCGCCGCGACGCCCGAGATCAGCTCCGCACCGCCCACCAACTCCTCACCGACATGGGAGCGGAGGCGTTCGCGGCCCGCGCCGCACGCGAACTGCGCGCGACCGGCGAGCACCCAAGCACGCGATCCTCGCAGCCGACCGACGAACTGACCGCCCAGGAGCTACACGTCGCGCGCCTGGTGGCCACCGGAGCGACATCCCGTGAGGTCGGCGCACAGCTGTTCCTCAGCCCTCGGACCATCGAGGCCCACTTGCGCAACATCTTCCGCAAGCTCGGCATCACCTCACGCCGTCAACTCAAGGAGCTGCACCTTCCCTGACCAGGCGGGCGCGGGCATCACGAGTATCGGTGATTTCTACCGACGCGAAGCCGCACCGCTGCTGCGAGCCTGATGAGATGCTCCAATCCGAATCGCCCTTCCCGGCAGGCACATCCTTCGTCCTTGAGGAAGCGCAGGTCATCACCACGCTCCAAACGCTGCACGGCCCAATCGGACCGCGATGAAGGTCTTCATCCTGGGCATCAGTGGCGCCGTGGGCAGATTGCTCGCCGATGACCTGTCCAAGCGCGGCGACACCGTATCCGGCTTGGTGCGTCGGGACGAGCAGAAGTTCGAGCTCATGAGGCGGGGCGTCCACGCATCCGTAGGTCAGCTCGCGGACATGACCGTGGACTCCCTGGGATCGATGCTCCGTGGGGTCGATGCAGTCGTGTACACAGCGGGATCGAACGGCGGCGCCAGGGATGTCACGGCAGCGATCGACGGCGAAGGCGTCATCAGAGTTCTTGAGGCCACAACTCTGGCGGGGGTGCACCGCTTCACACTGGTGTCCGTGATGCCCGAGGCCGGGCGCGACCAGGACCTCAGCGACGACGAGGAATTCTACTTCGCGGTCAAAAAGATCGTCGATGTCGTGGTGAGCCAGAGCCACCTCGACTGGCTGATCCTGCGGCCGTCGATGCTGCTTGACCGGCCGGGAACCGGCAGCGTGTCCCTCGGCCCAGCCCAGCCGCACGACGAGATCGCGCGCGAGGACGTCGCCGCCACGCTAGCAGCGCTGCTCCACGAACCACGGATCCGGCGTCAGATCCTCGAACTCACTCAAGGATCAACGCCGATCGCCATCGCCGTCAGCGCGAACCTCCCTTGACGGCCCCTGTACCGCGCCAGAACCCACCGCCGCGCAGCTCGGCCACTCCAGCGAAAAGGTCGACGCCACGTGCACCTGGTTGATCGCCGCCGTGCGGGCCTTGCTCCCCGCGGTGGCGAGTTGGACGAAGGACGGTCGTTGATCCGGTTCCCGGTCGCTCATGCGGGTACCGCCGCTGGTCAGGACCGAGGAAGGGATCCCCATGACCGAGCGGGACGTGGCATGCGGAGTACGGTGATTCCCGGTGCGCCGGGAAGCCTGGTCGGCAGTCGTGACACGTCGTCGACCGGAGGCACCCGTGGCCGCATCCGCCATCCGCACGCAACACCTGACCAAGCGCTACGGGAGGCTGCTGGCCCTCGACCGGCTGAACCTCACCGTGCCGGCCGGCGAGGTGTTCGGGTTCCTCGGCCCGAACGGCGCCGGGAAGTCCACCACGATCCGACTGCTGCTCGGGCTGGCCCGACCGACCGCCGGCCGGGCCTGGGTCTTCGACGTCGACGCAGGTGACGTCGGCGCGGCTCACCGGCTGCTGGCGTACGTGCCCGCCGACGTGGCGCTGTGGCCACAGCTCACCGGCGCGGAGACCCTGGAACTGCTCGCCGCCACGCCGTGGGACGGCCGTCGTGCTGATCGTGGTGGTCGGCATGTCGGTGCTGGTTGCCGCCACCTATGCCAGCACCGTCGGGGATGGGGACGGCGCGGAGGCACTCGCCGCCCTGGCCGGTAATCCCGCGATCCGCACGCTGTTCGGCGAGCCCGTCGGCCTCGACACCGTCGGCGGGTTCACGGTCTGGCGCACCGGCACCATCCTCGCCATCCTGTTGTCGGTGTGGGGTTTGCTGGTCACCACGCGTGTCACCCGGGGCGGGGAGGAGACCGGCCGGTGGGACCTTCTGCTGGCCGGACGGTTGAGCCGGACGGCGGTGCTCGGCCGGCACCTCGCGGTGCTGACGGCGGTGATGATCATGATCGGGTTGGCACTCGCCGTGGCGCTCGCCGCGGTCGGCACCCCGGCCCGTGGGGCACTCGTGCACGCCACGGGTCTGGCGCTGGCCGGTGCGGTGGCGGTCACGGCGGCGGCCCTCGCCGCGCAGGTCTTCCCGGCCCGATCCGCGGCTACCGGAGCCACGCTGGCGTTCCTCGGCGTGGGACTGCTGGCCCGCATGATCGGCGACGGCGTCACCGCCCTCGGCTGGCTGCGCTGGCTGCCACCGTACGGTCCGCTGGCGTTGCTCAGTCCGTACCGGGACGACCGGTTGGCACCGCTGGTCGTCCTCGCGCTCACCGCTGTCGCGCTGTCCGTCGGCGCGCTCGCCCTGGCGGGGCGGCGGGACATCAGGGCCGGACTGCTCACCCCCGCTACCCGCCGGACGCGCCGGCTTCGGCTCCTCGGCTCGGTGGAGACCTTCGCCATCCGACGGATGCTCGGGTCGTTGGCCGGCTGGTCGACCGGGATCGGCGCCTACTTCCTGCTGATCGGCCTGCTCGCGGACTCCCTGACCGGCTTCCTCGCCGACAATCCTCGCTTCGCCGACCTGGCGGCACAGGCCGGCTTCGCCGGTCTCGACACTGTCCGCGGGTACGCGGCGACACTCTTCGCCCTGCTCGCCGTACCCGTCGGCGCGTTCACCGCCGTCCGTCTCGGCGCGTTCGCCTCGGCCGAGACCGGCGGGCGCCTGACCCTGCTGCACGCCGGGCCGACCACCCGCGTCCGACTGCTCCGCGCCGAGATCCTCACCACCACGGCAGGCGCGGCGGTCCTCGTCACCGTCGCCGGGATGGCGGCATGGCTCGGCTCGACCCTGGTCGGCGCGGATCTGCCACTGCCGGCGGCGCTCGCCGGCACCTGGAACGTCCTGCCGGTCGCGCTGCTCAGCCTCGCCGCCGCGGTCCTCACCCTCGGCCACACGCCGCAGGGTGTGGTCGCGTGGGGGGTCGTGCCGACCGCCGGTGGATTCCTGCTCACGGTCACCGCCGACAGCTTCGACGCGCCAGGCTGGGTGCGTGGGCTGTCGCCGTACACCCATCTCGCGGCCGTGCCCTCGGCGGGGCCGGACTGGCCTGCGATGGCCGCCATGGTCGCGGTGGCGGTCATCGCCGTGGCGATCGGCCTTGCGGGATACCGGCGACGCGACCTGCGGCTATAGCGGCGCGCCACGTGAAGCTTCCGGCAGGTGGCCGGATACGAGACCAGCGCACGTGACGTGATCCTGCCCGCCCTGGGAACCTCTCCTTGAACGATCTGGCAACGACCGCAGTGAGCGGCGGCGGCCCGCACCGCGAAGCCCATTGATGACAGGGATGACGATCGTCACCCGGTTGGCCACTCACCCGCTCGCTGCGCCAGTCGGACGCGTCGCAGACCAGCGGGCAATGCTTGCTCGCCCGTCGATGCCGGCGGCCGATGTCGTCACCCAGTTGGTCGCTCGACGCTGAGTGACACGGGCATTGCTGCTGTCCGTGAGGTTGTGGGCATCACCGCCTCTCCGCCGCACGCGTCGTCCCGTGCCACCGGCCCGCCTCCCGGGAGGGGAGCCCGCCACGGCGGGCGAGGCCTCGCCCGGCTGGGCTGGCTGGTGGGTGGGCGGCCCGGTCAGTAGGCATGGTCCGGCCAGTGCGGGTCGTCCCACCTGGCCGGACAGGGAATGCCGAGCAGCCTGATCCGGTCCAGCAGGTCCGGGTCGGCGCCGATCATCCGCAGCCGGGCCGGTGCGTGCTGGAGCAGCCAACCGGTGAGTTCCGCGCGAAGGGCCTCCTCCTGGTCGTCCGTCAACGACCAGGTTCGCCACGGCAGATCGTCGCGGAGCAGGTCGTACTCCCATGTTCCGAACGCCTCGGCGAGCCGTTGGTTCGCCACCGGACTGGTCGCCGTTGCCCAGGCACGAAGCCAGCGGTCGAGCCCGCCGGAGGTCTCCACCAGCATGGCCAGAACCGAGTACGCCGGAACCTCGGCGTCCTGCTCCGTGAGCACGACGAACCACCAGGCGTCCAGGAAGTCGCGGACCGGCCCCGACCACTCGCCGGGCCACTGCTGCCAACGGCCGAGTGCAAACGGCCCAGTAGGTGCGGCGCAGCAGATCCGGGTGCAACTCGACGTCCGCGGTCTTGAGCAGGGCAAGGTCCTGCGCGCTGCCCCAGTGGCACTCGCAGTTGCTGTCGTCGGGGTGTCGGAGAACTATCCCGGCAAAATGCTCCGTGCCTACGTTCGCGTACTCTGCGCGGGACGTTCGGATGCCGGCGCCGCGTAGACGTCCCATCAGCGGCGATCTGGATCGGTCTTCACTCGATCCCCGCTGTAGCTGCGGTCGCGCAGCGCCTGGTGGAGCGAGCAGTTCGCCGTCGACGGGTTGAGCATCGAGCGTATCCAGATCGTACGCCGAGCCGCCGAGGGCGTCGCCGTCGCTGCCCTGTACGGGAAGAGGACGATGCGAGCATCGCGACCGCTCGTAGCCCTGGCTTGGGCTCGCCACTGACGGCACCTTTCACCCGTCCCGGCTGACGCTTGTGAATCTCGCAGACGGCGGCGGGGTGCCGGCCCGCTCAGGGCAGCCGCACATCTTTGAGTTGCCGGCGGGAGGTGATGCCGAGTTTGCGGAAGATGTTGCGCAGGTGGGCTTCGATGGTGCGGGGACTGAGGAACAGTTGTGCGCCGATCTCCCGGGAGGTCGCCCCGGTGGCTACCAGCCGGGCGATGTGCACCTCGTGTGGGGTGAGGGCGTCGGTCGGGTGGGTGGTGCGCTTTCGTGGGTGTTCGCCGGTGGCGCGGAGTTCGCGGGCAGCCCGCTCGGCGAATGCGCCCGCGCCCATGTCCGACAGCAGTTGATGGGCGGTGTGGAGTTGGTCGCGCGCGTCCTGGCGCCGCCCTTCGCGGCGCAGCCACTCGCCGTAGACGAGCCGAGCACGAGCCGCGTCGCCGGCCATCCGGGACTTTCCGAGCCGTTCGATCGCTTCGCGGTAGTGCTCCTCGGCATCAGGCCCTGCGCTGGTCAGCGCTCGTGAGCGCGCGGCCAGGCCCAGCGCCCACGTGGTGCCGCACGCAACTGCGAGTGAGGTGAACTGCTCTAGTGCGAGCGCTGCTCGTGCCGGCTCGCCGGCACGGACGGAAGCCTCGATGAGCTCGGGTAGGCACGCGCTGCTGATCGACGGTTCGTCAGACCTGCACGCCCTCGTCGCCGCTTCCTGCGCGACCGAGTAGTTGCCCAACCCGTTGTGGAGCACTGCCATCGCGTACTGAGCCAGGGAGACCTCCGCGCCCTCGTCCGGGTAGGTGTCATCGCTGGCGACGGCGGCGTCGAGCGCGGTGGTCTCGGCTTGGTCACCACGCCAGGCGTGGAGAATGACGCGACCATGGCGCAACGGCACGCCCCCGGTGGCCTGTGTGATCACCGTGGCCTCGGTGGCCAGCTCGTCGGCGCGGGCGAGATCGCCCGTCAGGACCGATGTGATGGACAGGAAGTTCAGTGCGGCGGGGAGCGTCGCCAGCGCGCCGGCCTCACGAGCGAGCTGGACGTTGCGGCTGGCCAGCACATGGAGCAGCTCGTCGTCGAGGATCGCCACGGCGTTGCGGCCGGCCAGCCACAGCCACCGGTCGCTCTGGCTGCACTGCACAGATTCCGCCTGCGGGCCGTCGCGGAACGCTTCCAACGCGAGCCGTAGACCTGGCACTCCCGCCGCACAGCCCTTGCTCAAGGTCGTTGTGAGCCCGTCGAGGAGCAGGTCCACCGGTCGCGTCGGCGTCCCGGGTGCGGGGGCGGCCAAGGCCGCTTCGGCGATGCGCGCCGCGTCACCCCCTCCGTTGATGATCGCCGCATCCAGCGCATGTAGGTAGGTCTCGCGGGACAGCGCAGCGTCCAACGGGGCGAGTGCCTTGGCGGCATCCATCAGCATGCCCGGCACCTCGGTGCCTCGGGTCAGGTGGAAGGCGATCTGGGCTCGCAATAGGTCGAGATGCGCGCGTTGCAGGGAATCCAGCGGCTCGAGCGGTGCCGTCGTGAGCAGGTCCAGCGCGCTGTCGGACGCGCCGGCCTCGTGCTTGGCGCGGGCGGCTCCCAGCATCCGCCGAGCACGGGTGGCGTGATCGGGGGTGAGGGCTGCCGCGCGCTGCAGGAATGCGGCTGCGGCGGCCAGCCCGCCACGGGCCCGCGCCCGGTCCGCCGAGCGCTCCAGCTCCGCGGCGGCTTCCTCGTCGGTGCCCAGGACCGCTTGTGCGCGGTGCCAGGCGCGCCGGTCCGGGTTGGTCTGCGGGTCGATGGCGGCGGCCAGGGCGCCGTGGGCGCGGCGATGGTCGGGCGGCGTGGTGGCCCGGTAGATCGCCGAACGCGCCAACGGATGACAGAACCGCACCCTGGTATCGATCTCGAGCAGTCCGGCGGCTTCTGCGGGTGCGGCCGCCTCGCGGGCGATCCTCAGCTCGGCGGCGGCGCGCCACAGCAGCGTCACGTCGCCGGTCGGCTCGGCGGCGGCGACCAGCAGTAGCAGTTGGGTGTCGGGGGGCAGATCGTCGGAGCGGCGCCGGAATTCGTCCTCGACGCGATACGGGACGCTGAGGGTGTCGGGCAGCTCGAACCCGCCGGCCAGCTGGGTGGGCCGCGTACTGCGGGGGAGTTCCAGCAGCGCCAGCGGGTTGCCGCGCGCTTCGGCGACGATCCGATCGCGTACCCGGCCGTCCAGCGGTGCGCGGACCGCGGCCGTCAGCAGCATCCGGGCGTCGGGCTCACCGAGTCCGCCCAGGCTCAGCTCAGGCAATCCGGAGAACGGGTGACTGGTGCTGGCGTCGCGTAGCGCGAACACCAGCGCCACCTGCTCGGCTGCCAACCGACGTGCCACGAACGCCAGCACCTGCCCGGAAGCCTCGTCCAGCCATTGCGCATCGTCGACGAGGCACAACAGCGGCCCGTCCTCGGCGACCTCGGCCAGCAGGTTGAGGGTGGCCAGCCCGACCAGGAACCGGTCCGGCGCAGGCCCGTCGCGTAGGCCGAACGCCACGCCGAGGGCGGCCTGCTGCGGCTCGGGCAGCGGAGCCGCGCGGTCCAGCAGCGGCCTGCACAGCTGATGCAGACCGGCGAACGCGAACTGCTCCTCGGACTCCGCTCCGACCGAGTGCTCCACCCGGAACCCCGATCCGACCGCGACGCCACGGGTGTACTCCAGGATCGCGGTCTTCCCGATGCCCGCTTCCCCGCACACCACCAGCTTCCCGCTGCGTCCGGCTTGAACCTGGGCGAGCAGGTGCTCGATGGCGATGCGCTCCGCGCGCCGGCCGAGAAGGTCGGTCATTTCGTTCCATCCGAGGCTGGTTGAGGTCCGTCGGGCCGGAGTTAGGTAGTTCTCACCGACGCGAACCGCAATTCTTCCTGATCTTGATCGCCGCAGCAAGCCCGTGATCTCCACACGAAGCGGCTGACGAAGCGGATGCCGCAGGTCGAGGCGGGCCCCAGGCCCACGGCTTTCATCGCTGGTCAACCGCGTACCGGCCGCCCCTCGCCTGCTACTCGCACCGCCAGCGACCAGCTCGCACCCGACACGGTGAGCTGACGGTGCGAGCTAAGGCGTTCACACCGATGCGATGGCGCCGCCAGTGACGGAAGTCTTGTGCCGAAGACGAAAGGATCCGAGATGCCCGTCAACCCAGTCATCGAAGTCGACCAACTGAATGTCACCTACGGCGAGTTCCACGCCGAGCCCCGTCGATAGGCGTCGGGCCACGACAACGACGTCCGACACCGACACCGACACCACCACGGTATGCGACAACAGGAGGGAAACGATCATGGGATTCATCGCCGTCGGGACCGAGAACAGCACCCCGATCGAGCTGTACTACGAGGATCAGGGCGCAGGTCAGCCGATTGTCCTCATCCACGGGTATCCGCTGAACGGCCACAGCTGGGAGCTTCAGACGCGTGAACTGCTTGCTGCCGGATACCGGGTAATCACCTACGACCGTCGTGGCTTCGGGCGCTCGTCGAAGGTAGGTTCCGGCTACGACTACGACACGTTCGCGGCCGACCTGAACACCGTGCTGGAGACGCTCGACCTGCGCGACGTCGTCCTGGTCGGGTTCTCGATGGGCACCGGTGAACTGGCCCGCTATGTCTCGCGGTACGGCCATCAGCGGGTGGCGAAGTTGGCATTCCTCGCCTCACTCGAACCGTTCCTGGTCGAGCAGGATGACAACCCCGACGGCCTGCCGCGGAAGGTGTTCGACGGGATCGAGGCCGCGGCGAAGGGTGACCGCTACGCCTGGTACACGCAGTTCTTCTCGGACTTCTACAACCTCGACGAGAACCTTGGCAGCCGGATCAGCCAGGAGGCTGTCACCGGCAGTTGGAACGTCGCCATCTCCAGCGCGCCGGTGGCGGCCTACGCCGTCGTGTCTTCTTGGATCGAGGACTTCCGCGCCGACGTCGAGGCGGTCCGTGCCAGCGGCAAGCCGGCCCTGATCCTGCACGGCACCGCCGACACCATCCTCCCGATCGACGCTACCGCCCGGCGCTTTCGCCAGGGCCTGCCCGACGCCGAGTACGTCGAGATCGAAGGCGCCCCACACGGGTTGCTCTGGACCCACGCCGACGAGGTAAACGCCGCCCTGCGCACCTTCCTCGGCTGAGCTGACGGAAGGACACCGCGCGGAGAGAACTACGAGAAAGGAACGAGATATGGGCGAGAAGCTGACGTTGGTACGGGACGACCTGCTCATCGTCGACGACCTCATGCTGCTCCTGATGGACGACGACGGCGTTTCCATCCAGACAGCGGGCACCCTGCACGACGCGCTTGGCGGCGCGGTGCTCACCGAGCTTGCCCTGCTCGGTCGGATCCAGACCGACAACTCCGGGGCGCTGGACGGCCCGCGGGTCACCCCGTCGGGCGAGGGTCCGCTGCCCGACCCGCTGCTGCAGTCGGCCTACGACACCGTCGCCGAGAAGCCCCAGCGGGTGCGGCCGTTGCTCGTCGCGCTCGGCACCGATCTGTGGTGGGTGGTACTCGACCGGCTCGTGGACCGCGGCCTGCTACATCGTGAGGCGGTGCAGCTGCGAGCGCGGATCCGCCGGGTCCTGGCGGACGACGAAGCCCCGGATCCCCGCACTGCGGCGATCATCGGGCTGCTCTTCGCCAGCGGCGCCGTGCCTTCGCTGCGGCCGCCGCTGCCTTGGACATCGGCAACGGTGACCCGAGCCAGCGAGATCGGACGCGGCCATTGGGGATCAGAGGCCGTCTTCTCCGCGGTGACTCGCACCGCGGCGGCGATCGTTGCCGTCAGTGCCGCCAGCGTGGCGACTACCACCAGGCGAGCGCCGACCGGCGAAAGGAACGCTGCATGACCGCCCTGGACCAGGCGCTCGAGGTCCGAGCGACCGCGGTCGGACCGGCCTCGCCGGCGGCGGCAAGGGCCCTGGATCGCCTCCGGCGTCCTGCTGGTACTCGTGGTCGCGGTCGGTCCCGGTGCTGCAGTTCACGGGTGCGGGATGTCCGGCCACGGGGAGTTCCATGACGTTCACTACGCAGTTCAACGGTCTGGCCGACCCATGACCTGCCACACCTCACCCGTGGGCACGGATCTATTGAATAGGAGCTAAATGCATGGCAACGATCGCAATCGTGGGATTCGGCGACATGGGCGAGCAGTTGGCGCCTCATCTCCTCGCTGCCGGACATCAAGTGCGAGTATCTGATATCTCGGACTCCCGGCTCGAAGCAGCTAGGCGCATGGGGACGACCGCGGTCGCGTCGGCCGCAGAAGCGGCGCGGGGCGCTGATGTGATCTTCGGCCTCGTGATGTCGAATGACATCCCGACCGCCTACCTGGGTGACGATGGAATACTCGCCGGCGCCCAGCCTGGTGCATCAGTGCTGATCTGCTCGACCACCACCCGAGCAATCGTCGACCAGGTCCGCGCGGCGGCGCCCAGCGGAGTGGCCGTGCTCGACTCGCCCATCGTTGGCGGTGTGAAGTACGCGCGCGAGCGGGCGATCACGTTCCTGGTCGGCGGATCGGCCGACGATTTCGAGCGGGTGAAGTCGGTACTCGATGGTCTCGGCAGATCCCGGCACGTGGGTGAGTTCGGTGCGGGCGTGGACTACAAACTGATCACCAACGTAGCCATCATGGCTGCGGAGGCGGGACTACGCGAGGCGCTGGACCTCGCGGACATCCTCGGACGCGACTATGAGACCTCGTTGGAGTTGATGGCGGCTGGGCCTATGAGAGCGGTCGTGGAGCGTGCTCTGGACGTCGCCAACCCTCGTCCGCTACGTCGCTCTGCGGAGGACGACGACACGCTGGTGTCTGTCGTCGAGGACCCGGCCAGGTTGCTGCCGATCTCCACCGCGGGCCGACAGCGACTGTGGGAGGCGGTCAATGTCGATCCGAATTTCGAACCCGACTTCGTGGACCTGACGCGCAAGACCACCTCGCGCGCCGCCAGCATCCGCTCTTAGGCGAGCAGACCCACCAGAGGAGATTACGTATGACTACTGTCCCGACAAGCAAGAAGATCAATCCTGAACCGATCCGCGATCCCGATTCCGACCACCTGTTGACACCGCAGAACTGCGCCATTGCGTTCATCGACTACCAGGAAGGCCAGTACGCCACAGTCGGTTCCGCCAGCCGGGAGGAGATCAACCTCGGTGTGGTGACGCTGGCGCAACTGGCGCGAGCTTATGAGATTCCGACGGTCGTGACCACCGTGGCGGTGGGAATGGGCGTGCACAAGCCGACGGTCGACGAGATCACCCGTGAACTACCCGGCATCACTGAAATCGACCGGACAGGTGTCAATTCCTGGGAGGATGCGGACTTTCGGGCCGCGATCGTGGCCACTGGACGCAAGAAGATCGTGATGGCCGGCCTGTGGACAGAGGTCTGCCTCGCGTTCCCAACCCTGGACATGCTCTTGGAGGGCTATGAGATCTACCCCGTGATCGATGCCGCTGGAGGCGTTTCAGCGGTCACCCACCACGCAGCCATCGACCGCATGCTTCAGGCCGGGGCGCAGCCGATCACCTCGCTGGCGTTCGGTTGTGAACTCATGCGGAACTGGGCCCGCTCGGACGCTGACCGGTACCGGACCATCATCAACGACTACTTCCGCCGCAAGCGTGAAGCAGGGCAGTCCGCAGGTGACCTGTTCTCCTAGCCTCCGTCTTTCATTAAGCCTGGCGGTTGGTTCGTTGTGGCGTTCCGGGCGAGGTGGTGGTAGTCGTTGTGGTGATGGGTAGCCGGTATCGCCCGGCCGTAGGTCGGGTTGCTCCGTGGTCCGTGTCGTGGTGGATGTGCCGGATTCTGTTGTCAGGTAACGGGTTCGGGTCGTTCGCCGAGTCGATGGAACGCAGTGACGAGCTGCTCGGTCCTTCCCGAGATAGTTGAACCACCACTCCCCCTCCTCCTGCTGGGTAAGGCTCAGCAAAGCTCGCCCGATCGGCACCTACACCGTTCACCTTGCTGACGGGTCACCCGTCGGCCGGGTGGACTTCGTCGACTCCCCCAAGGTGGATGGCGAGCGAATCGTCTTCCACACCGAAGTAGACCGGAAGTTCGGTGGACGGGGCCTGGCTGGGCTGCTGATCCGCGAGGTGCTCGCGGACAGCATTCGCACGGATGTCACCATCGTTCCGAAGCCCGCTCGGCGCGTGACGGAAGCTACGGCCGTCACGCGCCGAGCGACAGCCATCCGCGCCGCCGCGGGCCGGTCAGCGGATGTTCGTCTGAACCGCCGTGGCAATCGGCGTCGATCCCTGAGTGAGCTCGAGGATCCGCCGGCGGATCCGGGGCTCATGGAGCAGTTCCGCCAGGGTGGCGGCGACGTCCTCGCGGGAGATCTCGTCGTGCGGCTGCGCCGGACCGAGGGCTATCGCCCCGATTCCGGCATGATCGACAAGCGCCGATGGCCTGAGGATCAGCCAGTCGAGACCACTTTCAGACACGGCGACGTCGATGAGCTTCTTCACCGCGAAGTAGAACTCCACGTCCTCGTCGAATTCCTGGCCCCGCCCGGCCTCGGGAAGCACCGATACCAACGTGAAGCGCTTCACTTGGGCGATACGCGTCGCTTCGAGGGCCTTCACCACGCCGTCACCATCGATGGCCGCCGTGACCTCCCTGGCGCCTCCGTTCGACCCGGCGGTGTACACGACGGCGTCGATCCCGCTGAGCATGGATGCCAGGGAGCCGGGGGTGATGTCCGCGATGTCGGCGACACGCGCATCGATGCCCCGCGCGGCGAGATCGGCTCTCTGCTCATCGCGACGTACCAGGCCGGAGACCTCATCGCCGCGATCGATCAGGTTCCGCGCGAGCAGTCCTCCGATGGATCCGCTGACTCCGATGATGAATACCTTCATTGCGTGCCCCAGTCCTTCTGATCGGCTCGGTCAGTGTGCCGCCGCGCGTAGCTCGTCCCAGCCTTCCTGCGGTTGGCGCAGGTGCCGCGGAAGACGTACTGCGAGGGGAGCTTGCGCTGACCGCCGGTCCAGGCGATCGGCGGTCGTCGCAGGAGATGAACTGGATGCCCATACCGCGCTCGACCGTGGTGAGCCAGGCGTGAAACTCGTGGCGCTGGCTGCGATCGGAAACGCCCAGGAAAAGCACTTGAGCACTCTGCGGGGCAAGGCTTTGATGCTGCTTGGAGCGTTGCGGATCGCAGGTCGGTTCAGACCACGACCCCGCCGAGGGCGCGGAACACCTCGTGTTCCGCGCCCTCGGGTGACTCCTGATCCGGGTCAGTCGTTCCGACAGGTCGTGTCCCTGGCCGGCATCGTGCCCTCC
Organism: Micromonospora sp. NPDC047527; assembly: GCF_040643015.1. Lineage (NCBI taxonomy): Bacteria > Bacillati > Actinomycetota > Actinomycetes > Micromonosporales > Micromonosporaceae > Micromonospora > Micromonospora sp. NPDC047527. The sequence continues at coordinate 49,151 of NZ_JBEYTK010000001.1, read as the reverse complement.
ACGAGGTACGACGTGGTGAGGTTCAGCGCGCAGGCGTTGCCGCTCAGCACGTAGACGCCGTGCCCGCTCTGGTTGGCGGTCACCAGCCGGGCGCGCTGCCCGAACTTCTCGCGCAGCAGCTTGCCCCCCGCCAACGGGGTGACCGGGTCCTGCCGGTTCTGCAGGACCAGCACGTTGCGCGGCCCCTTATCACTGATCGCGACGGGCGGCTCGGACGGCTCGTACTTCCAGTAGGCGCACGGGGTGATGTTGGCGCTGGCCGCACCGAAGAGCGGGTACCGCTTGCGGTCCTCTGCGACGGCCCGCCGATAGGTCGCGACGTCCTTGGGCCACTGGACGTCATTGCAGGTGACGGCGAGGAACACGGTGAAGGCGTTGTCGTTCGGGCTGGGCGCCGCCGCCGTCTCCGCCTGCGACGGTGCCTGGCCGGGATCCAGGTACGACTGCCAGGTCCGCGCGAGGTTCCCGTACTGCCTCTCGTTGTAGAGGTAGGCGAACGTGATGCCCCGGAAGAATTCGCCGGTGAGCCCGTCGGGCGCCGGCGTCCGGTCGAACCGCTCGGCGAGGGTCAAGTAGGTCCTGCGCACCTGCTGTGGAGTGCGACCCAGCCCGTAGGAGTCGTGTCGCGCCGCCGCCCAGGTCGCGAAGTCGGGGAACGTCTGCTCCATGCCGAGCGCGAACCGCCGCAGGCCGTCCCGGTCGAGGTGGGTATCGCCGATGTTGCTGTCCAACACGATCCGATCGGTGCTCCTAGGGAACATCGAGACGTACGCCGCACCCAACGCAGAGCCGTAGGACGCCCCGTAGAAGCTCGCCTTTTCCTCACCGAGCGCGGCCCGGATCCGGTCCAGGTCACGGGCCATGTTGGCGGTCGTCAAGTGCCGCAGCCGCCCGTCGGTGTCGTTCTCCGCGCACCGGGCGGCGACCTCCTCGGCGACCTCCGCGTGCCGGGTCACGTCCGCGTCGTCGACCGCGTACGGCGGAATGTTGGCCCAATAGGCGTCGCCGAGGACGAAGCCGCAGCTCACCGGCGCCGAGTGCCCGACGCCCCGGGTGTCCATGCCGATCAGGTCATAGGCATCCATGACGCTGGCCGGCAGCCCTTGGCCGGCCAGGAAACCCGGCTGATCCAGCCCGGTGCCGCCCGGCCCGCCGGGGTTGAACATCAGCACACCGCGCCGCTTCTCCGGCTTCGTGCTCGCGATCCGCGACACCATGATCTCGATCTGGGTGCCGCCGGGGTCGCGGTAGTCCAGCGGAACCGGCACCTTCGCGCACTGCACCTGTCCCTGTACCGCAGGCGGCACCACCACGTCCTGCGGGCACGCCGCCCACTGCAACCCCACCGTCGGTCTCCCGGCCGTCGACTCCCCGGCCGTCGCCGGGATGACCGCAGCCAAGGCACCGATCATGCCGAGTATCCCGATCAGGGCGATGCCATGCCTTCGATACACGTCCAGGTCTCCTGTTCTTCGATGTGGTGGCCTACCCGGATGCGACGCCGCGCCTCTTTGGCTCAACCAGGTCACAAACCATGTCGGGCCTCCATCCGCCGCCGAGGCGGACATGCCTCAATGACAGCGGCCCTCGCGGCCGCGCGTCAGTGCTGCCACGTCACCGCCACGTGTGACGTGGCGGCACTGGCCGCGTTCCGACACGTCAGTAGGCTGAATCTCCCGCGCGGACGTCAGCTAGGAACGGGGAGGCGGCGACCTCCTGCCCTGGGTCGAGTCCCGAGTGCGGACACCTCCGAGGTGGCCCTGGAGCGCATGCGTCAAGGTCGCCCCCGGCCTCACCTCCGAGGCGTCCCACTGGACCCGTTCACCATCCGGCGATCAACGTCTCCGTCGCCTCGACGGTGAGGGCGTTGTCGTAGTCGGCGTCCTTGTCGTCCGGCTGGACAGCACGGCGAGGACGATAGGCGCGCGGTCCGGCGACCAGATGACCGCGATGTCGTTGCGGGTGGTGTCGCCGTGCAGGCCGAGCGCGCCGCGTACCAGATCCCGCGGCGATCGGCGTGATGGTAGCGGCGCGGATCACGTCGGGCAGCATCGAGAACGGCAGCAACTGCATGCCGGCGAGGATCCGCCGGCCGCCGCTCTCACAGCCAGTCGTGTCCGCGGGCGTAGCGGGCCGCTTCGTGGCGGGTCCGGGTCTGGGTCTTGCGCATGGCGTTGGAAAGGTAGTTGCGTACGGTGCCCGGGGCAAGGTGGAGCCGGGCGGCGATGTCGGCGACCGAGTAGCCCTCGCCGGTGACCCGCAGCACGTCGGCTTCGCGGTCAGTGAGCGGGCAGTCCTCGGTGACGGCCAGCGCGGAGACATCCGGGTCGATCCAGCGTTTACCCGCGTGCAGGGTGGCGATGACCGAGGTGATGTGGGCCGGCTCGGCGGACTTGCTGACGAAGCCCTGGACGCCGAGCCGCAACGCCTTGCGCAGCACACCGGGGCGGGCGTGCCGGGTCAGCATGAGGATCACCTGCTCCGGTCGCGCTTGACGGATCTGCGCGACCGCGTCGAGACCGTCCATGCCAGGCATCTCCAGGTCGATGACCAGCACCTCGGGCCGGTGCCGCAGGGTGGCCTCGACGGCCTTCTCTCCGTTCTCGGCCTCAGCGAGAACGGTGATGTCGCCTTCCATCGGCAGTAGCGCGGCCAGGGCCGTACGCAGCAGGACCTCGTCGTCAGCCAGCACGATCGTCGTCATCGGTCGTCCTCCCCCGCGGTCGTTGGGGCCACGCCAGCACGAGCGGGTCGGAAGACCGCCGCCGTCAGGAACCGCTCGTCCGTCTGGTCCACGGTCAACTCGCCTCCGTCGCCCGCCACCCGCTGCCTGAGTGTCGCCAGTCCCCTGAGCTCGGGGGGCGTGGTGGTGGTCACCCCGTCGTTGACGATGGTGATGCCCGACTCGGCGAGGATGATCTGCACCTGGGTGGCCTGCGCGTGGCGGAGGATGTTGGTGGTCGTCTCGCGCAGCACCTGGCCGAGCAGTTCGCTGGTGCGGGCGTCGACCTCGGCCTCCCGGGTCACCCGCACGCGGATGTCGGCCGCCTCGAACAGGTTCTTCGCGTTCTCGATCTCCGCGGTGAGGTTGAGTCGCCGTTGGGCGTACGCGAGTTCCTTGGTCTGCGCGATGGTGTCACTGACCAGCGCATACGTCTCCCGCAACTCCTTCTCCGCCCGCTCGGTGTCGCGGAGCAGCAGTCGCTGCGTCAGCGCGATCTTCAGCTTGACCACGTGCAGGGTATGGCCCTGGATGTCGTGCAGGTCGCTCGCAAACCGCACGCGCTCCCGCACCACCGCCAGCTCCGCCTCCCGATCCCGAGTTTGCTCGAGCTCCCGGATGAGGTCGTAGAACCGCTCGCCCACCAACGTCAGGACCGTCACCCCGACGGTGAAGAAGGTCGGCACGAGGACGTAGACACCCAGTACGTCGCCGACGTCGTCCCGCTCCACCAACAGCCGTGCCGCACCGACCACGGCGACGTAGGAGAACAGCCCGGCCACCGCCAGCCCTCGACGCCGCCGGACCACGTGCAGTGCGAGGGAGCCCACGACGCAGATACCCCAGAACGCGTTCGGACTGTCGGTGACAAGGACCCCCACCGGCCACACCGCGCCCGCCACGATCACGCAGGGCAGCACGAACCGGGACAGGTCGCCGGCCGTCCACCGTTCGAAGGCCACCAGGGCCGCCACCGCCCCCGGCAGCAGGACGACGACGTGCCACCAGGTACGCGTGTCGATGTAGAGCAGAACCACCGAGGCGAACACCACAGGCGGCAGCGACGTGGCTAGGTTGAGCCGGCGCAGCCGCCCCTGCGTCGACTGAGTGAAGCCCATCGCTCGTTCGGTCACCCTCCCATTATCCGGCGGCCAGCGGCCACGACCAGTGACACCACGTCACAAGCGGCCGTGACACCACGCCACTGACGGGCCGGCTGCGTCCGCGCTGTCATGGGTACATGTCCACCACATCTGTCATCGAGGTCGACCGGCTGAACCTCACCTACGGCGACTTCCACGCTGTCAAAGACCTCTCCTTCCAGGTGCGTGCCGGGGAACTCTACGCGCTGCTCGGCACCAACGGGGCCGGGAAAACCTCGACCCTGGAGGTTGTCGAGGGACATCGGAGGCCGACATCCGGCACCGTACGCGTCTTCGGGCGCAACCCGCAGGACCGCCGCACGGTCCGTCCCCGCATAGGAGTCATGCTGCAGGAGAGCGGATTCTCCCCAGACCTCACGGTCCGCGAGTCCGTCGGCCTGATCGGCCGGCTCAGCGGACGTACGGACGACGTCGACCGGGCGCTCGACGTCGTCGGCCTGACCGACCGGGCCAGCCGGCGAGTGTCCCAGCTCTCCGGCGGCGAGAAACGACGGCTGGACTTCGCCACCGCCGTCTACGGCACCCCGGAGCTGATCTTCCTCGACGAGCCGACCACCGGCCTGGACATCCAGTCCCGCGACGCCGTCTGGGCAACGGTGGACCGGCTACGCGAGAACGGCGCGTCCATCGTGCTCACCACCCACTACCTGGAGGAGGCGCAGCAGCGCGCCGACCGGATCGGGCTGATGCACCAGGGCAGCCTCCACCGCGAGGGCACCGTGGCCGAGCTGACCCGCACCCTGCCGGCCGTCATCCGCTTCTCCCTCCCCGCGCCGGTGCCGTCGCTGCCGCTGCCGGCCGTCGTCGACGCCGGCGGGAAGGCCGTGGTCGAGACCTTCGCCCTGCAGAAGGACCTGCACCTGTTGCTGCGGTGGGCACAGGACCAGGCGGTGGAACTGCGGGACCTGGAGGCCGGGCCGACCCGGCTCGACGACGTGTTCCGCGCCATCAGCAGCTGATTCGTCCCATCGACAGGAGTGCCGCCATGTTGTCCATCGCGTCCAGCGAACTGATCCAGATCTTCCGGAACCGGCTGGTGCTGATCACCAGCCTCATCATCCCGGTGGCCGTCTCTGCCCTCTTCGTCCGCAGGCACGAGACCTTCGCCGCCATCGGCAGCCTCGGTTACATCGCGGCGATGGTGATGTTCACCGTGGCCGCGTTCGGGCTCTACGCCACCGCCGTCACCACCCTGGCTTCCCGGCGCCAGAACCTCTTCCTGAAACGACTGCGGTCCACCGCTGCCGCCGACTCCACCATCCTCGCCGGCCTGCTGCTGCCCCCCACGGCGATCGCGATGGTGCAGGTGGCCGCGATCCTGACCGCGCTGGCCATGGTCGCCGGTAAACCGGCCAACGGCGCCCTACTCGTGGTGGCGGTCCTCGCGACCCTGGCCATGATGATCGGCCTGGCCCTGGCCACCGCGGGCCTGACCAATTCCCCCGAGCACGCCCAGGTCACCACCCTGCCCGTCACGCTCGGCGTGATCGCCGTGGCCAGTTGGGTGGGCATCAGCGGCACTGCGGACCTCGCCTGGCTCAAGCGGCTGCTGCCCGGCGGCGCGGTCACTGAACTGACCATGAACGCCTGGAACGGCGGCGTCGCCGTAACCGACTCCCTGCCCCTGCTCGCCCCCACCCTGGGCTGGGTCGTCATCGCCGTCGCCCTCGCCACCCGACTCTTCCGCTGGGATCCCCGCCGATGAACACCGAACCCCGAGGGCATTCGGACACCTCTTCTTCCTCGGCACCGAGCCAGCCCTCTCGGCCGGGATGGGCTTCCTCGCGACGGAACTGCGGGCGGGGCGCCTCGACGTCGGCGACGTGGGTCCGAGGTCGTGGACGGAGCTTCCCGAGTGGATCGAGGGCGGTACGCCCCAACGCTCGGGACGAGTCGTGTTCCGCGTGAGCGGGCGGCGTAGCACCGCCAGGACCCGTATCTCACCTCGATGTCAGATTTGCGGTGAAGCCACGACAGCACTCTCCGGACCTGTCGACCGCGACGACATCCGCCTGACACGTACCCCCGTACTGGAAAGAAGGTCCGCGTGCCCGCCCCACTTCCCGCACCCGATGCCGACGTCCAGCCCACCCGTCCGCGGCGACGGCGGTGGCTCGGGATCGTCTTCGGCGCCCTCGCCACCGCGGTGGCCGCCGTCACCGTCGGCGTCGAAGCTCTTCAGCTCGGCCTGCCCTGGCAGATGGGCGAGGACGACCGCAATCACGTCTACGAGGGCGACGCCGGTTCGCAGCGCTACCAGGTCCACCTTCCGCCCCAGCACGACGGGACGAACCGGCTGCCGGTCGTCATGGCAATCCACGGCTGCGCGATGACCGGCTACGGATGGAACTCCATGAAGTCCACCACCCAGTTCAACAGCCTGGCCGACCGGAAAGGCTTCATCGTCGTCTACCCCACACAACTGATCTCCCGCAACCTGATCGCCTGCTGGAACTCCACCCGCCCACGGCATCAGCAACGAGGCACCGGGGAACCTGCGCTGCTGGCCGGTGTCGCCCGGCAGGTGGTCGAGAAATACCACGCGGATCCCGCGCGGGTGCACGTGGCCGGCGCCTCGTCGGGCGCGGGGACCGCGATCATCCTCGCCGTGACCTACCCCGACGTCTTCGCCACCGCGACCTCGGTCGCCGGCGGCGAATACGGCCTCGATCAGGTGGACCCCGACGACCCGGACTCGATATCGCCGCTGGACACGGCACGTCAGGCGCGGGCCCAGATGGGCGAACACGCCCGGCGGGTGCCACTGCTGGTCATCCAGGGCGAGCGCGACGAGGTCGTGCCGCCCCTGGTCGCCACCCGACTCGTTGAACACTGGACCATCGTGAGCGACCTCGTCGACGACGGGCTGCCCAACGACAGCCTCGACCTGACCGAGAAGACCGTCTCCGTGCCCGCCACTGCGGGTCGGCACGCGTACACGCACACGACGATCACCGCGCCGGACGGCTCGTCGGTCGTCGAGTCGTACCGCGTCGAGGACATGGGGCACGCCTGGCCGGGCCGTGACGGCGACGGCCGCTACACCGATCACGCGGGCCCCGACGCCAGTGAGATCGTCTGGAGGTTCGCCGAGCGACACCCAATGGCCTGAGGACCACAAGGGAACCGGCGGCGGCACGCCATGCCACTCTATTGCCACCCATCGATTCGTGGTAGAAATCCTTCGTGCAGCCCGTATCCCGGCTAGGTTTTCTTCTTCAGGAGGTGGCGACGATGAGAACCATTGCCGGGTGGTTGGTGGGTCTCACCGTTGCCGCGGGACTCGTAGCGCCGAACGCCCCGATTGCTGGAGCCGCGACGCTCGCGCAAGCGCCGACCGCTGTGACGTTGTCGGCCGCCGGCCCGCAACCCGGTACCTTCACCGGCCGAGGATTCGACACCTGCACCGCCCCGTCACAGGCCGCGATGGACGCGTGGCGAACCAGCTCGCCCTACCGCGCGATCGGCATCTACATCAGCGGGGACAGCCGCTCCTGCGCCCAGCCCAACCTCACCGCGACCTGGGTTGCCAACCAGACCAGTAACGGATGGCGGCTACTCCCCATCGAACTGGGGTACCAGGCGCCGTGCGGTACCCGCGCGCCGAAAATGTCCGCCGATCCCACAACCGCCCGGTCACAGGGCGTCGCCGCGGCGAACAGCGCCGCGACTGCCGCCCAGGCACTGGGCATCGGCAGTGCGAGCACCATCTACAACGACATCGAGCAGTACCCGTCGAACACGTCGTGCCGGGCTGCCGTGCTGTCGTTCCTGTCCGGCTGGATCGAGCAACTGCACGTACGCGGGTACCTCGCCGGCATGTACTCCAGCGGCAACTCCGGCATCAAGGACGTCTGCGACGCGTACGACAACCCGAACTACACGCGACTCGACCAGATCTGGATCGCCTGGTGGAACGGCGTGGCTGACACGGACGCCGGAAGTTACTGCGCCGATGGTCACTACGCGAACCACCAGCGCCTGCACCAGTACGCGGGCAATGTCACCGAGACGTGGGGTGGCGTGACGATGAACATCGACCGCAACTACCTCGACGTGGCAGTCACCCAGACCCCGCCGCAGCAGTGGGCCGCGACCATCGACAACAGCACCTCGGGAGGGTTCACGGCGGGCGGCGACTGGGGCACGTCGGCCTACTCCGCCCAACGGTTCGGCACCGACTACCGGTTCACCAGTCCAGTGACGTTCAGCGACGTCGCCTGGTACCGGTCGACCATCCCAACGACCGGAAGCTACGAGATCTCGGTGTGGTACCCCGCCGACGCCGGCTACAACAACCAGACGCCCTATCTCGTGGCGACCACCACCGGAAGCAGGTCCGTGTCCGTCAACCAGCGGATCAACGGCGGTCGGTGGGTCTCGATCGGCGTATTCACCCTGGCTGCGGGCACGGGCAACAAGGTCGGTGTGAGCCGCTGGACCAGTGGCACTGGATTGGTCGTCGCCGACGCGGTGCGGATCACCCGGGTCTGAGCTCGCTCACTGGTCGGTGCCCCTAGATTCCGGGCCGTCTGCCGGCGATGGTGCGCGGTCTGCCGGTGATCCGGTGTCGGGGTGACGATGTCGAGACGGACCTGCGCGTTCACAGTGCGGCTCCTTCCGTAGTTGCCCAGCCGTTGCGCCAACGGTCGGCCCAGGCGCTATCACGGCGCATTCACGGCGACATCGTGATCGTCCCCGGCGACTAGAAGTGTTCTTTCGCCACGCCGAGCGTCTGGGCGTCAACGGCGGCCGACTCCGCGCGCGCCGCGGGTCGGGTGGTGGCCCGGCCCGCGGCGTCGGTCGTTCCCCGGCCGGGCGCGTCCGCCGCGAGTCGCGGATCACTCCGAGGCGACGGCCTCCAGGATCGCGTCGCGGGACGCGGTCACCTCCCGGCGCAGTTCGTCCAGGTCCACGCCGACCAGGCGCCCGTCCGCCTTGCGAATCCGTCCGGCCACCACGACGGTCTCGATGTTGCGGGGGTCCGCCCCGAGCACCAAGGTGCCGACCGCGTCGTTGAGCGGCATCGTGTTGATGTCATCGGCCCTGACCACCAGCAGGTCCGCCTGCTTGCCCGGGGTGAGGGAGCCGGTCACGTCGCCGAGTCCGTTGGTACGGGCCCCCTGCAGCGTGGCGAAGTCCAGCACGTCGCGGGTGGTGATCCGGTACGGCACGGTGTCCGTGCCGTAGGCGGCGTTTACCGCACGCATGCGCTGGATCGCGTGCAGTGCTCGCATCTGGGTGAACATGTCGCTGGCCAGTGCGACCTCCACGTCGATGCTGAGCCCGGGCCGGATACCGGCGGCCAGCGCCTCCTCGATCGCGGGCACCGCCGTCTCCAGACCGATCTGCGCGTCGGAGGTCGGCGCCAGCGACACGGTGACGCCGGCGTCGCCCATCGCCCGCCACGCGTCCGGAGTGAGGCCGGTGGCGTGGATGAGGGTCAGGCCCGGGTCGAGCAGGCCGTCGGCAGCCCAGCGCAGGATCGCCGCGGAGGACGGCGCGCCGAACACCGCGTCGATGCTGACACCGAGGCCGAGATCGCGGGCGACGGCCGCCAGTTCCGGCCCGTAGGCCAGTGCCGGGCCGGCGATCTCATCGGTGGCCAGCGCTGCGAGGCGCAGCGTCACCAGGCCGTCGTTCACCCCGTGGTACGCCCCACGCAGGCGTTCCAGGTCGCCGGGCCACTGGCGGTCCCAGTCGCCGAAGTGTGGCCCCATCGATGCGTGCACGCCCCGGATGCCGGTGTCGACCAGCGCCTGGATCGCCGCGTCCGAATGCGCCGCCGTGCGGGAGTTGTGCGAGAAGTCCAGCATCGTGGTGATGCCGGCATCGAGGGCGGTGAGAGCGGCGAGGCGGGTGCCCACGTACATGTCGTGCGGCGTGTATGCGGGCGCGACCCTGGCCAGCGTCGACATCACGTACTCCCCCAGGTCGGTCACGTCGGGGATGCTGCGGCGCAACTGCGCCTGCCAGGCGTGCCGGTGGGTGTCGACGAATCCGGGGCTGACGATCCGACCGGCGGTGTTGATCACGGTGGCGCCCGCCGCTTCCGGGTGCGACCGAAGGTCGGGGCCGACCGCGGCGATCCGGTCCCCGCTTACCAGCACGTCACCTCGCTCCAGGTCGCCGATTCGCGGGTCCATCGTGACGACCGTGCCGCCGGTGAACAACAGCATTGGGGTGCCTCCTTCGCTACGTGTGGTCACTGTCGGTGGAACACATATCCGGCGTGGTGCAGCACGCCGTCGGTGAACAGGCCGTACGCCCAGAAGCCCAGGTCGTCGTGGTAGACGATCCGGTCGCCGTCGATCCAGAACGACCCCTGGTACGCGTGTGGCCGTCCACCCCGTGTCTCGTCGTACCGGCCGCCGGCGGTGAGTTCCTGGTGCACGAAGCCGCTCTCGTCGATCCACATGCCGAGGTACGGGCTCTGCTCCGACCGCGGGCGGACTTCGGGCTCGATCGGGGCGGGCGTGAGCCGGCGGCCATTGACAAGCGCGATCTCACCGTCGACGACGATCGCGGCTGCCTGTTCTGGACGCCAGACGATCATCTCCAGGGCGGACGCGCCCGAGGTCCGGGCGGCGACCACGGCGAAGGTGGCAGGGTTACCGGGCGTGAGCGCGCCGACCCGGTTGGCGGGGCTGGCGCGCAGGCCGGCAACGGCGGCACCGTCGATGACCGCCGGCACGATGGTCAGTCCGGTGCAGTCGACGACGATCGCGCCGTCGTCCTCGGCGGCGGTGTGCAGGCCCGGCCCGACTCCGACGATCACCTCACCGCCGAGCAGCAGGTCAGCGGCAGAAAGGTCACCAATCGCCGGGTCGAGCGTGTGGATGGTGGCGTTGACGAACATCAGTGGGCGACGCCGGTCACCGGTATTCGCGGTGATCCTCGCCAGCACCGCCTCGTCGAGCATCGGGATGCTCACGACGTACCTCCGAAAGGGGTTGGGGTTTGGTCCTCCCACCGTCGGACGTATCGGGGCCGGCAACCAGACCGGGCGTAACCGGGGTGCGGCGCACCCTGCCTGGTCGAAGCCAGCCTGGTTACCGTTGGTGGCATGCCAACCACCGCGCTCGGGACGTTCCTCACCGCTCGGCGTGCCCGGCTCACGCCGGGCGACGTCGGCCTCGTGTCCAGCGGCGTCCGGCGGGTCGCGGGGCTGCGCCGCGAGGAGGTCGCGGTGCTGGCCGGGGTGAGCGTCGACTACTACACCCGTCTGGAGCAGGGACGGGAGCGCAACCCGTCAGCTTCGGTGCTGGACGCTGTGGCCCGGGCGCTGGACCTCGGACCGGACGCCCGCGACCATCTCTTCCGGTTGGCGGACATATCGCCCGGCAGCGCGCCGGGTCCCGCCCGGCCCCGGGTCGAGCAGAGCCTGCGGGAACTGCTCGACGCCTGGCCGGACACTCCGGCGGTGGTCATCGACCGGCGGCTCGACCTGCTGGCCCGCAACGCGCTGGCGGATGCGTTCTACGCGGACTTCGCCGAGGCGGACAACATCGTCCGGATGACCTTCCTGGACCAGGCTGGCGGCACGTTCTTCGTCGACTGGCAGCGAGCCGCCGAGGCGTGCGTGGCGAACCTGCGCCTGGCCCTCGGTCATGACCCGCACGACCGGCGGGTGCGGGAGCTGGTCCAGGAGGCGGGTGCGGCCAGCCCAGAGTTCCGCCGGCTGTGGGCGCGCAACGACGTGCAGGGCAAGACGCACGAGACGAAGAGGTTCCGGCACGGCGCGGTGGGCGAACTGACGCTGTCGTATCACACGTTCGACGTGCGGGGCGCAGCCGGCCAGCAGTTGATCGTGTACCGCGCGGAGCCGCGCAGCCGAAGCGCTGAGGCGCTTCGGCTGCTGGGCACGCTGGCCGCCAGCAACTGGCCCATGTGAGGCCTTCCGTCAGGTCGCCGGCGAACTCCATCTGGGTGGGGTCACTGGCGTACGTCCTGTTCTTGTCGCGGAAGGCGACGGATCACGTCTGTCGGTGCCGGTGCCCGGCTGTGTAGGCGGGTCAGACCGACCCCGACGAGCACGACCACCATTCCGATGGCGATCCGGAGGCCGAAGGCCTCGTCGAGCACGATGACCCCCAACGCCACCGAGACCACCGGCAGCAGATAGCCGACGGTCGCCGTGTTGGTGGCGCCCTCGGCGGCGATCTCCCGGTAGGTGAGGTGGAAGGTGGCTCCGGTGGCGACGACGCTATTCGCCCTTGGTCGGTGCGGGCGAGCGGCCGCGGTAGCCGATGGCGCCCTCGCGCACCCGCTGGTAGGTGCCGACGAATGCGTCGCCAGGGCCGGTGAACGCGACCGTCCCGGTGTTGCCGCGCTTGTCCCGCCAGCTCGCCCTGGCCAATGGCAACGAGTCGGCACCGATCGCGAAGGTGATCCCGTTCGAGCGGTACCAGCCGCCGCCCCATCCCTCCTCCGTGTGGTACCGGTGTTTCGCCATGCCGGCGTCGGGGTGATCGGCCCGCCACCGCCCGGTCAGCGAGCCGCGCAACTCGTGCGGCGACTCCGCACCAGCCGGCCGGCACCAGCCGTAGAAGCCGTCCAGTTCGGCGGTGAAGGTGACCGCGTACTCCGCGCCGGAAGCGTCTGCCCAGGCGAGGTCTGCGAGCAGGCTCTGCTCGCCGCGGTCCACGTACGCGATGACCGTCGGGCCGGGCTGCCACGCGCCGCCCATGGCCTGCAGTATGCGGGTCGAGTACCGGAGCACCGGTTCCTCGGCCTCGCGCTGGTCCATGGCCCGCGCGGACCGGCCCCGGTCGAACACCGCGTCGATGGTGATCCGGTTGAGCCAGAGCATGCTGCGGGCGTCAACGGCACTGGCCAGTCGGAGCTTGTTCGCACCCGGTCGCAGCCGGCCGGCGGGTACGGCGAAGTCCATCTGCTGAAAGAGGTCTCCCCCTCCCGGGATGTGCCAGCCGTGCACCAGGCACCGATCGTTGACGGTGATGTCGAACGGCGCGAACCCGACGGCACTGCCCAGCTTCGACACCAGCGCCACGATCCCCAGGGTGGCTTCCCCGTTGGCGTCCGATGCCGGAACATCGAACGTCATCTCCACGGAGCCGTCGGCGTCCAGCTTGAGATGTCCCCCGGCCTCGGTGCCGCGGTTGATGCTCAGGACGGCGTTCGCGGTCGACGCCGGTTTCTGGGCGAAAGTTACGTAGGTCGGTTGCATCGCGCGATGCTATCCGTCGGGCAGAAGGGCAGAGATCGGCCTCGTCAAGGCAACGAGGCCCGGTGCATGCTCGTCCGGCGACAACACCAGCGGTCAGCCCTCATCGTTGACTGTCGTTGCTCGCCGCCGGCCCCCGCATCAGGCACGCCGATCCGCTCAGAAGTCAAGGGACGCTGAAGACGACGTCCGGCAGTGTCTCAGCCGTGAACGGACGGACGGGCCTGGTCGCTCAGGCAAACCCAAGTGGATCATGTACTAAATTGTGTCCGAGGGACGACACGATCCATTGCCCCACCGCCGATGACACTCAGCGCAACTCTGAAGCTCACGTACGTCCAGCTGTGGTGGTGAGACCTCTTCGGCTTCGCCGAAGAGGCCACCAGCCTGAGGGGCCTGGTCAGGGCACTGCCCGCAGGGATCGGTAGGTACGTCAGATGTCGCCGCGGGTCGTGAATGGCCCCGGCCGGTCGAAGGTGCACCGGCACCGACCGGGGCGAACGCACCGCGCCCAGGCCATACCGCACCGCGTCGTCACGGGAGAGCTTCCCCTGGTGGTAGGCCAAGAGCACGCGTTCGCCGGGGCCGAAGTCGGGTATCCGGCGGCTACGGGCCACAACCAGTGACACCACGTCACACGAGGTCGTGACATGGCGCCACTGACGGGTCGGCGGCGCCCGCGCTGTCATGGGTACATGTCCATTACACCTGTCATCGAAGTCGACCGGCTGAACCTCCCCTACGACGACTGGAAACCCCGCCGATGACCATCGCGCACCGTCGGACGAACGCTGCGCCGTTCGTGAATCCCCCGCTGTCGAATGCTGCGACGCCGCGCTTGACCCTGTTCCGGGGGCAGGGTGTCCGCTGATAGGCGACGCGTCACTGTGTGCCCGCCAGTGAAGCGCTTCGCGCGAACATGTGTCGGTTCTGAATTCAGCAACAGGAGTGAAGAGTGGGAAGCGAGCAGCAAAAGCGCCCAATCGGTGCCGTCCAGGAGGGTGCCAGGGTTGGTGGGCGCCGACGGTTTGCGAGGTCCCTCCGCCCCTGGATCCCCCTGTTCCCGCTGACGGCTATCGCGTTCGTGCTCGCGTGGCTCAACCGGAGTCCGTGGTGGGGTTGGGTACTTGTCGTGGGGCTGCTCGTGGTGCTCGGTGCGACCGTGCGCTCGTGGGCCCGAGGGCACGCGCTGCTCCAGATAGGTGCGTGGCTGCTCGCCGGGACGCTCGTTTTCGGGGCGGCAGTGGTCGCCTATCCACCGCCGCAGACCCGCATCGCAGGCGGCGAGGACCGCTCGCCGTCCGGGCCGGTGCAGACGCAGCAGGGGCCGATCGCCGGCGTCTACAACGACGAGCGCACAGTCGAGGTCTTCGCGGGTATCCCGTATGCGCAGGCTCCGGTGGGGGATCTGCGTTGGCGTGCGCCTGAGCCGCTGAAGCCGCGCGAGGGCGTGTTCACCGCAGACCGGTTCTCCGCCGTTCCGGTTCAGGGCACCTCCACGTTCGTCACGCGGGCGCTCTCGCAGATCGTGCAGGTGCCCCTGGAAGGCACGCTCCTCAATCCGTATCCCGTGAGCGAGGACAGTCTCTCCCTCAACATCTGGCGGAGCACGACACCCGCCTCGGAGGACCTTCCCGTGCTCGTCTACATCCCCGGCGGCGGCTTCGCGACCGGCTCCGGCGCCCTCCCCCTCTACGATGGCGAGGCGCTCGCCTCCCGGGGCCAGGTGATCACCGTCACCGTCAACTACCGGCTGGGGGTACTCGGCTTCCTCTCCCATCCCGAACTGTCCGCCGAGTCCGCGCACGACGCGTCGGGCAACTACGGGATCCTCGACCAGATCGCCGCCCTAGCGTGGGTGCGCGACAACATCGCGGCATTCGGCGGCGACCCCGGCCAGGTCACGATCGCGGGCGAATCCGCCGGGGGCGAGAGCGTCTGCATCCTAGGTGCGACACCGCTCGCCGAAGACCTCATGGACGGCATCATCGCCGGCAGCGGAGCGTGCATGGGCACCACGGGGAACACCGAGCGCGGCGACCAGACGGACACACGCGAGGCGGCAGAGGATGCCGGCCGCCGCCTGAGCGAGCAACTGGGAGGGGCGACCATCGAGGAGATGCGCGGAATGCCCGTCGAGCGCGTCCTGGACGCGGCGGGCGCGCTCGATGCGCACTGGCAGCCCTCCGTCGACGGCCACGTACTCGAGCGATCGCCGGCGGAGATCTACGCGTCCGGGGAGCAACTGGACGTGCCGACCCTGGTCGGCAGCAACGCGGACGAGGCCTCGCTCGCGCTGGCCAGCCCACCGGACACGGACGTCGACGAGTACCGGTCGTCCGCACGCGAGACATACGGTGAGGATGCGGATCGGTTCCTCGATCTGTATCCAGGGGAGACAACGGACCAGGTTCTCGAGTCGCTCCTACGGGCCCAAACCGACAAGATCATGACCCGAGCCATGCGGCGCTGGGCTCAACTGCAGACGCAGACGGGTGAGTCGGACGCCTACCTCTACTTCTTCTCACACATCCCTCCCGAGAAGGGGCTTGAGAAGTACGGCGCCTACCACGGCGCCGAGGTCGCGTACGCATACGACAACCTCGGCGCCGACAGCGCCGCCGACTACACGGAGGCCGACTACCGGCTCCGCGACCAGATGAGCGCGTACTGGGTCAACTTTGTCCGCACCGGCGACCCCAACGCACCAGGCCTGCCGCCCTGGCCGACGGTCGAGCAAGCGCCCGACCACGTCATGGAGTTCGCTGGCGGCAGCGGGATGGCACCCCGCCCACGCCCCGACGCCGTCGACTTCTGGATGGACTACGACGGGCCAATCCCCTAGACGAGTAAGTCCGAAGTCGGGTCAGTGGTCGTAGGCGATCAGGGACCTGGTCAGGGGTTGGCCGGTGGTCCGGCTGTGCCAGATCGCGGCGGTCATCGCGAGGAGGCGTTGCGCGACGCGTGCCGCGATGCTGCGTCCCGCCGTGCGGTTCGAGGTCGAGTTGGCCCTTCAACGTGTCGTTGACGGACTCGATGAGCTGTCGAACAGGTTTCAGCAGGTGCTCGTCCGGGCGTGGGGCCCGGTTGCGGTACGACGGTCTGAGCAAACGCACCCCACGCTCTGCCAACCACCGGTCCAACTCCGCGGACACGTATCCCTTGTCCGCGACGATCAGCAGGCCTGGACGCTCGGCTATGAGGTCGGTGTCGTGGTCAAGGACAGCCATCAGGACCTGACGTTCGTCGACCTTCGGTGTCGCGAGGGCCCAGGTGATCGGCAAGCCGGCCGGGGTGCAGATCAGATGCAGCCGCAGTCCCCCAGAGGAACCGCGAGTGCGAGGCGCAGTAGCCGTAGCCGGCCCACCCGGCCAGGTCCGAGCGTTTCACGGTCGGTCGGGACCGGCCACGCTCGACCGGCGTCGAGTCGAGCACCCAGGTGGCGTCGGTCCACAGGTCGGTGTCCGCCGCGACCACGCGGATCGCTCGCTTGAGCAGCGGCACCGCCGCCCGCAACCGCTTGTTGTAACCGGACTGCCCGGGCAGGTACGGAAACGCCCCGGGCAGATGCCCGGGGACAAACCGCAGCCAGCGGGCTTCGAACCGCCGTTACAACAAGCGCTTACGGGCGGCGCGGTCCTTCCCGGGCAGGATCAACGTCCTGTCCAACGGACCACACCCAGGTCAACACGGAAACCTACGCAGTCCCGTCTGTAATGGGCCCGTTCGGGTATACGCGGCTGGCCAGCGCTTCGCTCCGAGGTCTGTCCCCAGCCTGCGAGGTAGGAATGCCGGAATCATCGCCGTGCCGTGCACGGGGTGGGTGCCACCCGCCGGGTGACGTCGTTGAGTTGCGGGTGCACGGCGTGATGGGTGCCGGCGCGGATGACATCCTGGATCGGCCGCACGTGCAGCGGGTCGCCGGCGATAGCAAGGGCGGCTTCTACCGGCCCCGCAGAGGCTATGGCGACTCCCGAGGCGCCTGCGGCGTGGTGTTGGAGACATACCGGTGGAGCGAACTACGGAGCGGAGCCGCTGCGAGGACGCTGTCGCTGGTGTTGCTGTTGCCGTTCATGGCATGCAACGCGGCGGCATGGATGCGGCCGAGGGCGAAGGTCAGCGGCGGTGTGGTCTGGGTAGGCTGCAGGCTTGTCGGCCTGAGCCTCACGGCCCTGTACGTCTTGTCTTTCGTCGGCGTGGCGTTGGACCTGCTCGCCTGCAAGTGCATGTCCCTCGGTAGTTGCCTCGGGGGCCGGACCTGGCTGTCCTGGCTCGGCGGTCAACCGATCGGATTGCGCATTGCACTGCTAGCGCTGGTACCCGTCGCCGCGATCTGGGTGTTGTGGCTGGTGGGCTCCCGGTGCGGTCACTGGTACGACAACTTCATCCCACCTACGGGTGAGCCGGCCGACACGGCACTGGGCGCGATCGGGACACATAACGCCACGCCGGGAGTGGCGCGACTTCGCTCCATCCATGTGGCGGCCGGTCTCGCTGTGCTCGATCTCAGTCTAATTGCGGCGTTGTGGGCTGCGCGTGGACCGAGCCTCCTCAACGTCCTGCTCACGTTCTGCGCCGTGCTCATCCTTGTCGCCATTGTCGTACTGCTGTGCGTACCTTCCGTAATCGACGCCGTAGCCGGCACCCCGGTGGTCGATGGGGTGGTCCATGCTCTGCGGTCGACTGCCGTGGTGGTGACGATCGCCGTCATCGGGCGGGTCGCGTTCGACCGCAGCGAGTGGCCCGCCGAAAACGGACTGCCCGGCCACGACGTCGCGGTCGTCCTGCTCTTCGGGACGCAGGGCGTCCTGCTCGCGCTGCTCGGGATCGCTGCACTGGTTGGTCGGGAGGGCAGCCTTAGGAGGCTGCGCTGGGCGGGTCCGCCGCTGTTCGCGTGTCTGGCGGTGGGACTGGCCATCAGCTTCGCCACCGAATTCAACTACCGCGTATCGGACTACCTCGACCGCGACCTGCCTACCCCCGACGTGCTGCCCACCAGCCCTGTTCTGGCATACAAGTGGACGATGTTCGGGTTCTTCGTGTCGGTCATTGGCGCAGCGGTCGCGGGTGCGGTGATGGTGCTGTTCACGCGGAGGCACCGACGGCGGACAGCGGACGGCATCGTCGCGCGCGACTTTCCTGACGCAGATGCGAGGACGGCCCGACGGCGGGCACAGGTGCGCGACGCAATCGCCCGGGCGCAATTCACGGAGCGACTGTGTCCGCTCGGATTGACCTACTGCTGCCTCGTCGCGCTGAGCCTGGGTTTCACAGCTCTGGCCCTGGACGAGCTGCAGCCGAGCGTCGCCGTGGAGGGCCTGGTCAGCCTGCCGTCCGATTTCGTCAGTGCGGGCACTCAGTTGGGGAGCTACCTGATGGCGTTGCTGTTCGTCGGTTTGTTCTTCGGAGGGCTGTTCGCCGACCGTACGACCACTTTTCATCGCTACATCGGTATGCTATGGGACCTCGGGATGTTCTGGCCGCGTGCCGCTCACCCCTTCGCCCCACCGTGTTACGCCGAGCGCGCCGTGCCCGAACTCGCCTGCCGTATCAGCATGCTGGTCCGGCAAGGGAGGTACGTGTTGGTGGCGGCGCACAGCCATGGGTCGGTACTCGCTCTAGCGAGCGTCCTGCAACTGGATCCGTCCGTGCTCTCCAGGGTTGCCCTGCTGACGCACGGCTCCCCGCTGAGACGCTTCTACAGCACGCTGTTCCCGGCGTACGTGGGCAGGGATGTGCTGAGTGAGGCCGGCCGCCGGTTGGGCTGGCGCTGGGTGAACTTGTGGCGTGACACCGATCCCATCGGCAGTTGGATCTTCACGTCCGGACGCGGGGGTGACGACGCGCTGCGGCAGCAGTCCGAGGTGGACCGCCGGCTTCGGGATCCGCAGGATCTCGATGCCCAAGGCCGTGACACTGTGTGGCCGCCGATGTGCGGTCATCAGCCGTGCGTGACGGACGACCGATACGAGGCGGCGGTCTGCGAGCTGTCCGAGCGGCTTCAAATCGGCTGAGATGGTGTAGCCGTCGCCGAACCTCAGGCGCTTCGGAGTGTGGTTCCACCGGCCTACGGGGACCGAAGGAGCCGCGCAGTGCCGGTCACCGATCGAGCGGACGACGTCGCACGAGGCGGCGTCCGATGTTGTCGTCATGAGCCCGCCGGTGCTCCGTGGGCGCCTCGATCCCGGGTGCGTCGGGCCGCGGCGGCGGTGCGAACCCGAGATTCGAGTGGCACGGCAACGAGCACGCACAGGAAATTCCCCGAAACTACGAGAGGGTTCAACACCCGGGAGTACGGCCGCAGCTCGGGCATCGCGCAGAGGCGGGCCAGCCAGCCGTGCGCACGGGCCGAGTCGACCGGCAGGCCGCTGGTCATCTCGTCGCCGATCACCTCCTTCACTGGATGAGTGCTGCTGTAGATGACGTTAAGCCGTTCGAGTTCGATGACTGGTTGGTGGACAGGCCTCTTGAAGCGCGTACACAGCCGATCCGGTAGTGGCGCCGTGTCACCACCGCGTGTGACGCAGTGTCACTGGTCGCGCCCGGTTGCTGACGCATACTGGGTGGTGACCGCGGGATCGCGGCGTTTCAGCGAGACGACGCGGAGATGGGAGCGCCCGCACAACTTGGCGACGTCCAGCGGCGCGTTGTCCACTGAGTCCTGATAACGGGTCGGCCAGGAGGCCGGTGACATTAAGTGACACATCAACTAGACCGAACCGCGCGTGGTTTGAGATCCACGCTAAGAACACATGGATGACACATGGCAGTAAGAGTGAGTGATGTCCCCGAGGCCAAGCGATACGAGGCCCGCGTCGACGGAGAGTCCAAGGTCGCGGGCGTTGCGCAGTACATCCGTACCACGGAACTCGTCGCTTTCGTACACACTGAGGTCTCGCCGGAGTACGAGGGCCGGGGAGTCGGGGCAGCACTGGCCCGCACCGCCCTCGACGAGGCACGCGCCGCGAACCTGCTGGTCCTGGCCACCTGCCCGTTTATCGCGGGGTGGATCGCCAGGCACCCCGAGTATCAGGACCTGGTGTACCAGGCCCACAGCAGGGTCAGTGACTGAACGGCCGAGCATGGCGACGATGCGACGACGGAGGCCGCTATGAGCAGCGGAACCAACAAGAAGGCGTACGAGGGCCAGAAGATCACTGTCACGTTCGAGGCGAGGCGTTGCTTGCACGCCGCCGAGTGCGTCCGCAGCTTGCCGGAGGTCTTCGACCCGGGCCAGCGCCCGTGGATCCGGCCCGACGGTGCCGAGGCCGAGCGCCTGGCCGAAGTGGTGCGGCGCTGCCCCTCGGGGGCACTGCAGTACGAACTCGTGGGCGGCGGGGCCGAGACTGGGACCGGCCCACGCAGATCAACCGCAACTTCGTCGAACAGTTGATCGTGCACGGCGAGCTGAGCGTGCACACGCCGGAAGGATCGCGCGCCGAAACCAGGGCCCTCCTGTGTGTTTGCGGGCAGAGCCGTCTTCAGCCGTACTGCGACCACGCGGGTCAGCCCTGCGGTCAGACACCGCAGCGCTGACCCGCTACCGAGGTCGACCCGGACGACCCGGACTCGACGTCGCCGCTGGACACGGCACGTCAAGCCACGATGTCGTAACCGGCGTCGGTGAGGGCGGCGAGAGTGTAGCGGCGGCCCACCGGGTCGGGAGATCGCTCGACCCAGCCTCGCTGCTCGAACCGCTTGACCCAACCGGCCGGGCAGCAGCAGCAGCAGCAGCAGCAGCAGCAGCGAGACCAGACGCGACGCCCTTGCCGACACCGATGCTGCAGGCCCTGCACGGCGACGCCTTCGCCGACGTGATGATGTCGACCTTCACCCACTACCCCCATCGGGCCGGCCCCCCGGGGCGGCTGGTCGCCTTCGACGAAGCTGTTGTCCGTAATGGAGCACGAGGTCGTCACCGCCGGCCTATCCTCTTTCCGAGGTCAAGCCAGCGACGGGAAAACAACCCACCCGTGTCCCTGATCGACACCGAGGTGTGAGATGCCGTATCTGAGTCCGGTCGCAGTGCAGCGCGTCGAGGGCCTCGTCGTCGCGGCTCTCGCCGTCGTCGTGACCGTCACCGCCGGGTACCCGTGGTGGTCGCTGCTCGCCCTCTTCCTCGTCTTCGACCTGTCCATGCTCGGCTACCTGCGCGGGCCACGCCTCGGGGCCTTCTGCTACAACCTGGCGCACTCCTACACGCTGCCGGTGGCGCTGGGCGCGGTAGCCGTGGCCGCGGCCGGGTTCGGCGACCGGATCAATTGGCTCGGAGTTCTGGCCCTTGCCTGGGTGTTCCACATCGCCGTCGATCGCGGCCTCGGCTACGGCCTCAAGACGGCCGAAGGATTCGAGCACACCCACCTCGGCTTGATCGGCAAGGCCAGAGGGCCTGACCCGCTTTGACGGACATCCAGGATCAGGAGCCTGATGGGTTCCGGGAGGCTGTCGTCGGCGCCGCGTGATAATTCAGCCGGCGTTGACAGATTCCATGCTGATCTGGCGTGATCGCCCGTTGGTCACAGCCAGTCGTGTTCGCGGGCGTAGCGGGCCGCTTCGTGGCGGGTCCGGGTCTGGGTCTTGCGCATCGCGTTGGAGAGGTAGTTGCGGACGGTGCCCGGCGAGAGGTGCAGGCGCGCGGCGATGTCGGCGACCGAGTAGCCCTCGCCGGTGACCCGCAGGACGTCGGCCTCACGGTCGGTGAGGGGATTGTCGTCGGTAACGGCGAGCGCGGACACGTCCGGGTCGATCCAGCGTTTGCCCGCGTGCAGGGTGGCGATGACGGACGAGATGTGCGCCGGCTCGGCCGACTTGCTGACGAAGCCCTGAACACCGAGCTTCAACGCCTTGCGCAACACGCCGGGGCGGGCGTGCCGGGTCAGCATGAGAACCACCTGCTCCGGGCGCGTGCGCCGGATGTCGGCGACCGCCCCCAGGCCGTCCACGCCCGGCATCTCCAGGTCGATGACCAGCACGTCGGGCTCGTGCCGCAGGGTGGCTTCGACGGCCGTCCGGCCGTCCTGCGCCTCGGCGAGAACGGTGATGTCGCCCTCCATCGGCAGCAGCGCGGCCAGGGCCGTACGCAGCAGCGCCTCGTCGTCGGCGAGCACGATGGTGGTCATCGGCCGTCACTCCGTTCTGCGCTGGCGCGCACGGCGGGGAACGTCGCCGCCGTGCGGAAGCGTCCCTGCTGCTGTTCCACGGTCAGCTCTCCTCCGTCGCCCGCCACCCGTTGCCGGAGTGCCGCCAGTCCCCTGAGCTCGGGCGGCGTGGTGGCGGTGACGCCGTCGTTGACGATGGTGATGCTCGACTCGGAGAGCGTGATTTGCACCTGGGTGGCCTGCGCGTGCCGCAGGATGTTGGTGGTCGTCTCGCGAAGCACCTGACCGAGCAGTTCGTTGGCGCGCGCATCGACCTCGGCCTCCCGGGTCACGCGGACCCGGATGCCGGCGGCCTCGAACAGGTTCTTCGCGTTCTCGATCTCCGCGGTGAGGTTGAGCCGCCGTTGCGCGTAGGCCAGCTCCCTGGTCTGCGCGATGGTGTCGCTGACCAGCGCGTACGTCTCCCGCAGCTCCTTCTCCGCCCGAGTGGTGTCGCGGAGCAGCAGTCGCTGCGCCAGGGCGATCTTCAGCTTCACCACGTGCAGGGTGTGGCCCTGGATGTCGTGCAGGTCGCTGGCGAAGCGGACGCGTTCGCGGACCACCGCGAGTTCCGCTTCCCGCTCCCGGGTCTGTTCGAGCTCCCGGATGAGGTCGTAGAAACGCTCGCCCACGATCGTGAAGACCGTCACGACGATGGTGAGGACGGTCGGGATGAGAACGTAGGTGACCAGGACGTGACCGACGTCGTCCCGCTGCACCAGCAGCCGCGCCCCGCCGACGGCGGCGACGTAGGTGAAGAGCCCGGCCACCGCCAGCTTCCGGTGCCGCCGGACCTCGCGCAGGGCGAGGGAGCCCACAGCGCAGAACCCCCAGTAGGCGTTGGGACTGCCGGTCACCAGGACCCCCAGTGGCCACACCGCTCCCGCCACGACCAGGCACGGCAGCGCCACCCGCGCCAGGTCGTTGGCCGTCCACCGCTCGAAGGCCACCAAGCCCGCCACGGCCCCCGGCGCCAGGACGACAAGGTGCCACCAGGTATCCGCGTCGGTGTAGACCAGGACCACCGCGGCGACCACGACCGGCGGTAGGGACGTGGCGAGGTTGAGCCGTCGCAGCCTTCCCTGCGTCGACTCGGTGAAGCCCGGCGATCTCACGGTCACCACACCAGTATCGGGCAGCCAGGTGCCACGACCAGTGACACCACGTCACATGCGGTGATGACATGGCGCCACTGACGGGCCGGCCGTGTCCGCGCTGTCATTGGTGCATGTCCACTACACCCGTCATCGAAGTCGAACGGCTGAACCTCACCTACGGCGACTTCCACGCCGTGAAGGATCTCTCCTTCGAGGTACGGCCCGGAGAGCTCTACGCACTGCTCGGCACCAACGGAGCCGGGAAGACCTCGACCCTGGAGGTCGTCGAGGGCCACCGGAAGCCGACCTCTGGCTCGGTACGCGTCTTCGGGCACAGGCCCGACGACCGCCGGGCGGTACATCCCCGGATGGGCGTGATGCTCCAGGAGAGCGGATTCTCCCCGGACCTCACCGTCCGTGAGTCCGTCGGCCTGATTGGCCGGCTCACCCGACGCGCCGACGACGTCGATCGGGTGCTCGACGTGGTCGACCTCACCGGTCGCGCCGGACGCAAGGTGTCCCAGTTGTCCGGCGGGGAGAAGCGGCGGTTGGACTTCGCCACCGCGGTCTACGGCACCCCGGAGCTGATCTTCCTGGACGAGCCGACCACCGGCCTCGACATCCAGTCCCGCGACGCCGTCTGGGCGACCGTGGACCGGCTGCGGGAGAACGGTTCCACCATCGTGCTCACCACGCACTACCTGGAGGAGGCCCAGCAGCGCGCCGACCGGATCGGGCTCATGCACCAGGGCACTCTCCACCGCGAGGGCACCGTCTCCGAGCTGATCCGCACCCTCCCCGGCGTGATCCGCTTCTCCCTTGCCGCGCCGGTTCCGCCGCTACCGCTGCCGGCGGCCGTCGACGCCGACGGGAAGGTCACTGTCGAGTCCTTCGAACTGCAGAAGGACCTGCACCTTCTGCTCGGCTGGGCGCAGGACCACGCCGTGGATCTGCGCGACCTGGCGGCGGGACCGACCCGGCTCGACGACGTGTTCCGCGCCATCAACAGTTGATTCGTTCTTCCGAGAGGCCCATCACCGTGTTGTCCATCGCGTCCAGCGAACTGATCCAGATCTTCCGCAACCGGCTGGTACTGATCACCAGCCTCATCATCCCGGTCGTCGTCAGCGCGTACTTCGTCCGCCAGCACGAGACCTACGCCGCCCTCGGCAGCCTCGGCTACATCGCCGCGATCGTGATGTTCACGATCACCGCGTTCGGGCTCTACGCCACGGCCGTCACCACGCTGGCCTCCCGACGGCAGAACCTCTTCCTCAAGCGACTGCGCTCCACCGCCGAAGGCGACGCCGGCATCCTCGCCGGCCTGCTGCTGCCCGTACTCCTGCTCACCGTGGTGCAGGTGACAGCGATCCTGACCGCCCTGGCCGTGGTCGCCGGCGGGCCGGACAACGTCGCACTGCTGGTGGTGGCGGTTCTCGCGACCGTGGCCATGATGATCGGGTTGGCGCTGGCCACGGCCGGGCTGACGAACTCCCCCGAACACGCCCAGGTCACCACCCTGCCCGTTACCCTCGGTGTGATCGCCGTGGCCAGCTGGGTCGGCATCTCCGGCACCGAGAACCTCGCCTGGCTCAAGCGGCTGCTGCCCGGCGGAGCGGCCACCGAGTTGACGATGAACGCCTGGAACGGCGGCGTCGCCGTGATCGACTCCCTGCTCCTGCTCGCGCCCACGCTCGGCTGGGTCGTCATCGCCGTCACCCTCGCCACCCGCCTCTTCCGTTGGGAGCCCCGCCGATGACCACCGAACCCCGGTCGGACGCCCCGACCCTCGTCGAGGATCTCCTCCTGCTTCTGTTCCAACCCGCATCCGGGACCATCGCCGGCGAGAACACCCTCTTCTACGTCCTCGGCGGAGCCGTCCTCGCGGACCTCGCCCTCGGCGGTCACCTGACCACGTCGGACCGGGGGCGGGTCAGCAGCGTGGCGGGTCACCCGCCGTCGGAGGGCCTCCTGCGCCCGGCGTGGGACTACCTCGCCGAGAAACCCCGAGGGGTGCAGACGGCACTGGCCGCGATCGGTCCCCCGCTGCGGGGGCCGGTTCTGGAGCGGCTCATCGCGCGGAGCGACATCGACCAGGAGCCGCGTAAGGTGCTCGGCCTGTTCCGGACCACGGCCCTGCGCGAGGGCAGAACCGAACGTCGGTCCCGCCTGCTCGCCGACGTTCGGCGGGTCCTCGTGGACGGCGCGGAGCCGCAAGCCCGGATCGCCGCGCTCGCGGCGCTGCTCTCGGCGAGCGGGACTCTCCCGCAGTTTCACCGGGAGATCCCGTGGACGTCACCGGTGATCAGCCGAGCCAAGGAACTCGAGCAGGGCAACTGGGGCGCCGACGCCGCTGGGGCAGCCGTGACCCGCACCGTAACGGCCATTGTCGTCAACAGCGCCATCGTGGCCATCACCGTGCTTCCTCGGGGCTAGGGCGTGTCCTGCCGATCTTGTAGTGGTTGATCGTTGACGATGTGCCGGTGGTGCGTCGTGGTGAACTGACTGACGAGGCGTGGTTGGTGATCGCGCCGTTGTTGCCGGAGCCGGGTGGTGCGCGGGGGTGGTGGCGGGATCACCGTCAGGTGATCAACGGGATCTTGTGGAAGCTGCGCACGGGTGCGCCGTGGCGTGACCTGCCGGAACGCTTCGGCCCGTGGAAGACCTGCCACGAGCGGCTGCGTCGGTGGACCGCCGATGGCACCTGGGATCGGATCCTCGCCGCGGCGCAGGTGCATGACGACGGCACACCGGTGCAGTGGACGATCAGCATCGACTCGTCGATCGTGCGGGCGCACCAGCATGCCGCTGGCGCCCGCAAAAAAGGGGCTCCCCGACAAGTCCGGCGACACCTGGTGCGCAAGATGGCGAGGCCATCGGCCGCTCCCGAGGCGGGCTGAGCACGAAGATCCACCTCGCCGTCGACGGACGCGGCCGGCCGTTGTCGATCCTGCTCACCCCGGGCCAGGCCGGCGACAACCCCCAACTGCTGGCGCTGCTCGACGCGATCCGGGTCAACGAGCCCGGACCCGGTCGGCCTCGTAAGCGGCCGGAGGTGCTGATCGCGGACAAGGGTTATGCCCACGACTCGACCAGACGTGCCCTGCGGCAACGGGGAATCCGGCACGTCGTTCCCGAACGCAGCGATCACGTGGCCCGCCGTGCCGCCAAGGGCAGCGCCGGCGGGCGGCCACCAGCCTTCGACAAACAGGTCTACCGCAAGCGCAACGTCGTGGAACGCTGCTTCAACCGGCTCAAGCAATGGCGTGACCTGGCCACCCGCTACGCCAAACGCGCATCCCTCTACCGCGCCAGCCTCGTCCTGATCGCGGCCACCATTTGGCTTCCATCATCGACAGGACACGCCCCAGGGTGACTGGTGTTAAACGATGGCTGCCACCGGTGTGGCGGCCATCGTTTTCTATCTATTTCAGGTAGTTTGCTGGTGTGGCGTTGGGTGTGGCTTCACAGCAGCTGGACCTGCTGGATCCGGTGAGCCGATTCTGCGACGAAGCGTCACCAGCCAACTCGATCTTCGCGTTCCTGCACGAGCATCGGGAGACGCTGTTCCCAGATGGGTTGTTCACCGACCTGTTCGCTGCGGTGGGTCGCCGGTCGGTGCCGCCGTCGGTGGTGGCCACCGTGATGGTGCTGCAACGCCTCGAAGGGCTGTCGGACCGGGAGGCGGTGGACCGGTTCACGTTCGACGCCCGCTGGCGTTACGCCGCCGGAGTGGGAGGCTGGGACGGCGCGGGCCGGGTGGGGTTCGCCCACATGGTGCTGGTCGACATGCGGGAACGGCTGCGCCGTTCGGACCGCCCGGACCGGATCTTCGAGGTGGCGTTGGACGCCGCTCGGTCCGCGGGGTTGGTGGGCCGGCGGCGGGTCCCGGACTCCACGCCCCTGTATGACGCGGTCGCGACGATGGACACGATCACGCTGATCCGCTCAGCGATCCGGGGTCTGCTCGCCGCCGCCGACGGTGACCTGGCCGAGCGGCTACGGGCGGTGCTGTCGGGCGGTGACGACTACCGCAGCACCGGCAAGCCGGTCATCGACTGGGACGACAAGACCGCCCGCGATGCCCTCGTCGACTCCCGCGACGCCAAGTTGGAGCGCTACCGGGCCGCCCTCGACGCCGGAGCCGACCCAACGGTGGTCACCGGCTGGATCGCGCAGACCCAACCCGAATGCGCCCGTGCGGAGGCAGACCGCCGCGCGAACACCGGCACCGCCCCGCGCAGGATGAGCCGAGCAGAAATCTTATCCAGTGACGGCTTCCTACCGGTCTGGGCACGCCTGCGCGGGATCCTCCTGCTCGATTGAGCCACGCGCGGTGGGACAGCAAACGTTCGCGTTACGACTCTCGGGCGGCGGGCTTCGGTAGCGTCGGTCAGCGGGTCTACTTCGTTGCGCGTTCTGACCAGTGCCCACTGACGCAGCTCGGCGTAACCACCGATCCGCCAACGCAACAGCGCCGGTGATCGCGTTCTAGCCGCGCGCGCCGACCGCAGCGTCGTACCAGCCGCTAAGATCTGCGCCGGCGGCAACGACAGGGTCCCCGCGGAGCTGCTTGTAGAGCCGGCCGGCGAGCGGGATCAGCTCGTGGACGGGCTCGAGGTCGGCACCCCGGCCGCCCAGCACCGGCAGGCCCTCGTAGCGGTAGCCCCACTCCGCCTCGTGGCCGACGCGCCACGCCGTGCCCGGCACCGCGTGACGGACACACTCCAGCGCATAGAACGCAACCGCGTCGATGATCCGCAGCGAGTCGTCGGACCAGCCCGAGGGCGCCATCGACGCGTGACGGCCGTACCACATCGGCAGGACCGCGTTCGTCGGTCGCGGGAAGAAGCCGCTGCCGGTCGCCACCTTCTCGATCGGCGCACCGACTGGCCGCGGCTGGAGGCTGCCGAGCGCCCAGTCCCACACCGCCGCGAGACTGTCCCTCGATAAGTCGAGGTCGACCCCCGACTCGTCGCGCAGCCACCTGAGACGGCCGTCTCCGGCCGCCAGGTAGCGGTGGAGGAACTCCTCCGGCGTGCCGGTGACGGTGCCGCGCACCATTCCCGGTGGCAGGACGCCGTCCGGCGCGACGTGGTCGAGAATCACGTCGAGCGGGGCGTCGGTGAAGTCGCCCTCCTCGACGACGAGCCGGGCGTCAGCGGTGCGCGCCAGCTCCCGCAGCGCGGAGACGATCGGCGCCAGCTCGGCCCGGAACGCGGCCGCGTCGTCGATCGAATGCCGGTCGAAGACGGACACCACCAGCTCGCCGATCCCGGTCCGGCCGGGGTGGATGAACCACTGCGTGCTGATCCGGTCGCCGGTCCAGGTCAGCTCGGCGTAGTCGCCCTCGGCCACCCGCTCACGCAGGTCGGGCTGGTAGCCCAGGACGGGGCTGAGCAGGGCGACCGTGGCCGCCCTGCTCAGCTCGGTGCGATCCGGGATGATGCCCAGTTCCATCTACGGTCCGCTCGGTGCGTGGATGGTGAACTCGATGTTGTTGTCCTTGAGGCACTGCAGCAGCGGCGGGTGGATGCCGATGCTGTTGAAGCCCGCGTGCGCGACGAAGTGCCAGTGTACCTTCGTGACGTTCTGGTGACCGTGGGCCGCCTTGCCGGCCGACGTCAGGATCCAGGCGTCCTTGAGGCACTCGTCGATTAGGCTCTCGGTCCACGTCGGCACGCCGGTCTTGACCTCGTGGAAGACCTCGTCGCCGGTGGTCGGGTCCTGCTCGATGCAGTCCGGCTTGCGCCACTTGGAGCCCGCGCGCGGGTAACCCGGCGTGAGCACCTTGACGTTTTTGATGCAGCCCTGCAGCAGGGCGGCCACCGCGTTCTCCCCGTCCCGCCAGTTGTACTGAGCAGGAATGGGGTCGCCGGACGTATGGTTGGGCGCCTTCATGGCGTCCTCGATGTCCTTCCACTTCGTGCGATCACCGCGCGACAGGTCGCGGATGTCCTTGTCACTGAAGCGGGACTTGGCGGCGAGGATCCGGGCGGCGAGCGTGTCGTCGCCCGCAGTCAGGTAGTCGTAGGTCGCACCCAGGATCAGGTCGAGGGCCACGTCCTTGACGGCGTCCGGGATCTTGTCGTACTTCGTGACGAACCGCAGGGTGTCGTCGATCCGGTGGGCGAAACGAACCACGAAGCGGGCGGCCTTACCGGGGATCGCGATCGCATCGCCGACGTAGGGCACCACGCCGAGGATGCTGAGCCCGGCGCTGACCCAGTCGCCTTGGATAAGCCCGGCGATGGTGTCACGCAGGTCGGCCAGGCCGCCCAGGATCCAGCCCACGACTGGGATCGCGCTCAGCCCGCCCGAGCACAGGTTGCCGGACAGCCAGGCCATCGAGTCGCGCGGTGAGAAGTCGCCCGCGAACATGCCCAGCAGGAAGTCGGTGACGTAGGTCCACTTGCTGACCTGCTCGTCCGGGCGGCTCGGGTCGAGACCCTGGTCCTCGACGTGCACGGTCTCGTAGTCGTCCCGCAGCGAGTCGCCGTCGGTGTCCGGGTTGAGCGGGTTGATGCCCCAGTCGTTGACCTCGGCGCCGTCAGAGAGCCCGTCACCGTCGCTGTCGACGTTGTTCTCGTCGGTGAGCGCCTCACCCTCGGCAACGTCGGTTAGCCCGTCACCGTCGGTGTCAGTCTCGTTAGGCGTCGGCACAATCGGCGGCGCGCCGCCGCCCAGCGGCGGGTCGTTGCGCGGGTCGGCGACCAGCGGATTGGTGCCGCGGCTGACCTCGATGCCGTCGCTTACGCCGTCACCGTCGGTGTCGCTCTCAGTGGGCGAGGTGCCCAACTCCTGCTCGCGCAGGTTGGTCAGGCCGTCGGAGTCCTGGTCCTCTTGGCCGTCCGGCACGCCGTCGCCGTCGGTGTCGGCGTTGTTCGGCAGGGTCCACGGCGTCAGTCCGTAGATCTCGAACTTGTCGGTGAGCCCGTCGCCGTCGGAGTCGGCGAGCAGCGGGCTGGCGCCGAAGCGCAGCTCGACGCCGTCCTCGATGCCGTCGCCGTCCCGGTCGCCGGTGTAGGTGATGCCGAACCGGGTCAGGACGTTGCGAGCGCTGTCGTAGGCCTTCGACGCGTGCCGGGTGGCCGGCTCGGCGTTGGCCTTGCGCAGCTGGTCGTCGGCCTTCGTCAGCCACCGCTGGCCGGACTCCAGGTCGCCGAACGCCTGCTCGAGGCCCGACGGTGCCGGCGGCGGCGGAACGATGGCGCGGAACGGTGCGATCGTCGCGTTGGCGTCCTGGACGGCGGCGTCGGCCAGCAGACGAACCGTCGACAGCTCTCCCACCAGCGCGTCGACGAACACGTCGCCATTTCCGACGCGACTGTGCAGGTAGGACGACAGGTGCGCGAGGTTGTCGTAGGCCGTAGCGCCGTCCTGGGCGGTGGTGAGCCGGGCACCATCAAAATAACGGGTGCGCAGGTCGGCGAGGACCGGTTCATAGCGGCGCTTTCCGAGGTCATCCAGGTGCGACCGGACCGCCGCCTCGGTCTCGGTGATCGACAGTTTTGCGTCGCGTGTGTACCGCGTGGTCGGGATCGCCGCGACCTCGGCCCGCCAGTCGCGCTCCTCGGCTCGCACGGGTGCCGTGACGGAGACCTGTGCGGCGACGACCGCGACGGTGGTGAGGATGAGGCCTTTTTGCCCACGCTGGCGCAGGCGCGTGAAACCACGCATATGTCGCTCCCCCATTTGTTGGTCAGCAGTGATGGCGGGAATAAGCCAAGCGAACGAGCCCCATCGATGCAATGGTGAGTAATGAAACGGACACTCAGGTCGCCGAGAGACCGCTACCCTCGTCCTATACGACGCGCCCGCGGGAGGACAGTGACCTTCGCCCGGGGTAGTAACGCCGGTTAGGTCGGTGAGCCTAGCGGCCTCTGTGGTGGCGATCGTTGCTTTGCTACGGGGGGGGTGTCCCTATGGGTTTCGTCAAGCGGTGATCGGTTTGGTGGGGCGGGGTTGGCAGGGGATGGCTGCCCAGACCCTCCTCGAGGCCGCTACCTCGGTGGACGCCCGCCCTACGGCTACACCCTCCGCGACCTCGGACCCCACCCCAACCCCGCCAAGGCGGCCGACGGCAAACGCCTCAAGGGCCTCACGCCCGACGAGCAGACCGAACCGATCGTCGGGCGGATCTTCACCGAGTTCCTCACCGGTCTCGGTCTCTTCGCCATTGCCGAGGGACTCACCGCCGACCACGTGCCCTGTCCATCAGCACACGGCCGCGCCCGCAACCCCCACCGCGGCGGCATCGCCTGGTCCAAGAGCGCCGTCCGCGTGCGGGTATTGAACATCGCTCGTCAGCCCTACTACCGGCGGCTCGCCCAGCCGGTCGGCAACGCCGAACTCGTCGCCGCTCACCGCGCGAACGCCCTGGCCGACGCCCACCGCAATGACCCGGAATTCGGCTACCGGTTTCTGGTCGACGAGGCCCGCAACGCCGGACAGGCCATGGCGGAGCGAACCGCATGGAAGATCTGCTCGGACAACGGCTGGTGGAGCGCCTTCGGCAAACGCAAGAAGCGCGGCAAGGTCCAAGGGTGGGGCCGCCGGTCAATGACGACCTCGTCAAACGCGACTTCACCGCCCACGGCCCGAACCGGCTGTGGCTGGCCGACATCACCGAACACCGCACCGGCGACGGCAAGCTCTACCTCTGCGCCATCAAGGACATGTGGTCGAACCGGATCGTCGGCTACTGCATCGACTCACGGATGAAGTCCCGGCTGGCCATCACCGCGACTCGCTTCCGTCCCACGTCAGTATGAAAGTTGCCACTTCCATAGCTTCGTGGCTGGCCGCATAGCTGAGCAATCCAGCAACCGGACGATCATGGCAGGCGCTCCGACCTCTTCGGTGTGAATCAGGACGCCGCACTGACTCTGACCTGCGGCAGCGTGGAGCCGCAGGCAGGGGCGGGTGCAGTTGAGCTCCGTTCGATGCAGTTGTACGCAGTTCAAGGCTGTTCCGGGCACCCCGCTGCGCCCAACCTGCTCCCACTAGACCGGGCTCGCACCGGGGCCGCCGACCGCCGACCGCTCGTGAGGTTGACACCAGTGCTGGCTCCCGCAGCCGCATAGGCCGATCGGGGAGCACGCCCACGGATCGCCGCGCCTTCTCAGCGGCAGGTTCGGATGCTTGAGCCGGGCTGCGGATAGCTCCGGCGCTGTGGCTTGTTCAGCGGGGCGAGGTTTCGTGTTGGATGCCGGCCGCTCGGCGCCAGCGGCTGGCTTCGGCTTCGTGGGATCCGGTAGCGGTCGCCGTCGCGACGGCCATCGGATCCACTCCGCCGGTCAGTAGGGTCAGGGGCCACGCGGGCACGCCGCCAGCGCTGTCGTAAGCGGTCCAGGTCCATGGACCGTCGAAGCGCCAGGCACGACCATCGGCGTCAGCGACGTCGTCGCCAGCCTTCAGGAAGGCGTACGGCCGGAAGAGCAGTTCGAGCGTGAACGGAACACCGCCGCCGGGCTCGATGCTCGTGCCCTGGAACTCCGATGCCGCATCCGGAGCCTCACCGGCGCGCAGGACGAGCAGGCTCAGGCCCGGGCGGGGCAGCCAGCCCGTCTCCTGCGGCGGATCGTACTCGTGAACCTCGATGACGTGGATGATCCGCGCCGGGATACCGACCCGACAGGTATCACCGGGTGCGAGGCGCAGGGCAGGCGGGTCGGTTACGTACAGCTCGTCCGGATCGGCACGGCCCAGGGCCACCACGCCGTTCCAGCACGAGCCCTCCGCGTCCGGGTCGATCTCCCACCAGGGCCAGCGGACGCTGACGTACGCCTCGTCGACGCCAATGGCAACCGTTGGCGTGAACGGGCAGGAGATGCGCAGCACGTCCCCGACGCGGTAAACCATGCGCGGCAGGTTAGCGCGGTGCCGGGCAGGACGCCGGCCGTGGAAGGGGCCAGGGACCAGGGGTCGGTGACTGCTCGAAGCGCTTCGCGCGGCCGTACGGACGGCGCCGCCGTGTTGCCCGACGAGCGCGCTGTTCGCGGCAGATCCGGATATCCGATCGAGGCGCGCAATGTAGCCAGGACGGCATCTATCGTGCGTGCATGTCGATCACCGACCGAGATCTGGTCATCAAAGCCGCGGAAGCCGGCGCAGCGATCGTGCGCTCGCACTACGGGTCATCGCTGACACGCTTCGAGAAGTCTGCCGGAGACTTCGCCACGACGGCCGACATCGAAGCAGAGCGCGCCATCCTCGACGTCTTGCACGCTGCCCGGCCGGACGACCTCGTGGTGGGAGAGGAAAGCGGACGCACGGGAACCGGCGGGAACGGACGCATTTGGCTAGTCGAACTCAACGACACCCGCGACGACGAACAGAAGCTCGAAGCCCTACGCGCGCGCCGACCACTGCTCCGCTTCGTGCTCGACCGGATGTTGCCGGTTCTCACCGCCCCTCGGTGGAGGTAACAGAACGCAGGCTAACGAGCGTTCACCGTCGCATCGTTTGTCGAGTCGGTCTCCAGCGCTCGCTCAAGACGACGCTGGCTGACAGAAGTGCGCCAGTACTCCGCCAACCGCTACCGTAAGAGCCGCTGTCCCCCGACAGACCGATCCACGCTGCCGGGAGGACGCACAGTGGACATCATCAGCCGCGCCGAATGGGGCGCCCGTCCACCCGAGTCCCGCTCCACCGTGCCCTGATCGAAGCGCACCGGGTTCATGGGCCACTACTCCGCCGCGAGCGCGACGCAGACCCCGCGCCAGATCCAGGACCACCACATGCGGGTCAAGGGCTGGTCGGACATCGGCTACAACTTCCTGATCAACAGCGTCACCGGCCTGCTCTACGAGGGCCGCGGGTGGACGACGCTCGGCGCGCACTGCGCCGGCCACAACACCGAGAACATCGGCGTCTGCATCATCGGCAAGGACCAGGCCGGCCGCCAGGACGTCTCCGACGCCGCCCGCAGCGCCTTCAAGTGGCTCTACGAGGAGGACGTCTCAGGCATCAGCGTGACGATGGGCGTCCTCGCCGTCCTGGCGACGCTCGTCACCGCGCTGCTGGCGCTGCTCGGCACACGTCGCACCACCGATGTGCAGCGGGAAGCCAACTTCGACAAACGGGTCGACGAGCGGTTGCAGTACCTGGAGCAGCGGGTGCAGTTCCTGGAGCAGGAGCTCACCCGCTATCAGGACATGTACGCCCGGCTGCGGCTCGGCGTCTTCGCCGCCAGCCTCGACCCAGACCAGCTCGACTGGAGGTCGGACGGTGACCAGCCCCAACGCTGACACCCAGCGGCTGGTGCGGGCGCCGCCGAGCCGGAGGTGGTCAGGGACCGCCGCCGGCTGGCGCGGCTGCTCGCGCTGTACGCGCTGCTGCCGCTGCTGTGCTCGGCGGCGGCCACCACCATCGCCTACAACCTGGCCGACGCCTCCATGGACCGGCGGGTCGCCGCGCTGGAGCGGGACCTGGCCCAGCGGCGGGCGCAGGCCACCGCGGAGGCGAAGGCGCGGGACGCCCGGCTGGAGCAGACCCGACGCGACCTGTGCGTCGTCCTGGACCGGCTCACGCCCCGTGACGAGCCGGTGCAGGACCTGCGCCGCCGGTACGGCTGCACCGCCCCCGACCCGCGCCCGTCGACGCGCCCGCCGGCGGGCGGCCCGGGCGGCGGCGACCAGCCGGCCGGCAGCCGGGTCGAGGCGTCAGCCCGGCGCCGGTTCCCGGCCCGGCCGGTCCATCCGGACCGCCGGGCCCACCCAGGCCACCAGCGTCCGGCCCGCCGCCGCCCAACCCGAACCCAGCCCGGCCGTCGTGTGCGTGCCGCTGCTGGACCTGTGCGTGCGACCCGATCCCGAAGAGGGACAGACAATGAGCATCCCGAAGCAGCTCGCCCCCACGACGCAGACCCGCCACCCGTGGCGGGCCGTCGCCCGGACCGTCTTCGCCGCCGTGATCGCCCTGCTGTCGCTGCTGCCGACGATCGCCGCCGCCGCTGGCATCGAGGCCGTGCCGCTCGTCGCCCAGGCCCTCGCCGTGGCGGCCGCGGTGACCCGCGTCCTCGCGATCCCCGGCGTCGACGACTTCCTCCGCCGATACCTGCCGTTCCTGGCGTCGGCGCCGGCGGGCGAGGCGCCGCCGCCGCCCCGGCGCGAGCCGGTCAGCACACTGTTCCGGGGCGATGGTTTCGCTGATCCCAGATTGGAGGGAGGGCGGCCCGGATCGGCCACCTTCCTTCTCTACGGAGCCCTCCATGCTGCACGGCGCGCAGGCGAACCCGACGACGTGCCTGACACCCGCGTCCCATCAGTGCTCGACGATCGCCCGGTCAGCGGTCAGTGAGCCGACTGCTTGCGACACGATCCGGAGTGTCCGGATTCTCGACCGTCTTCGGCTCAACCAGCGCGTGAAGAAGCGTCGCAATCCCGAGGGCGCCGGAGAATCCAACCTCCACCGAAGTGACACTGCCCAGACCGATTCCGGCCCCTACACTCACCGCCAAGATCACCAAAGTGCGCAGGTTCATCGACTTCCTTCCGTCGTGGCTCTCAAAGGAATCGTGGAGGCCGACGCGGATGGGTCTGCCCACTTATCTCGACAGGACCACGGGGTAGGCAATGCTCGTCGCGCCTTGTTACGGCAACACGAAGGCCGACAGCCGTGAGATTTAGCCGTAACGCTCTACGCTGTGGCCGTGACGGCTACTGAGCGCCAGTGCCAGATTTGTCGGGCTCCGCTTCCAGACCGCAGCCGGAGAGACCGCCGGTATTGCTCGGACAAGTGCCGCCAGCGCCGGTACTACAGGGCCCGCCGACGCGCCAGTATTAATGTCAATGCTTCATTGGGCATGATGAGGCTCTACAGCTTGATCTACACGTTGGCCCGGCGTCTGCCAGAGCCAGTGCTGCCGGCGCACCTCGCACGCGCGTTCAGGCGGGAGTATCGGATCCCATTTCATGTGGAATGGTTGCCGAGATTATGTGCGCGGTCGGGATGCGGACGACCTCTAAACCCGCGCGATCGCAGCGACCGGGCTTTCTGCTCCAATGCCTGCCGTCAGCGCGCATACCGCCATGCTCAACGAGGTGCAGCCCAGGAAGGACCGGCTCTTTAGCTCCGCCGTGGCCGGTGGCGCCTCCAGTGCCTGCCGGAACCCCGCCACGTCCTTCTCGGTGCCGCCGTCCACCCACCAGGCGGAGATCACGTCCAGCAGCGACGGCAGCGGCAGGTCCAGCGGCTCCCGGCCGGTGGGTAGCAGCATCGCCCCGTGGAACTTGGGCCAGCGTTTGATCGCCAGGGTCAGGAGGCGCTGCCCGATCCAGTAGGGCGGCCGGACCACTCCTCACACACGTGCGTGAAGATCCCATGGCGTCGGTGAAGTCGAAGCTGTCGTCGGTGGACAGCAGCCGCTTCCGGAACACCGCCAGGCTCGCCTTGTCGCCCAGCGGCGCGACCATGCGCGGACCCTCGATCCGTGTCAGGCCCTTGCCCTGGAACCACCCGGACGTCCACCGCGGCGCCCACAGCACGCCGAGCACGCCGGCCCGGTCGGCGATGTGCGCCTCCAGCGGCCGACGCCCTCCTCCAGCGGCACCGGCGCCACGTCCGACCCCGCCAGGACCTCCGTGTCGGCCGCCGCCAGGAACTCCTCGCTCCCGGCCTCGCCGGTCCACACGTAGTGCTCCAGCGACTGCTGCTCGACCTGGCCCATCGCCCGCCGCGCCCGGTCGAGCAGGTCCGGCCGGGCCACCGACCGGCCG
This sequence comes from Micromonospora sp. NPDC047527, assembly GCF_040643015.1. Classification (NCBI taxonomy): domain Bacteria; kingdom Bacillati; phylum Actinomycetota; class Actinomycetes; order Micromonosporales; family Micromonosporaceae; genus Micromonospora; species Micromonospora sp. NPDC047527. Next base: position 12,124 of record NZ_JBEYTK010000001.1, on the reverse strand, counting down.
GTCAGGCCGGCGTACAGCCGGATCACGCCGACTTCACCGACGGCACGCCGTCCGGCAGCGCCATCGGCGCGCGGGCCGGGTCCGAGGCCGTCGCCGCGCTCGTCGGCGCGGGCGCGTCGCCGCGCTGCGGCTCCCACTCCACCCCAGCCTGGAACTCGCGCTGGTCGGCGGGGTCGACCACGGCGGCCGCCGCGAACAGCCCGAAGCGGTACAGCGTCGTCGCCGAGGCGTCCACATACACCAGGGGCTGCGTCACCCGTCATCTCCTCCGTGGCGGGGGGCCGCGCCCCAGCTGGGCGCGGCCCCGTCAAACGGGTAGCTCAGACCGCCGAGCAGTCGAACGCCACGGTGCGGCCGGTGACGCCCGTCGGGCACAGCGGCACGCTCACCTTGTAGGACACGAAACACCGCTTCACCAGCAGCATCGCCTGCTCGGTGAACAGCGCGATGTACTCGTTGTCCTTCAGCTTCGTGCTGTCGTAGACCGCCGACAGGTCGATGATCGGCTTGGAGCCCTTCACCCACGTGCCTGGCGCGTAGATCAGCAGGTCCGCGGTGCCCCGCCACTGGCCCGGGGCGGCGCTGCCGCCGAGGCCGTTGCCGCCCACGTCGGCGTACCCGTCCTGCCAGTCGTAGACGAGCTGCGGCCGCAGATGCCGACGGGTGAACCGCGCCGTGATCTGCTCGTCGGTCACGTCGAGGTAGTTCACGCCGGCCCGGCGGCTCATGTCCGCCCGGATCCAGTCGATCAGCCACAGCGGCGCCACGCACTCCAGCAGTTGCCGGCGGCTCAGCCGGTACCGGTACCGGTAATCGGTCGCAGCCGGTCGCCGGGTTGAAGGCGTTGAGCGGTGTTCCAACGGCGGCCACTGAATCCCGACAGGGTTCCGCCGGCGTCCTTGAACTCCCACCAGGTCTCGACGGTGAAAAGGTTCAGCCAATACGTCATCCGTCCCCCGTGCCACAGTCCGGCCATCGACTCCGGCCTTGAACGTAATCCCTATCTCTCAGGCATGGGGAACGCCGAAAAGCCGTGCTGCCCCAGACTCGGTACGTTCGGCATGATGACCGGATGGCGGCGGTAGAGGCGTGGTTTCTGGGTGGACCGATCGACGGGAGACTGATGCCAGTGGAGGTCGTCGCCGACGGCAGCCCGCCGGCGGTAGTCAAGCTGCCTCAGACACGCTTCTACGTCGAGCCGAGCAAGTTTCCGATGCCCGCGGTTGAGCACGTCTACGTCCGCATGGACAGGCTCGATGACCTCGAGGTCTACCAGTGCCTGCAGGCTGCTTCGGCGGCGACGTGAACCACCAGATCCGAGCAACGATCGCTGGTGGGCCGGAGGCATCACCATGCGAACCCGGTAGCCACGATCGCCGGTGATCCGCTGCCCCTGCCTTTGGGCAGGTCACGGAGTCGGGGTGGTTCCCGATGACCCGTGAACCCCACTCGCTCGATGCCATGCTCGCCCGTCTGGGCGAACGTGATCCGTTCAGTCAGGCGCTCTGGCAGGCGCTGACTTGGTCGACGCCGAAGGCGGTGCGATCGCAGTTCGTGATCGAGCTTGTCGCTCACCTACATGACTCGCTGACCGACAGCCTCGTCACCGAGCCGGAGGCGTATCAGACCTTCGTACGGACCGTTTCGATGCTCAACGCCTTCCTCCCCGAGGGGAAGCGGCGATGACGGACGAACATGATCGGCCGCCGATCCGTTACATCGATGCCGAGCGGATCAATCCCTTCCGGGTGCTCCTCGACCTGCACGATCACGCCACCCGGCGGCCGGCGGTACCGAGACTGGACGATGTGCTGGCGGAGTTGGCGCTCGCCGCAGCGGTCGTGTCGTGGTGGACCCGGTGGCAGCCGATGTCCATCCACGCCGCGCTACGCGCCGGAGCGGACCTATCGGACATCGCCGCCGCCACCGGGCTGGACCCGGCGGACGTGGTCCGGAGGTGGCTGCAATGGACCGACATCCAGACCCGGTTGACCATCGGCGGACGTCCGGCGGTGGACGTCGAGGAGGTCCGGACCATCGGACGGCGGCTGCGGGTCGAGGCGGACCAATGACACCAACCCGTGTCGCCCGGAATGTCAGCACGGCGGCCGTCGCGACGATCGCGGCGTGGTCCTCCTGGAGTCACATGGTCCACGTCGCGCTCCGGTACGGAGAACGTCCAGAGGTCGCCTACGTCCTGCCACTCTCGGTCGACGGGATGCTCATCGTGGCATCCGCCGCGATGGTCGAGGACAAACACAACGGGCATCGTGTCCGCTGGTCAGCGCGGATCGCATTCATGGCAGGTGTGGCGGCCAGCGTCGCGGCGAACATCGCCGCCGCCCAACCCACCATCGGCGCGCGCATCGTCGCAGCGTGGCCCGCCGTGGCAATGCTGCTCGTGGTCGAGATGCTCTCCCGTGCCAAACCATCCAACCCGGCTACGCACGACGGCGACACGGACGACCGGACCGACGACCCTGCATCCGTTCCCCTGAAAGAATCGCTCGCAGCTCCTGCCGAGCCGGCGCCCTATCCCGCCGATGGGCCGGACCCTCTCGCCCAGGATGTGTCGCCTACTGATGCGTCACACGGCGTCCGCCGTCGTCGCCGTTCGAGTCCGACGGCGGACGTTGTGGCAACAATGCTGGCAGAACGTCCGGACGCACGCCCCGCGGACATCGCCAGAGAGGCCGGCGTATCCGAGAGGCATGTCCGTCGCCTACTGACGTCCAACGGCAACGCATCCGCTACCGGTCCCGACACCGAATCCGCCGTCAACCTCTGATAACGATTGGAGGTTTCAGCGAGCACGGAGTGGTAGCGATCGGCGCCGCCCCGCCGGAAGCGCAGGTTCGAATCCTGCCGGTGGCACCAAAAAGATCTGCGCCACCACATCGGGTGTGCCTGTCGATCATCGAAGCGACCTACCCGCTTCCACCGCTACGCCAGCCCTGACCTGCCGACCGGCATGCAGCGTCCGACGGTTGTGGGCGCCCGGGCGTCTGCCGGGCGTCCATAACCGCTTGGGACACCTTCGCCTTCGGCTACCGCCCGACGGCAGCCCTCGGACACGCGGTTCCGCAGCCGCGTCGGCGCGCACCTGGAGGCGCACCCGTTCAGATGGCACTGAGACGTCATTCGTCCCTGGGACTGCGACTCTGGTGAATGAACCGCTGCAGTTGCACCGCAGTGAGCAGTGCGGAGAGGCAGGCGGACACCGCTTGTAGCGCTGTCGCCACCAATTCCATAGTCTTCATGCCACACCTCCAAGAACGGTTGATGTGGATGACGATCCAGCCGCGGGGCGTCCACCCGATGGGACTGCGGAAAGCGATGGACGAGCGCAAAGGTTGCGCAGCTCAGCGGCTCGCCACCAGCCCTTTTCGCAGGAACGCTGCGGACGACAACGGACAGCGGCGGAAGCCACAGGAGTTTCCTTGACCGACAGAGCAGGAGAAGAAGGCCGATCGCTCGCCGCCGACCTGCGGCGCGATTTCGGCGGCGCACTTCGCCGCCTGCGCGAGGGGGCCGGCCTCAGTCTCCAGGAGCTTGGCTCCAAGATTGGCCTCGGTACATCGGCCCTTTCGGATCTCGAACTGGGTAAGCGTGCACGCGCCCCAGACGGGGCCATGGTCGCGCGCATCGTCGAGGTCTGCCTCGACTGCCTCGACCTGGACCTGGCGATTCGCCGGGAACGTGAGCGACATATCCGGCGCGAGTATCTGACCTTGGTGGACGTCCTCGACAAGGTGACGGGCCCCGGGCGGAATATGTCCCGGACCACCAGCCCTGACAGGCGCCAGTCGATCGAGCCAGGTGCGGGAGACGGCGACATGGCCCGATCCGCACCCTTCATGCCCACGTCGTGGGCACGAGTACGGCTACTCCACAGCGCTCGGACGAGCGGCGTGCTGGTCGAGGAACTAGCCAACCGGTTGGGCAGAGAAGGCTGTGACGTCGTCCGGCAACCGGCAGGAATGGCCCCCTCGGTGGCGGACGGCCAGGAGCCGTTTGGATTCGACGCCGACCTGTTCGTACTGAACGCCGCAGCCATGCGCGACGACGACATGCTGGATGAGATCGAACGGTCGGCCCGACGGCACATCCCTGGCGTCCCGATTTACGAGTCACACGTTTCTGCACACGACGGTATGCCCCGCACGGTGCTCGAACTACTGCGAGCACGTGGGCTGCACCTCACCGGCGAGCGACGCGACCTCGCCGGCACGGCCAAGGAACTCGTGCAGATCATCTGTGAGCATTACCTACACAGAGCACACGCGCTGAAAGGCGCCGACGCGACCGGCCAGGTGCTTGGCGGACCTGCCAGCTTGGACGGTTCAGGTCTCGTCGTATTCGTCGGGCCCGCGCTGCTGCCAGCGGCCCAGCGGGTCCGGGCGCGGCTTGACCGAATCCTTACGACCTCCGGCGGTCTCCTCGGTGGCGGCCTCGGCCAGCTTGAACTCCTGCAACACTTCGCGTATCGCTTCGGCCGCTCGCACCTTGTCGCAGAGGTCCGTGCTGCCCTGGCCGAACGACAACAACCGTTGCCCATGGCGCTTCGGCAGGTGTTAACCTCCCCCGTTCAGATCCTCCTCGCTACGCACCCCGATCCGGCCGTCGAGTCCGTTCTGCGTGCGTCCGGCTGGCAAGTAATCGACCGCCCACGCGATGCGCCAGAGGAAATGTCTTCGCAGTCGCAGTATTACGTCAGCCTGGCGGGCTCTTTCGACGAGCCGGACGATCTCCTGCTGAGTCGGCAGGATGTTGAGCGACAGTGTCTGTCCCGTTGGGCTTCCAGCAGCGCGCTGACGACGCTGCTCAGCACCCGCACGGTCGCCTTCGTGGGGTACGACGGCCTCGCCGACGACCTCGCCGTCTGGTACACCTCGCTCATCCGTCCGCTGGATCGGCGCGGCGCTGCCAACTGGGTGCTAGCGCGAGGCGACACCGCGTCCTCGGACACGCCCTACCGCGAGGACTTGCGAGTCGTCCCTGTACGGGAGGACGGTGTCACGGATCTGCTTGTACGCCTCGCCGGTTCGGCCGTCCCCGTTGCAGCCGCGAACGTGGCTCGGCGACAGCCGCCAAACCGCCGCCCTTATAAGTTCTTGGACTACTTCGAGGAAGACGACGCCGAGATCTACTTCGGCCGGGAGGCTGAGTGTCGCAACCTCTTCTCGAAAATCCTTTCGAGTCGTCTAACGCTCCTGTACGGCATGTCCGGCACTGGCAAGACCTCGCTCATAAACGCCGGGCTCCGCCCGCTAGCCCGGGCGCACGGCTTTGTGTTCGCCTCGGCTCGGCTAATCCAGGAGCCCGTGGAGACACTGCGGGCAACGGTGCGATCTTGCTTGCCCGAAGATGGTTCCGTGACTGGCAGCGAACCGGTTGACGATCTCGCCACGCGGCAGTTGCTGAGGCGTGATGCGCGGCTGATCATCGCGTTCGACCAGTTCGAGGAACTCTTCGTGCACCACGGTCGGGAAGTCATTGCGGACTTCGCACGAGAGTTGGGCCTGCTGCATGCCAATCCGTACGTACCGATCAAGTTCCTGCTGTCCATTCGCGAGGATTACCTGCCGCTGGTCTCCGGGCTGGACAACTATGTGCCCGATGTATTCCGTAGCTACCTGCGGCTGCTTCCGTTGACCTCCACGCAGGCGCTCGACGCCGTGGTGAAGCCCGCCGAGCAGTGCGGGCTCGCCTACGAGCAAGGCCTGGCCGAGCGAATCGTGTCCGATTTGACGTTCGAAGGCGTCGAGCCGCCGCAGCTGCAGATTGTGTGCGACCAACTGGCTGGCCTGGCGACCGGCGGCGTGATACCGGCGCAAGCCTATGACCGCCTTGGTGGCGCCCGGGGGGTACTCGGCGACTACACCAACGAGGTCATCCGGCGGCTGCCGCACCGGCGCCGCTCACTCGCCATTGTCGTGCTGAAGCATCTCGTCACGTCGCACGGTACGAAGGACAGCATCACCATCGACACGATGGAACACCGCTTCCGGCGCAGCCAGCGGGACATCGACGACGTCCTTGGCCGGCTGATCAACGACCGGCTGGTGAGACGGGTGGAGGACGCGTACGGGACTAGATTCGAGCTAACCCACGACTACCTGGCCCATGAGATCAGGAGCTGGCTCGCGGACGCCGAGATCCAGCAGAAGGCGGCGCTGCACCTCCTGGGTCAGGAACTGGAGACATGGCAACGACACGGCACGGTTATGGACGCCGACCGGTTCCGCATCGTCGACGAGCAACTCCCTCACATCGGCCCTCAGCTGACCGGCGAGGAGGCCGCTTACGGCCTGCTCTGCTCGATCCAGAACGACATGAACCTCGAGCGATGGCTGGGACTCAACCTGGGCAACGGACGGACTGAGGAGTTTCTTCGACAGGCCCTCGAAGAAACGCGACTCCGACGGATCTCGCTGCAGCTCTGCACGTATGCCATTGGCTACCTCGGCCTCGCGGCCCTCACCGACCAGGCGCTGGCAGTCCTGCGGACACACGGGAATCCTCACCTGTTCGGCCGCCTCACACATCTGGCGTCAACAGGGGACGCTGGCCACGCAGCGTTTAGCCGCCGTGCGGTATCGGCGATCAGGGCCCGGGCGCGGGAGGGAATGGTAGCCGTGGAGGCGGGACCCTTCATCGCTGGGACGCCTCACGAGGAGATCGAGCAGTTGATATCGCATTACTCGATCGATCCGTCTCGTCTCGAGGGCGAAGTCCCGAGACGGTCCGAGCGGCTTGGCGCGTTCCTGATCGACGTCTTTCCGGTGACCAACGCGGAGTATCAGGAGTTCGATCCCAATTTTACCTTCCCGGAGGACACGGATCAGCACCCCGCTGTGAACCTGAACTTCGGCCATGCCCAGGCGTATGCCCGTTGGTGGGGCAAGGAGTTGCCGACTGAGCTGGAGTGGGAGCGCGCCGCCCGCGGTACGGATGGGCGGCGTTACCCGTGGGGGGAAGAGTGGGACTCCGGCGCCTGCAACACCGATGATCTGAATCTCGGGGGCAGCACGCCGGTCGACGCCTTCCCGCGGGGGGTTAGCCCGGTGGGGTGCTGGGACATGGGCGGGAACGTGTGGGAATGGGTCGACAGCTGGTTCGACGAGCGGCTCAAATTGAAGGTGTGCAAGGGCGGAGGCTGGGCGGCCGACCGACTCTGGGTGCGTGGCGCTGCGAGACACCGCAGCTTCATTAGCAGCCAATTCCACCTCGTGGGCTTCCGGTGTGTAATCAGTGAGCCCGACGAAAGGCATATCGTATGACCACTCAGAACATCGCCGACCTCTGCGCAGCCCACCGCCAGGAGGGTCGCTCGATCGTCTTTACACACGGCGCGTTCGATCTGCTCCACACCGGCCACATCACATTCTTGGAGAACGCCCGGACGCACGGCGACGTCCTCGTCGTTGGGGTGCACCTGGATCGGCACATCCGCGCGTACAAGGGCAGAGGCCGTCCTTTCTTTCCATTCGTCGATCGAGTCCGCCTCGTCGGTGCCCTCAGAATCGTGGATGCGGCGGTGGAATGCCCGGACAGTAACGCCGTAGGTCTCGTGCGGCAAATCCGCCCCGACGTGTACGTCAAAGACAACCAGGCAGATGTCATGCGCGGCCCAGAGGCGGGTGTGGTCGCCAGCTACGGGGGCAGGATCTGTATTGTCCCGTACACGCCTGGCATTTCAACGTCCCTAATCATCGGCCGACTGCGCGACGCGGACCGTACGCGTCCCGTCCCATATACATAACCGCAGCTGATGTTCACACGCTTCATGCCACGTGAGAAAGAGACAGTGGCGGAAATCATCCAGACGGTGTTTCCCGACTTCGTCGGCAACGATGTCCAGAGGATCAACCGAGGCATCTCCAACATCAAATACTGGCTGACATGCCGGGAGCGTCGATACGTTATCAAAATATATTCGGGTGACCGACATCAACAGCGGGCCGCCGCGGAGTTCTCGGTCATGTCGCTTGCGCACGACCATTCCGACATAGGGGTGCCGGAGCCGGTCGCATGGGGCGGCGCCGACGACTTGGCCGCGGATCGACCGATCTCATATGTCGTCATGACCGGCGTGGACGGCACGCCGTTGGACGAAGTCATCAACCTGCTGACCATGGACCAGGTCGCGTCCATCGGGGCGCAGACAGGCATCCTGCTCGATCGTCTGCACGCACTTGCCCACCGGCTGAGCGCATCGCCGGAAGACCGGCGGATACGACGCATCCCCCGACAGCGCAGCACTTCGCTCGCCCAGTTGGCCGATCAGGCGCGGGCCGTAGGAGTGCTGACGGATGACCAAAACGTGCTGGTCGTGCGGTGGGGGTCAGCGTCGATTGAGCGCCGCCCTTCGGTGCTGTTGCACGGCGACCTCGGGTGGGACAACATCATCGTCCATACCAGTCCCGTACCCCGCCTGGTGGCCCTAGTCGACTTCGAACACAGCACGCTCGGCGCTGCCGAATACGATTTCGTAAAATCCTCCGTCGTGAGCGGCGAACGGGCCAATGTCTTCACCGCTGCACTGATGGAAAGTTACGCACGAGTGCAACGCTCAACACTAGCAGTCGAAGCGTTCCGGGCGAACATAGTCAGGGCCGAGGTCGTCACGGATTTATCTGTGGCAGTGGACCTGGCCCGGGATCCACTCCGGGACGTTTACGCCATGGCCACCACGGAGCACAGGGCATGGCAGCACGTCGCGAGGCTGTACCGCGCTCTTGCCATGGACCCCGCCGGACGATCCGGCGACGCTCGCTCGGCCGCGGTTCGGCGGACACTAGAGCTCGCACAAGGATCTACCTGCCGAGTGCGGCAGGTAGGCGCGGCAATTTTCGACCCAGATGGCAACGAAGTCACGGCGGGGATAAACGACCTTCGGCCCGAGGACGGTCAGTGTTGGTGTACCGGCGCGGTTCTGGACCGGGATGGTCCCCGTTGCCCCGCCCGGCACGCGGAGGCAAACGCAATCAGGTCAGCCGCCGCTCGCGGGATGTCGCTGCATGACCTCACCATGATCTGCAGCACTTGTCCGTGTTTGGAATGCGCCCGACACATCGTCCGGGCCGGACTGCGCGAGGTCCTCTATATCGACGACTACATCGACACCAAGGGGCTCGACTACCTCCTCGCGGCCGGCGTCGTGGTGCATAGGGTCCCCGGAAACTGATCCCGTGACGGCCGCTGCCGGCGCCTGCGCGCTATGCCGTCATCACCAACGCCATCGCCGCCCGCTCGAACAGCGCTCGTACCGGTTGCGGCCCGAGTCGCTGCCGGGCCTGGGTGATCGCCGATTTCACGGGGACCTGTCAGCTGTCGTCCCAGGAACCGAGCCTGCGCAGGTTCCCGACCAACCGGCGCATCACCTCGTCATACGACTCGGCCGAGAACAGGCCCATCGCGATGACATACCCGGATCATCACGTGCGCCGGCAGCCGCCGGGGCCGCTGCTCACGCCGACCGCTCCGGTTGAGGACCTCTTCGAGGAGGTCACGACCGAACCGCGACGACAATACACCCAGCTCGATATGGTCGGTCAGCCGATCCCGCGGTCCCGCCTCTGCCACCGATGACGTCACGGCCAGCCACCGTACCGGCCACCACTATCCACGTCAGCTCACCACGATGACCTCGACGCACGGCCTATCTGAACGGCATTGAGTCTAGATCCGGGAACCGCCGCAGAGGAGGATAGCGCTATGGATTGGGATGAGTACGAGCGGCGAGTCCATGCAGAGTTTGGGCGCGCTGGCCACCGAAAGATGTGCGCTCATGATGCGGTTGGCGACGTAGACGATGCCCTAGTCGCGGAATATCGGGCCGAACTCGACCGAGCCATGGATGAATCACCCATGCAGGGCTTTCTCGAGAAGCATCCAGCCATGCTCGTCGGAGAACTTGGTCCACAGTGCCGCTGGGTGCTTCCGCGGGTGACTCTAGCAGGCAAGTACGTGCCCGACTTCCTGACAGCGCGGCTAGACAGCACAGGCGTTAAGTGGACGCTGATCGAACTTGAAAGTCCGCGGGTGGAGAAACTGTTCACACGGGACGGAACGCCCGCCAGGCAGTTGGCTAAAGGGATTGCCCAGATCAGCGATTGGCGCAGCTGGCTGGGCAATAACCAGGATATGGCACGGCGCCCGCGGTCGGAGCATGGACTTGGCTTGATCGGCATCGAGGGTTATATAACCCCTGGCTTGCTGATAATCGGACGTGCGAGCGACCGAACCGACGACGTTCGGCCAAGACTCAACCAACTCATGGCCCAAAACATGATCAACATACGTTCATACGATTGGCTCACCCGCGAAGTGACGAAGCGTCGAGAATTCCGGGAAAGATTCGGCTCAGTCTGCGATGAGTGCGTAACGACCAGTTGAAGAGGGTTCATGATCGAATTGACGGGCGAGCGATGGCGCTTCCGTTGCTGCACAACGGATGCGCGGAAGGAGCGTATATAATTTGATCATAAACCCTCTTTAGTTCGGCCGGGGCTGCGTGGGCTGGCCGGTCGGTGACTGGACCACGCGCCGTCTCGACGGTCGCGTTCCTCGCCGCCGTTGGCGTGGCGTTCGTCCAGCGGCGCCGACGGCGGGCCGGCCCCCCGAGTCTAGTTCTGCAGATCGACGTTGCACGACGCAAGCCGGGGCTACACCCATGGACGACCAGACTCATCGCTACTCCTGCTTGAGCTGACACGTTAGCCCACGTCGAGCTGTAGATCGCCGCCCAAGGCGGCCCGTTGACCTTGAACCTCTAGTGTCCCGCGCCTGAAATCCGCTGACAATATTTGGCGAGGGAGTCGAGGATCTCCTCGGCGGTCTTGGTCCACACGAACGGTTTCGGGTTCTGGTTCCAGTCTTTGATCCAGGCCCGGGTGTCGTTCTCCAGTGCGGCAACGCTCTTGTGGACGCCGCGGCGGATCATCTGATCGGTCAGGAACCCGAACCAGCGTTCCACTTGGTTGATCCACGAGCTGCCGGTCGGCGTGAAGTGCATGTGGAAGCGGGGATGGCTGGCTAGCCAGGCCTTGATCGCGGGGGTCTTGTGGGTGCCGTAGTTGTCGCAGATCACGTGGACGTCGAGGTCGGCGGGTACGGCCTTGTCGATGGCGGTGAGGAACTTCTTGAACTCGATAGCGCGGTGCTGGCGGTGTAGTTGGCTGATGACGGTGCCGTCGGCGATGTTGAACGCGGCGAACAGGCTGGTGGTCCCGTGCCGCACGTAGTCGTGGGTGCGTCGTTCGGGCATGCCCGGCATCATTGGTAGCACCGGCTGCGACCGGTCCAGGGCCTGCATCTGGGACTTCTCATCGACGCACAGCACCACCGCCCGCTGCGGCGGGTTGTGGTAGAGCCCGACCACGTCGACAACCTTGTCCACGAACAGCGGGTCCGTCGAGAGCTTGAACGTGTCGGTTCGGTGGGGCTTGAGCCCGAAGTCGCGCCAGATCCGTCCGATCGTGGACTTCGACAGTCCCGACCGTGCGGCCATTGACGCCCGCGACCAGTGCGTGGCGCTGCGGGGCGTCTGTTCAAGGGTGGTCACTACCACGTCTTCCACCTGGTCCAAGGTGATCGACGCCGGCCGGCCCGGCCGGTCCTCGTCCACCAGTCCCTCCAGCCGGCGCGCTACGAACCGCGAGCGCCACTTACCCACGGTCGGCCTGGCGACACCCAACCGCGCCGCGACTTCCACATTAGACAAACCATCCGCGCACGCCAGCACGATGCGGCACCGCAACGCCAGAGCCTGCGCCGACTTCGCCCGCCGCGACCAGCTCAGCAACGCCTCCCGCTCGGCATCACTGAGCACCAACTCGGCCTTCGGCCGTCCCCGACTCGCCACCAAGGGTCTGTGGATCTAAAGGTGTTTCCGGCCTGACCTGCCGGGCGTTGTGCCTGGTGAGGAGGGTGCCGTGATGACCGCGACACTGAACGACCAGACCGGACGGAAGAAGCGGCCTGAGCCGTCGGCGGAGGCGAAGGCCGCCGTCGAGCTGGTCAGGGCCGCGAAGGAGCAGGGCCTGTCGCTGACCGGCCCGGATGGGCTGCTCAGGCAGTTGACCAAGACGGTCCTGGAGACGGCGCTGAACGAGGAGAT